>NZ_JAHLEM010000066.1 GCF_018883605.1 Streptomyces niphimycinicus | reverse complement strand
CCGGGAAATGGTCGACCTCCAGGACCCGGCGGGGGCCCTCCAGCTCATCGGCACACTGAAGAACCCGATCGCGGCCTTCGAACGGGAGGACTGAGACGGCCGGTGCCCTTCGGTCCGGGGCTTGAGGGGCGGGGCTTCGGGCGAGGGCTTGGGGCCGGGAGCAGCCCGGCCCCAAGCCCTCGCCGGCCCGGAGCACCCGAAACGATCCAAGTGCACGACCCGCTACACTGTGGCGGTGCGACGCGGCGGCACCACCATGCCGCCCCGACGCCGGGCCTCCGTGGGATGTGTGGGAAATTCCGTCGCCGCAGGTCAAGCCTGGTGGCATGCGACGACCCAAAACGCGGCAGCCCCCAATCCCAAACGCCGTTTCAGCGTTTTCGCAGCTCATGACGTGTGCACAGAGTGCAGTACAGCGCCCGAGATCGGCGCAACTGTGCACGCCAGCGGGAGCAGGCAGGCACAGCGCGCGGCGCGCATCTGGCACTGCCCGAGTGAACCTGTCACCCATGGGACGGCACCCAGATTGCTACTTGAGTAGCGAGGCGACAGCCTGGCCGCATGGCAACCTCCCATGCCCCGTCAATCGCCGACCGCCGCGTCCTCCTGCTCCTCCTGGACGACCAGGATCGCCTGATGCTGTGCGGCGGATGCTGCGGCGGCTGGACGGTGCCGCAGACACTGCTCGCCGCCGGCGCCCCTTTCATGGAGGGGGCCGCTCGGTATCTCGCCGAGCGATTTCACATCGAGAATCCTCACTTCGGATCCCTCTATGGCGTTCGTGAAACGCGGAAGTCCGACTGCTGGGAACATGACCAGCGCACGGTTTCCCGCGTTTTCATCGTGAGGATCAGCACGAAAGAGTCGGACTCGTTTCAGGCGATGTCTCCGTCACACGCTCGATGGGAAATCAGCGAGCTCAGATCTCGCCATCGAGACGTCTCACCTGAAGGCGTGGCCCTTCTGATCTCCGGATATGTGGAAGGCTGGCTCCCCGACGGCCCCATCTCACTCTACTGACCTGGAGCCCCCATGCCTCTGCACGCAATTGATATAACCCTGACTCGGGCCGTAGATGAAGTTAAGCCGAAAGCTACACGGCAGTTCAGCGGCACGCCGATCGCATCGCCACAAGACGGCAAGAACATCGCCGTTCTCGTATCGGCACGTAACGAGAAGCGCGCCATTAAGAAAGTCTGGCGGCGACTCGGAGGTCCCCTGGATGTCCTGTGCGGTCTCTTCCCGGGGCGGAAAAGCATGCTCAAGATGAGCGTTCCGTTCACGCCTGGGGTCAAGAGACGAATCCACGCATGGACCAAAGGAACAGGGACGAGTGGGAGGAGTTTCTGATCGAGGCCGTCACAGGACATTGACCCGCGATCAAGCAAGGAGCGCAGCACGTCAGGAATCTACACAAGATTCACTACTCCGAAACTCGCATCATTTTCGCCCACGACACCGCCCCCACAGCTTCACTGATCAGCGGGCGGGAGCTGACGGTACTCGAAGACACCCTCATGGTCACTGAATGCGAGCGGGGGAAGATCGACGACTCATCTCGTGTACCGCATGATGAAGCGGTAGAGAATCTGTCGGGCGATGAAGAACTTCACGGCGGTGGGGAGAACCCTGGAACTGCCTGATCCCGAGTACTCGCTTGCGGGGATCTACGGTAGCGCTGGCCACCCACAGTCACCGGGGTGCTGAACCGCTGGGCGGCGCGTTCTGCCGACGCAGGGCGACCCGCCCGCCCGCCACCGCCGTAGACCTGGGCCCCGGAGTCCAAACCAGCCTCAGCCAGGATCCCCAGGGGAATCTCAACCGCTCCGCCCTCGCCCAGCCGGACTTCCGCAGGTTCCCTGATCACGGCCCCAAAATGCCACGTCCCCGGTGACCCCGCCGCCCGGCAGGGACGTGACCCCCGCCGCCGTGCAGCGCTCACACCATCCAACCGGCGTCAGAATCCGGCAAAGCACAGTCTAAATCAAGACAGATTCGATCAACTTGGCATACTCGCTTGTGACTTCAGAGGCTCCCGTTCGATGCTGCTGAGGTTCGGAGAAGCAGAAGACGACCGGCCATGGCGCCGTGCCATGGCGACTTCTGACTCGCGGACCTTGGAGATCCCGTGGACACCCATGTCCTGCGGGCCGATTTGGCATGTCTGCCACGACCGGCACGCACTTCTGAGCCGTCTCGGCTCTCGTTTCCCTCTGCATGTGCAAGCAGGCACCCCCGTCCCCTTTCTCCTCCGCCGCTGGCGGAGCGTTTCGGATCCGACGGGGAGGCGCGATGACCACGCCCCGTTTTGAGCCGAGCGTCGCCCAGCAGACCGCCCTCGTCGATCATCTCGTACACGCGGTGGTCACTGATGCAACCGGGGAAGCCCAAGGCGACATCTGCCTCGGCGAGCCTCCGAGCGCTCGCTACTTCATGGAGAGTCTTGGCCCGCACACCGTCGAACCGGGCGGTGCCGCCCCGAGATACGGCCGCACGACTCCGGACAGCCTCGGGTTCGAGTTCGAGGCCGAAAACGCCAGCTCCATCACCGTCAAGGCACGGGCGTCGTTCTACTACGCAGTCCTGCCGACCCGCGCCCAACAGCTGGAGTGGGCCGGTGAGCGCGAGGAGCCGTACCGGCTGGCGCCGTTGTTCAAACGGCTCGGCGTTACGGTCGGGCCGGTCGAGATCGTCCTGGGGCACGAGGCTGGCCTGCGCCAGACCCTGGAACGTGAGTTCCGCCACGCCTTCGACGAGGCCGTCAAGCATGCCCTCCGGGACCCCCGGATCGACCGCCGCGTCGGGAGCGACCGCAGAGAGCGACTGGTGCCTCCCGCCGCCATGGCGGACGACGGGGCCTTCGAGCAGTGGCTGACCCGGGAGGTGGGCGGTGACCCGGTGGTGCCGTCCCCCGCCGCGCACGTCGTCGTCACGTCGAGGCCCGTCGCGTCCGGACGGCTCCGTGTGACCGCGACGCTGCAGAACCTCGCCACCGATCCCGTCGTGACCGTCCAGGGCCGGGGCAGCAACGCCGGCCGTAAACGCCGCGACGAGGCCAGGGACAACGCTCTGTTCCGCGCAGGGCTGGAGGTCGAGGGCGACCTGCTGCTGCCCATCACGATGGACCTCGGTGCCGACGCCTACCGCTACTCCGGGGAGCTCGGAGCGTACGCGAACAACTGCGGTGTGGAGTCACGGTGGCACCAAGGCCAACTCGTGACTGTGCGCAGTGTGCCCGTTCCGGAGCATGACACCCACCGCGCAGTGGCCCGGACCGACGAACGCTGGGGCTACGCGACGCTCGCCGCCGACCCGATTCCGGTTCTCGACGATCTCGCCGACGAGATGGAGGCATATCTGGACGCTCCCGTCTGGGACACGGCAGATCTCCAGGACAGGCCTGAGCTGGCCTATCGGAAGGAAGCCGACCGACGGGCCGCCAAACTGGAGGTTGCGCGATTCCGCGACGGTATCGCGTGGCTGCAACAGGACAAGCGTCTGTTGACGGCCTTCCAGCTCGCGAACGAGTCCATGACGGAACTCAACCATCGTCGGAAGCGGCCGAGCCGGGGGTGGCGCCTCTTCCAGCTCGTGGCCATCGTCAGCCAGCTGGGCGCCCTGGCCTGGCGGGAGCACCCACAGCATCTCTTCACCCCAGGGCTCTGGGGTGACGACGGAGACGTGGATCCGACCGAGGCGGCAACCGTCGTCTGGTACCCGACCGGAGGGGGCAAGACCGAGGCGTATCTCGGTCTGGTGCTGGTGTGCATGTTCTACGACCGGGCCAGGGGGAAGAAGGTCGGGGTCTCGGCTTGGTGCCGGTTCCCCCTCAGGTTGCTGACACTCCAGCAGACGCAGCGGCAACTTGACGTCGTCGCTGCCGCGGACACCGTCCGGGACCGGAACGCCGACCGGCTCAGGGAGGTCGGCGGCGACCCAGGGTGGCCCTTCTTCATCGGCTTCTACGCCGGCGGCGGCAACACTCCCAACTCACTCACGTCCGACCGCATGCTTGACCGACTTCGGTCGAGCGAGGAGGAGCGGCACGCGTATCGACTCGTGCACGACTGTCCCTACTGTAGTGAACGGTCCGTGCACATCCCGCCCCCTGATCCCCAGCGGCTCAGGCTGGAGCATGTCTGCGGCAACGAGCAGTGCGGGAAGGTCCTCCCGATTGTCGTGGTCGACACCGAGATCTACCGCTACCTGCCCACGGTCGTGGTCGGCACCCTGGACAAGCTCGCCAACATCGGGCTGTCGGACCGGTTCGGCGCGCTGTTCGGCGACGTCGACTGCTGGTGCCCTCCCCACGGGTTCGGTCGGGGTGGGAAGTGCCACGAGCGTCATGCGCCGGGCCACCCGAAGTCGCCTCCCAAGGCCCTGGACAAACCCCTCTACGACCCGTCTCCCTCGCTGGAGATCATCGACGAGCTACACATGGTCAACGAGGAGCTCGGAGCGTTCTCAGGGCACTACGAGGGGCTCTTGGCGGAGGTACAGCGCACTCTGACGTCCAAGCACCGCCCCGACGGACGGGGCGTCCGCATGAAGGTGGTCGCGACCACCGCGACCATCCGCGGCGAGGACCGACAGAGCGAGCACCTCTTCGGCCTGAGGTCGGTGGTGGTGCCGCTTCCCGGGCCCAACCTCGACGAGAGCTTCTACTGGCGTCTCGACCGCAGCCTCCCCCTCCGCCGCTTCGTCGGGGTCATGCCGACACGAGGGACGGCGGAGATGACACTGGTCAGGATCCTGACATCCGCGCACCGGGCTCTGTGGAAGCTCGACCAGCGCCGCGATCTTCCCCTCAGCCTCGCAGAATGGCCGGAGGAGGAGCTTCGCGCGGTGGTGGACCTGTACCGGACAAGCCTCACGTACGCCACCACCCTTGTCGACTTCGGTCGTATCCGCCGCTCGCTGGACACCCAGGTCAACGAGGCGCTGCGCAGGGAGGGCTTCCCAGATCTCCGTGTGGCCGAGCTGAAGGGTGAGACGCGCTTGGACGAGGTCCGTGGCGTCCTGGACGACCTAGGCAGTACCAACGGCAGCACGGGCATGGTCGTCGCGACCAGCATGGTTAGCCACGGGGTCGACGTGGACCGGCTGAACCTCATGCTGTTCAACGGGATGCCCAGGTCCATGGCGGAGTACATCCAGGCCTCGTCGCGAGTCGGCCGCGCCTACCACGGGCTCGTGTTCATGCTCTTCAACCCGGTGAGGGAACGGGACCGGTCGCACTACCGGTACCACGGCAAGTTCCACGAGTACCTGGACCGTATGGTCGAACCGGTGGCCATCAACCGGTGGAGCCGGTTTGCGGTCCGCAAGACCCTCCCGGGGATACTGATGGGGCATCTCCTCCAGATCGCCAACCGCGACTGGTGGCGCGCGGGTAACGCACCGAGCCACCTGCACGACCTCTCGAAAATGCAGGCCGCCCTCCGTGATCCGTCCGGCGGAGGGCTCGAGGGGGCCCAGCTCACCGAGCTGCTGGAGGCGCTTCACGCGGTCTTCCAGTCGCAGCGCCCCGAGGCGCAGGAACTCCGCAGCGACCTTGAGGACATGGTGGAACACGCCTTGGCCAGCCTTCGCTCCGCTGGCGCCTCCGCCGGTCTCGCCGGCGGCAACAACCGAGGATACCGCGCAACGGGCGACTACCTGGGCCTTGAGTACAGGCCCATGACCAGTCTCCGTGACGTGTCCGAGGGCATCCCATTCCACATCGTGTCCGACAGCCGGAGGTCATGATGGCGTTCAATCCCAGGAACGACGACATGGCCCGCGACCGGGGCCAGGTTCTCTACCGGTACCGCCCCGGCCAGACCTTCGACCATCGCGGCGGCTACACGGCCCAAGTGGTGCAGTTCGGGCGTGACGAGGAGTTCGACGGCCCCTCCCTCGACCGCGAGCACCTGGTTCAGGAAGCCATGCGGTTCGTGCGCAGGTGGCGGGCCGCCGGCCGAGCATTCTCCACCGGATCCGACCGGGCGCCGGAGTTCCCCGGAGACGAGGACCGACTCGCCGATCGCCACTACGAGGTCGTGGTCCCTGGCAAGGTCTTCTGCCGCATCTGGCCCCGGGTTGTGCGCTGCTCCAGCGGCCACTGCGGACACGTCTGGACGGCCAGTGATCCACGACCCGGAACGGACGACTGGCCGCCGGCCTGCCCCGCCTGCGGTAACCCCGTGGGGAACCGGCAGCTCCAGTTCATCTTCGCGCACAAGTGTGGCGAGATGTCACCCATGTACCCACCAAGCAAGTGTCCCAGGGGACACACCGGGTTCAGGCTCGATGACCGCCCCAGTCGGTTCCGTGACTTTCGGTGGGAGTGCATGACCTGTGGCTTCCCTCTGGGTGTGCAGTGGAGCTGCAGCAACTCCTCGTGCAGTTATCCGGACAGATTCATGAGCCCCCTGCTCCACACAGCGGGGACGGCGCATGTCGGCCAGGGCCTGACACTCGTCAACGTGACCACGACCGAAGAGGCCACCCGACAAAGCAACCCCTTGTACACGCCCGCCGTGCTCGGCTGGTGGCTTGGGGAGATCACCGAGGACGAGTTCCGGCGGCTCACGGACGGGCACACGGTCGACGTCCCCAGCGAGGTCGTCGAGAGCATCCGTGTGATGGAGGAGGCTGGCCTGCACGACCAGGCACGTGCGCTCCAGGCACGTTTCATGCCGGTTGAGGTGGACCACCTGCGGGACCGGGTGGGCAAGGCTCTCGGACTCGACACAGAGAGCGACGATGCGCGCGGACTCGCAGCCGAGCTGCACACCTACCGTCGGGTTCTGAACCTGGAACGCCTGGGTGTCCCCCGTCTCCAGAGGGAAGCTCACAACGCCGAGCGCCGTGCCCTGTACGAGCGCTACCCCGGCGTCCTCGCGTCTGCAGGTCTCGGCCAGGAGACCTGTCTGATCAGTGATCTCCCGATCACCTACCTGGCGATCGGCTACAGCCGGACTGGCTTCAGCCCCGAGGAGGCGGACCTGGTCCCCTACCGGGGACGTGCTGTACGAGGAGCCCCCGAAAAGACCCTTCTCTACGCCCACCCCACCGAGGCCGAGGCACTGCTTTTCCCAGTGGACCGGGAACGGGTGAGCCGGTGGCTCGTCCGCAACGAACTCGTCAGCCGCAGCACTCTTGAGGAGGCCGGTGGCGTCGCCCGGTGGCTGGTGCACCAGCTCGGGCCAAGCGACGGCAAGGCTCTCTCGCACGAAACCCGCCCGGCACCGGGACACCCGGACCTCCCGGTCCACGAACTGTTCGGTCTGCTCCACTCCCTGTCGCACCAACTCCTGCGAGCCTTGGCCGTTGACAGCGGCTACAGCGAGACGAGCCTGTCCGAGTACCTTTTTCCGTACGACCTAGCCTTCGCCATCTATCCCAACGGTGGCAGCGACTTCAGCCTCGGCGCCATGCGGACGGTACTCGAACAGAATCTGGACGCAGTCGTCAGCCGTGCCGTCGACAACGACGCGTGCCTGTACGACCCGAACTGCATGATCACGAACGAGGGCGCGGACCACGGCTGTCTCCAGCTTCCCGAGACCGCCTGCCAGTCCTGGAACCGGAACCTCTCCCGCTGGCACCTGTTCGGCTCTCCGGACGGCTCCAGGGTCGGGTACTGGGATCCGACCTTGTGAACACCAGTGGGGAGGGCACTGGGCTGGTGCCCTCCCCACCTCCTCCCCTTCGTGGGTGGAACCCCGGCCAACCGTCGGTCACGCACGATTAGGAGTCCCCCTGAGGCCCGAGCTGGATCTTCTGGACACCGTCTCCGACTCGCGTGCCCGTGTCCGCGCGGCCCCCGGCTTGGCGCTCCGGGCCGGAACGGATCTACGACCCGCTCCGTACGGCTACCAGGCACGGCGACAGCCGAACCGCGGAGCGACCCACCGTTCGAGTCGATCGACTGGACCTGGTACGTCGGTGCCCCTCAACAGCTCTGCCTGCGCCCCCTCCCGGTGCAGGAAAGATGCACGCCACGTCCCTTCGCTACGTACAGGCCCTGGGAACGACACCCAACCTCAGCACCTTGGTGAAGGTACTGGTGAGGCCCGACCTACCGGTCAAGGACGCGCACTTCGAGGTCATCAAGAGATTCTTCCTGTGGGACGTCGCCAAGTGCGCTTGGACGCCCTCGGCGTGTCTGTGGGCATTGACACTCTCGTTTCCGCTAGGGGTGGTTGACGAGGTGGATGACCGATTAGTGGCTGCAGCATCGATGCTCCATGTATGGACGCTTCTGAGCGTCCTGCAACTATCATCGGTCCGGGGTGGAGCATCCGCGCTCATGGTGATGTGGCATGAAGAGGGAAGGGCCCCGCTACGGGGACCATGCCCGTCACTGTCATGGGAATCCCGGACGGCCGCCCATCGCAACCGCTGGCCAACGGGGACATGACGCCGAACATGAGTGTGAAGTACGAGGACTACGAAGTCGCCGCGCCGGATCCGGCTGGCATGGTCGCTTCTCTGAGTTCGCTCGGCTACTCGCTGGAGGCAGCCGTCGCGGACCTCGTGGACAACAGCATCTCGGCCAGGGCACGACGCATCGACATTGAGTTCACCTGGGCCGGAGGGGACTCCTGGATCGCCGTGGTCGACGACGGTGACGGCATGACGAGCGACCAGCTCGTGACCGCGATGACGGTGGCGGCACGAGGCCCGGGCACCCTGCGTACGGGTACCGACCTCGGCAGGTTCGGTGTGGGGCTCAAGTCCGCCTCGTTCTCACAGGCCAGACAGCTCACCGTGGCCAGCTCCGACGGCGGTGAGTGGAGCGTCCGGACCTGGGACCTGGACGTCGTCGAGACCTCGGGCAAGTGGCTGCTGCGCCGTGGTACGGGTCCGGACACCGCCGCCCTCATCGAGGGTCTTCGTGACGGTGCGGACAAGGGCACCATCGTGCTCTGGCGACGTCTCAAGGGATTCCACTCCGAGGGTGTGGGCGAGGACGACGAGAAGGTGCAGCAGCAGTTCTACGATGAGGCCGAGCGCACCGAGTCCCACCTGGGCATGGTGTTCGCACGATTCCTCACCGGATCGGGCAGGCGGACCATCCGCGTCTCCGGAACATCGGTCGAACCTTGGGACCCGTTCATGGCCACGCATCCGTCCGTGCAGCGTCTGCCGGTTGAGAACCTGCCGCTGGCCGAGGACCAGGTCAGGGTGGAGGCTTTCGTACTTCCCAGCGCGCAGCGCCTGTCCGAGGACGATCACGCCCGTGCTGCCGGCCCCGCCGGGTGGCTGGGACAGCAGGGGTTCTACGTTTACCGCCGCAACCGGCTGATCCTCGCAGGGCAATGGTTGGGACTCGCGGGCATGCGCCGGGAGGAGAGGTACAACCTGGCGCGGATCGCGATCGACATCCCGGCCGAGACGGATGCGGACTGGGGCGTCGATGTCCGCAAGGCCAGCGTTGTGCCTCCCGTTGCGCTGCGACGGCACCTGCGCCGGATCGCCGCGAAGACCCGTACCCGTGCCGCAGAGGTGCTCCGACACCGGGGCAGGGTTTCGGCACGAACCCATGGGGATCCGCTCCTCTACGCCTGGACCGTCAAACGAGAGAACGGACAGGTCAACTGCAGGATCAACCGGAGCCACCCACTCGTGCGCGAGCTGCTGCAGCACGGGCGTGACTCGGCGCCCGAAGCACGGGCGCTGATCCGCCTGCTGGAGGAGACGGTGCCAGTCACAGCGCTGCGCGCGCTCCATGAGACGGACTCCGAGGACGACCCCGTTCCGTTCGGGGGCGAATCCATGGCCCCGCCGGAAGCGGTGGAGGTGGCCGAGCAGGTGTTCAAGTCGCTCGTCACCCAAGGACGCTCCCCAAGCGCGGCCCGGGACAGGATTCGAGTCATGCCCCCCTTCGACCAGATGCAGGGCTTCTGGAACACCTGATCCCTGGATTGTCGGTAGGTGCCCCTCACCTTACTTCCCATCAAGTAGAGACCCTGCGGAGGCCGTTCGTGAGCACCATCCCCGACGACACCTTCACCGTGGCCCGACGCGTCGCCCTGGCCATGTTGCCCGTGAACCGCCAGGCGTCGTCGGAGGAAGTGATCACAGCGGTCAATGCCGTCATGGGCATGATGGCCGCCCAGGGCAAAGTCCTAGACCGCGAGCAGTTCACGAAGGACCTCCAGGAGATGGTCGCCGTCTACCAGGAGACGTCGTCCGGGCTGCACGACGACACAGGGCACAGGGCGTGGTTGCCGGATGCGAAGAACGACCGGGAGTGGGACTTCTGGGAGCGTTACCGGCTCTACCTCGAAGACGTGCGCAACATGCCCCGCCGGGTCGTGTGGCGTCTCGACGAGAGTACCGACGAGGTTCTGGGGGAGCTGGAGGACCCGCGGCGTGAGGGTTCGTGGCGTCGCTCCGGCCTCGTGATCGGCCAGGTCCAGTCTGGCAAGACCGGTCACTACATCGGTCTCGCCGCCAAGGCGGTTGACGCTGGCTACAGACTGATCGTCATTCTGGCCGGCATCCACAACGACCTGCGCAGCCAGACCCAACTGCGTGTGGACGAAGGGCTCCTCGGGTTCGACAGCCAGCACCTGATGCGCTCGGACGAGGCGGGGGCCAGTCGCCGCCGCATCGGGGCCGGGGCCATGTCCCACGCCAAACAGCTCCCCAGCGCGTCGCTGACCAACAGCTCCGAGAAGGGTGACTTCGACCGCAGGACCGCAGCCAAGGCCAACCTGCCCATCGGCAGCTTCCCCGTCGTCCTAGTGATCAAGAAGCATCGCAAGATCATCGACAACCTGCGGGAGTGGGTGACGAGCACCCACGGGCAGCACGATCCCGAGACCGGACGGGACATCGTCCGCAACGCACCGCTGTTCGTTATCGACGACGAGGCGGACAACGCGTCGATCAACACGTCCAAGGACGCCGACACCGACCCCTCCAAGATCAACGCCGCTGTCCGCAAGCTCCTGAACAGCTTCGACAGGGCTTCCTATGTCGGATACACCGCGACTCCGTACGCGAACATCTACATAGACCCGCATGCCAACCACAAGAAGTACGGACCGGACCTATTCCCCGAGGGCTTCATCCGCACGCTGCGTGCTCCCTCCAACTACCTCGGGCCGGATCGCGTCTTCGGTCTTCGAACGGACGACGTGGAGGAGGACGACGTCGAGCCGCTTCCCCTGGTCCATGATGTGAAGGACGCCGACGGCTGGCTCCCGGGCAAGCACAAGTCTGGTCACGAGCCGGCCGACACCCTGCCTGCGTCGTTGAGGAAGGCGATCCACTCGTTCGTGCTCTCCTGCGCTGCGCGCCGTGCCCGCGGCCAGCTGACCGACCACAACTCGATGCTTGTGCACGTCACACGGTTCACCGCCGTCCAAGGCATCGTCCGCACCCAAATCGACGACTTCCTCCGCCTCGTCAAGGACAGTCTCCGCGACCGCCACGGCGACGCGGCAAGCATACGGATGGAGGAGTTCCGGAACATCTGGGAGGCGGATTACGTCCCCACCACGCGCTACTTCACCGCGGACGAGGCGGTCCGTCTCACCTGGGACGAGGTGGTCCCTCACATCCTTCCGGCGCTGCGGAAGATCGAGGTGAAGGCGGTGAACGGGGCGGCCAGGGACGCCCTCGACTACTACGAACACCGCAGGACAGGGCTGTCGGTCATCGCCATCGGCGGCGAGAAGCTCTCCCGGGGGCTGACCCTCGAAGGGCTCACGATCAGCTATTACCTCCGCGCTTCGAAGACCTACGACACCCTGCTCCAGATGGGCCGATGGTTCGGATACCGCCCGGGCTACGAGGACCTCTGCCGCCTGTACACCACGGCGTCCCTGAAGAGGGCGTACGTGGAGATCACAGCAGCGACGGACGAACTCCGCAGGGAGGTGGAGGAGATGGCGGCCCTTCGCCTCACTCCTCGTGAGTTCGGGCTCAAGGTCAAGGCTTCCTCCCTGGGGCTCGGAGTCACCGCGGCCAACAAGATGAGGAAGGGCACAAAGGTCCTGCTCAGCTATTCGGCCGAAGGCCCCGAGACCGTGCTCTTCAACCTGTCGAAGAAGGCCGTGCAACGGAACTTCGAGACGCTGCAAGCATTCGTCAGCAGGTTGAACGTCATCGCCAGCCCCTCGGTGGAGACACCGGGCAACAGTGTGGTCTGGAGGGACGTCCCGCCGGAGGAGATCGTTTCCGGGTTCTTCGCGGAGTACCAGCCCGATCGTGCGGCACAGCGGGTGCGACCGGCGTTCATCGCCGAGTACATCCGAAAGTGTGCCGCGGCTGGGGAGCTGGGGAGGTGGACCGTGAGGCTGGTGGGCAAGAACCCTGCGGAGCCACCTGTGGACCTCTCGGGACACAGCGTCGGAATGGTCACACGTGAGCCGCTGAACGATCCGGAGAGTGAGGGTCGGTACACCATCCGTCGAGTGCTGAGCCCGACCGACGAGAGCCGGGACTTGGACGAGGAGCAGTACGCAATCGCTCTAGCCAGGACCAAGAAGGCCGCCGAGGGAAAGACCACCCCCAAAGGCGAGCCGCGGGACCCGAAAGTGCCCGCCGGCCCGCAGATCCGGTACCAGAGGCGTCCCGACCAGCCCCTGCTGCTGATCTACCCCATCAAGCCGCCGGTCTTCGGTGACCTTGACGCCAAGACCCCGTTGGTCGGCTTCGCCGTGAGCTTCCCCCGCTCCAGCAACCAGAAGAAGACCGAGTACGTGGTCAACGACATCTGGATCAAGGAGGACATCGAGACGTACGACGAGGAGGACGACGAGTGACGATCACCGAAGGCGACTGGATCGAACTGGAAGACGCCCCCCAGGCCACGTCGGGCCGGTCCATGCGTCGCATCCACTCGAAATCGCCTCACGACATCTTCCTTTCCGTCTCCCACCCCGGCCGTCGGCGGATGCTGGTGTTCCAGGCGGACGCCACTGCCGCCGAGGGCGTGGTGCGTTCCCTGGGACGGCTTCCCCAGACGGCCGGCCTCGAGTTGTCACTCACCTCCCTGTCGCGCCACCAGTACGAGCTGCAGGTGGTGCTCACTGCGGACGACCTACGGGAGGTCTTCTCCCCGCTCGTCACGGACATCGCCGCGACCGCGAAGGACGAACTGACCAGTCTTGAAGCACTCACCGCGGTTGTCAGCCGATTCGGTCACTGGCAGAACCTTCTGCGTTCCGTCGGCCGCGACGGTCTCGGAGTCGAGGCGCGGCGCGGCCTCTTCGGTGAAGTCCTGGTCCTGAGGGAACACATAGCGCCTTCACTCCCACAGTCCGAGGCGGTTGCCGCCTGGACCGGTCCCACCGGCGCCAACCAGGATTTCCAGTGCCCGTGCGTGGCTGTTGAGGTCAAGACGACCACCGCCAGGAACGCTGGATCCGTGCGTATCGCAAGCGAGCGACAACTCGACGACGCAGGGACCCCCTCGCTGCTGCTGGCGCTCGTCATGCTCGACGAAAGACGCGGAGGGCTTGGCCAGAGCCTCAATGCACTCGTCGACCAGGTGCGGAACCAACTTGCCAACCCGGGCGCACGAGCCCGTTTCGACGGACTGCTGATCCAGGCCGGCTACCTGCCAGGCCAGCGGGACCTGTACGACGAACCACGCTACACACCTCGTGACGTGCGGTTCTGGGAGGTGCGCGACGGCTTTCCCAGGGTCGTCGAGTCCGAACTGCCCGCCAGCGTAAGCGACTGTTCCTACAGTCTGGCGCTTTCAGGGCTCGACCAGTACCGCCTCAGCGACGCCGGGGTGGGCAACCTGATCAGGGGAAAGAATGAGTGAGCTCGACCAGAGTGCGTATGCCCGCCAGCTCGTGGGCGACGTCCTGGCGACCGCGGAGGCCGAACGCACGACCACGCCGGAGGCGTTCACGGCGCGTGTGCTTGAGGAGCTTGAGGAGGCGGGCGTCGTCTCCAACACCTACACCGCCTACCACCGGTCGCACGGTCTGGAGGTGCACGGTTACGGCGCAGGAGAGGACTCCGGCAGGCTTGACCTCTTCGTCACCGAATTCCGGCTGTCGCCGCTGGAGGACAGGCTCACGAAAGCGCAGGCCGAGTCTCGCTTCAAGCGGCTTCTGACGTTCCTGCGTCGCTGCCAGAACGGACTGCGTCAGCACATCGACGAGTCGTCGGACGTCTACGACATGTGCGACGCGGTGGAGAAGGCCCTCACCGACGTCATGCAAATCCGCCTCTTCCTGCTCAGCAACGGCGTCAGCACGTCGACAGCCCCGAGCCCAACCGAATTCGACGGCATCCCGGTCATCCACGAGATCTGGGACCTGGCCAGGCTGCACCGACACGCGACGTCCGGCACCCTGAGCGAGCCCATTGTTGTCACGTTCGACCCGCCCCTTCCCTGCCTTTCCGCACCGAGCACGGAGGCGGACCACTCCGTGGCGCTCGCCGTTCTGCCCGGGGACAGGCTCGCGGACCTCTACGCGGAGCACGGCACGCGCCTGCTCGAACTCAACGTGCGCTCCTTCCTGCAGACAAGAGGCACGGTGAATAAGGGAATCCGGGAGTCGCTGCTGCATTCGCCCGGTCGCTTCCTCGCCTACAACAACGGCATCACGGCCACTGCCTCCGAGGTGGAGTTTGCCGAGGGGGCGGACGGCCAGCACCTCGGGATCTCGAGTATTCACGGGCTGCAGATCGTGAACGGCGGCCAGACCACAGCCTCGCTCCACCATGCCAAGAAGCGGGACAAGGCCGACCTGTCGAATGTGCGCGTGCAGATGAAGCTCACGGTGGTCTCACCCGAGAGATTGATGGAGATCGTCCCGATGATCTCCCAGTACTCGAACACCCAGAACAAGGTGACCGCCGTCGACTTCAGCTCCAACCACGAGTTCCACGTCGACGTGCAACGGGTCACCCGTTCCCTCTGGGCTCCTGCCGTTGACGGCAGCGGACAGGAGACGCGCTGGTTCTACGAGAAGGCCCGTGGACAATACGCCGACGCACTGGCCGACTTGAGCGCTGCAGGCCAGAAGCGGTTCAAGACAATCTGGCCCACAAGGCAGAAGTTCACGAAGGCGGATCTGGCGAAATACACCCACTCCTGGGAGCAGTTGCCGTTCCTGGTGAGCCGGGGAGCCCAGAAGAACTTCAACGAGTTCATGATCAACCTCCGCAAGCAGCCTGTCCACGTGGACACGGCGTACTGCCAGCGGATCGTCGCGAAAGCCATCCTCTTCAGAACAGCCGACAGCATCGCCCGTGATCACGATGCGGGCAGTTACAAGAGCGCCATCACGACGTACACAGTCGCACGCCTCTCCCTGGCTGTGGGAAAGCGCATCGACCTCGACGAGATTTGGCGCCGGCAACAGGTGTCCAAGGCTCTCACGGATGCTCTTGACGACCTCTGCCCAAGAGTCATGGCCGTTGTGACCAACCCGCTCCGAGGCACGCACGTCGGCGAGTGGGCCAAGCAACCCGCCTGCTGGGAGGCAGTGTCCCGGGTCAGGTGGACGGTGCCCCAGGCCCTGGAGGCCGAGCTGTTGGATCTTCCTCTGGAGAATCGCCCTGCCAGCGACGCCGACGAGGCTGGCACCGCCGTGGCCCGAGAAGCCGTCGCCAGGGTCCCGCTGCAGGAGTGGGCCGACATCGAGCAGTGGGCGAGGGCGACGCGTACCCTGGAACCCTGGCAGCGTCAGCTGCTTCAGGTGGTGGGACGGCAGCTGAAGGTGAATGAGTCGGTTTCGGAAACCCAGGCTGCACAGCTGCTGCACGTACGCAGCGAGGCGGTACGTCTGGGATTCGCCCCTGCCGGAAGTGCGAGTGTTCAGTGACTTCCCCGTCCAAGGTGCACGGCCCCTCTGCGATCATGTCACAGATGGTGCCGAAGGGGAGCAGCGAGGTGGGAGCCAGATGTCTTCCCGTGGTGACGAAGCCGACAGAAGCTGGATGAAGACGGAGAAGGGCGAACACCTGAAGGGTCGGCGTGTGCGTGACACGGCCCCGGAGGTAGCGCCCGGCCGCGCCCTGCACCAGCTCAGCTTCCATTTCCGCCTGCAGCGACGTGTGGCGCCCCGGTGTACCGCGGACTTCGTCCTGCCGAAGCCCCACGTGGCCGTGTTCGTCAACGGGTGCTGGGCACGGCTGTCCAGAGCACGGGGCTCGTGAGTTCCGCGGCCCGAACGCGTCACGCTGGGCCGAGAAGATCCAGACCAACCAGGCCCGCGCCCCTGCACAATGACCAGGCAGCCCGGGAGTCAGATTGGAAGGTAATCCGGGTTTGGGAATGTGTGATCCGAAAGGACTCCGAGGCTGCGGCGCAGCGGGTGGCAGAGGTCGCCCGTGCAGGAACCACCGCTACACGCCCGCTGCCCTCCGACCCTGCTGACGGCAGGAGGTCAGAAGATCGTCGGCGTCTCTTCCTGACGAGGACAGAGCGTGGCGAGCGGGCACTCCGCACAGAGTGTCTGCCGTTCCCGGCAAAGCTCCGAGCCAATCAGCCGGATCGCAGCCATCCGAAGCGGAGCATACTTGCCCGCGCCCAGAAGCTTCACCAGATTGACCCTGCCCTCGCTGAGGCGGTTCTCGTGATCCGTCCTAGCCCCGTTCATCCGGGCCGCTACGCGGATCGTGCCCTGCCCCACCAACATGATGTCATCGCCGATCAGCAACCTGTAGAGCGACTCCTCGGCGGGCTTCATAGCGAGCTTCGCGGGGATTTCGAACTGGTTGCTCTGCTTCCAGGCCGCAGGCTGGTCCACCAGCGGTTCCAGACGGTCGATGCGAGCTCGCACGACGGCGTTGGGAGCCGCGCCGATCAGCTTCTGGAAGCCCGTCGCCGTGAGCTGCTTGGACCGCCGCACCGTCGCCATCAGGACGGCTCGCTCCTCCGGCTTCATCCTGGTTCCGGAGATCACAGCCGCCACGGCAGCATGGAACGGCACAGGCTCCGCGCCGGGGAACTCGTACCAGTCGTTCACTTCGCGCCGCTCAAGCGCCCACTTGGTGAGTGCCTGGCGAACCTGCTGCCAGTGAGGGTTTAGCCCACCGTCCGCAGGAGGCTTGGCCCCCTTGACCGGCTTGAGAACCTCCGCCGCTGCCTTGCCCAGCATGGGCGGCACGGCGTTCCCGATCTGGCGAAACGCATCGCTTCGGGTACCCGCAAAACGGAAGCCGTCAGGGAAGGTCTGGATGCGAGCTGCCTCCCGCACCGTGAGCGTACGCAGTTGTTCGGGATGGATGTACCAGTAGCCGTCCTTGGCGATGTGAGCAGTGATCGTCCGGCTGAGTTCGTCCCAGGACAGCTTGTTGTACTTGTCGGTGTACTGGTCGGCCTTGTACCGCTGGAACTGCTGTTCCTCGGGTTTAAGCTTCTTGTGCAGCTGCGAGTACAGCGTGGTCGAGTCCATCACGGCGAAGATCCTATGATCGTCTTCCCGGACCCTCCGGGTCATGTGGTCCCAGACCAGACCCTCCGGCGCGCCTTTACGCATCTTCTTGGCGAAGGGTGAGATATCGCCGGGCTCGCTGTAAGCCATCTCGCGCCCCCCGACTCGCTCCAGCGGCACAACTTCGAGTTCGGGGAGGTCCCCGATGGCGTCTCGGAGCGTGGTCCGGCCAGACTGAGGGGCGCGCCACTCGAACTGATCAACGTCCTTCCTCGCCAGCAGTATGAGTCGCTTGCGGTGCTGGGGGACCCCGTAGCTCCACGCATCAACGAGCCGGACCTGGGTTGCATAGTGAAGCTCCTCCAGTTCCTCCTCGATCGTGCGGATCACGGAGAAGTCATCGCCGAGACCCATGTCCGGGACGTTCTCCATGAGGACGACCCTGGGACGGATCTCCTTCACGACGTCCAGGTAGGAGCGCCACAACTTCTTACGGTGGTCCTCCGGATCCCGGTTGTGGTTGGCCACGAGATTCCGGATCTTGTTACGACCAGCCCTGCTGAAGGGCTGGCACGGAGGCCCTCCGGCGACCAGATCGATGTCCGCTGGCTCAAGCAGCTCGAGGAGCTCCCTGCGCTTGGCCGGGTCCCCAAGGTCCATATGCAGGCTGAGACCAGGGAAGTTCGCGCGATGGGTTTCCAATGCTCGCTCGTCGAAGTCGACTGCAGCAGCAAGCGTCCACCCAGCCTGCTGAAGGCCGTAGCTCAGGCCACCCGCCCCGGAGAAGAGATCAACAGCAAGCCTCTTGTCCTTACCGAAGGTTTTCAGCCACTTCCCGAAGTCCTCTGCGGTGCAGCTGTTCTTGTGCGGGCCGAGCTTCAGTGGATCGCTCCGCTCAAGAGGCACACCGTAGTAGCCACCCACAGTCCGACCTCCGTCACAACGACACAAACGAGCACCAGGACATCACACAATGGCTGGTCAAAGCAAGATTCAGAGGCCGTTGACCTCGGTGTTCTGCCTGCCATGCATCTGTCGGTGCTCGTACGAGCTGCGGAGGTGTACGGAGCCCCCCTGACTTCGCGTGAACGGCCTAGTGCACTCCTCGGGCTCAAGCATAAGGGACGCGTGTGGCACGGAGAGGGGGGACTGCGTAACTACTACTGACGGGTTATTCCGCCCCAGGCGCCACGGCCGCGAGGCGGGATGAGCGCTCAGGGGCAGGCAGGGGCGACACCGTGGGACGTGCGATTCCTCCAGTCCCACCCAAGGGTCTCGCCCCTCAGCCCGCGCTCTGGTCGAGGCACGGCGCCCTGACCAGAATACCCGCATGCCGGAATCGTTTATTCGATCCAGACCGACAGGGAAACCCAGGCCGACGGGGAAACGGGGGAGTCGGTGAACGATGCGTCGATCGTCGAGTACAGGAGGTCGACCGGCAAGGCAGTGATCACGCGGGTCTCCTGGTATCTGGCGTTGCTGCGGGACCATCGGCACGAGTGCCTGGTGAAAGACCGGCTGGGTGAACCAAGCCGCCGGGTCGATCGGAGCAATCCACGACTGGTGTGTCCTACTGGGGACTTCACCCCGTTCGATGCGCATGCTGTGGAGAAGATCGGCCGCCGGATCGACCTGGTGAGCTATCGAAACTTCGGCGGTAGGTTTCTGGCCATGCAGCTTGTCGCCTCCGCGGAAACGCCGCATGCCCAGGCAACGACCGCGGATGCCATGAGCGGAGGCGAAGGTCAGGTCGGCCCGGCAGATCCACAATGAGGCCGAAGCGGTTGCGGGATCTGTACGCCGATCTCGATGCCCTGTTGATCTCCTCTGACGAAGTGCAGAGGGAGTTCCAACTGCACTGCACAGCACCGCCTACCGCCGGATCAAGAACGTGGCCACACTCTCGTGCTCACACTCAAGGTCGATCCGAACACAGTCGAGCTGAGCAACGGGCTCGCTCGTAACGTTCGGGAAATCCACTGTCTGGGGACGGGCCCTCTGAAGGTACAGATCCGCTCCCGGGGGACCTGGCTAGAGCCACCACCCTTGTCCAGCGAAGCGCCGAAGGTCGCTGAACAACGGGCGAGGGCAAAGCATCGGGCCGCCCTTGCGGCAGCTTGACATCCAATCAGTAGGCTCACCCTGGAAGAGAGACCCCGCTGACCGTGAGAAACTGGCATAACCCCCCACTGCACCGTTTGACCGTCTGTGAACACTCAAGACAGGCGGCTCTTAGTTGGTCCAGGAGACAGTGTTCGGTGGAAGCCTTCGGCCAGTTGAGCGAGCAGGACCGCTCCCAGGCAATTCAAGTACTGTGTCGGCGTCTCTCCTCACGGGATCTGCGGGCGGTGATCGAGGACCTTGAGAGCGGTGGGAGATCTCGTTCCAAGAAGTCGGTGGAGTGGATCATCGCGGCAGTTGAGAACGAATCCGGAAGGCTGCGGTCAAAACTTCCCGAGGGCGAGCTTGCCGAGTTCCTGGTCGACAGGTCGGGCTTCGGCCTTCTCGAGTCCAGGACGCTACGGGAACGGCTTGCGCTTTCCGCATCGGAGGACGAGCTGGAGAGCCTGCACGACTACCGAGGTGGCGAACGCAGCCGTGGGGGGAGCAGAGCGAAGGCCAAGAAGATCGCGGAGCGCACGTGGAAGCCGGGCAAGAGCTGGCCTCGCCACTTCGTGCGAGTCCTCGACATACCGCCTACCTTTGCCGGCCTGCCAGGAAGCCCACGGGAGCCGGACACTCTGGAAGTTGCTCCTTTTGTACCTCTCCGAGACTTGGAGGACTTCCAACTGGACCTCAAGGAGCAGGTGATGGAGGTGCTTTCCGGGGCACCGGGCGCCAACCGCGGTGTTCTGACCCTGCCCACAGGAGCTGGCAAGACCAGGACCGCGGTCGAGAGCCTCATCGAGTGGCGCATCGCCCAGCAGGGCCGTCAGGCCGTTCTCTGGATCGCCCAGAGTGAGGAACTGTGCGAGCAGGCGGTCCAGGCGTTCCGTGAGGTATGGACAGACCTCGGACATCGCAATGACCAGGTACGGCAAACCATGAAGGTCGCCCGACTGTGGGGGAAAGCCTCTGTCCCGAGCGATCCCGACATCGTCGTGGCCAGCATCCAGAAGCTCTACGCAGTTCTTCGAGGCACCAACGACGACATGCAACAAGAACTCGAGCTGCTGCGCGAGAACCTCGGCGCGGTGGTTGTGGACGAAGCGCACCGAATGCTGGCCCCCAGCTACAGCAGAGTCCTGCGCTTCCTTGGGATCGAACTCGGGCAGAAGGCCGCGGTACCCCTCATCGGACTGACAGCCACACCCTTTCGAAGGGTCGACACCGAGACTCGCCAGCTGGCGGCCAGGTTCCACAGCAGGCTTCTCAGTTCCCGCTCCTTGGGTGAGGACATCGTGTCCGAGCTCCGTCGGCGAGATGTCCTGTCACGGCCTGAGCACAAGGTGCTCTCCTATGCCGGTCCTGAGTTCCAGATGGAGGACGTCGAAAGCTACCGAACGCACTTCGCTCAGTTCGATGACTTCCACCCTGACTTCCTCCGCCAGATCGGTGAATCGGACGCGAGGAACCGTGCTTTGCTGAAGCAACTGCTCGAACTACCGTCGGACTGGCCGACGCTGTTCTTCGGCTGCACCGTGGAACACGCGATAGCAATGGCTGTCCTACTGCGACGCGCCGGCCGAGCCGCGGAGGTCGTCACCTCCGACACACGCAGCGCGACACGGCGCGCACTAATCGAACAGTTCCGCGACGAACACCTATCCGCCCTATGTAACTACGGTGTCCTCACGACCGGTTTCGACGCTCCGGCGGTACGAGCCTTGGTGGTCGGTCGCCCCACCACCAGTCCGGTCCTGTACGAGCAGATGATCGGTAGGGGCATGCGCGGACAGCGGTTCGGTGGAACAGAGAGTTGCCTGGTTGTGGACATTGAGGACAACATCCGGTTCAGCGGACAACTCGCCTACAAGCGGTACTCCAGCTACTGGTCAAGCACCCAGAGCGGCACCTAGCCCGGCGGCGCACCGCTTCTGCGTCGGCTCTCCCTCAGCCCACGCAGAAGCGGTCGGGTGACGCCAACCCCAGCTGATCAGCAGGTCACGGTAGGTTCTCAGCGAGGAGAAGGCGGTCCAACCCCTGGTTGCGGTGCTCACACGAGGTCTCCGACGCCAGGAGACACGAGTAGCAGGCAACTCCGTCGGCCCCCACGGACGGCGCTTCCTGACACAGCGGGTCGTTGGAGCAACTGTCGACGTCTCGCAGCGCGTGCGAAAGAACGTTCTCGAAGCGGTTGACGAGAGCGACCAGCCCTCCAAGAGTGCCGTCTCCTCCGGGTTGGACCGTGTAGAGGAGAAGTCCACTGCCTGCGACCCTGCCGTCCTGCACGCTGAGATAGACCCGCTCACGGATCGCTGCGGACGAGTATCCGGAGTCCACTGAAAACGCCCTGAGGAGGCGGTGGGAGAGGGTGTGCCACCAGACGTGAACGGGGTGGAGTGATGGATCACCGTCTGGATCACTCCTGAACCGTTCGTTCCACTGGTGGGCCCTGCTGCCTCCCAGGGTGAGCGAGTCGCCCGCAAGATCAATGAAGACGCCCTCGCCGAAGAGCTCGATGCCGGGATACCAGGTGGTGCCGTTCCAGTCGAAGGCAGTCGACACCTTCTGGGCCTTCTGCGGGTCCAGCCGCTGGTAACCTGTCTGAACCATGACCATGCGGAGACGGCTGACGGGTGCGACCCGCAGCCTGTGACGGCGGTCGGGCCCCTGTACGAGGCGCACATCGTCCTGGCGAACCTCGAACAGCGGAGGAGAACCGAGGTGCGGGTGGGGAACCGCCGGAACACCACAGGTCGCTGCTTGGCGCAGTCGGTCGAGTTCGTCGTCACGTAGTGACGCCGAGACCGTGTTGTCAGCTCCCAATAGTTGGTCAACCGCCTTGCTGATCTCGGACCACGGTGTCTGTTTCAGGTACTCGATCGCGTCCGGGGGAAGCCCTGCCCGTTCAGCCCCAGCCATGAGTGCCACCTGGTCGAGGAGGCCAAGGGGATGAAGTGCCCCGACTGCCCCCATCAGGGATCGGTCGCTGAGGATGTCATGAAGCCTGGTCGGCATATCCACGATCGTCAGCGCGCTCTGGAGCAGACTCAGCCGTAGGTTGGCAGCCCCTCGCTGGACGATGCGGGCCTTCTGCACACACCGCGCCGTCGCCGACGCCGGGCGCCCCCCGTGCTCCACGATGCGGCCACTACACCACCAGGACTTGGCGTACGCCTGGCCGAAGTTGGCGGTCGCGTGGCAACGGGGACACTCAATGCGGACGAGCCGGAGGGCGCGGCCACCCCCGTGCCACAGGTAGTGTTTCGTGCCACATCCCCCACCTTCATGTACGAGTCCGTGCCAATGGACCTCGTCCAAGTGACCGTTCTCGCATGTCTGCACGAAACGGATCGCCTCGCGCCCCGCCTTCTCCCGGCGCTGCTGCGACGACACCGACGGGCACTCCGGGCAGCCGCTGTCGGCCGCGTACAGCACTTGGTGCGGTCGGTGCTGCGTGCACAGGGACCAGAAGGGAAACGCGTGGGCGGGGTAGATCGTTCTGTCAGAGGGGAGTCCGAGTTCGGCGTTGGTGGGCACACGAGCGATACGCGCACCGTCCAGCTCGAGGCGTGAGAGCCGTTCGTCGACGATCTCGAAGTCCTGGGGCTGACGGCCGATCTCGTTGAAGAGTGTGTCAACCGTCTTCAATATGACCGGCCCGGACCCGGTCTCGAGAATACTTCCAGGGCCAAGGGTGATGACGAACTGGGACGGGCGGATCTCCTGGTAGGGACGGCTCACGGTTCATCCCCTTCCCTTGACAGTGGTGGTGGCCTCCACCTCACGCAGCGAGTTCGGCGCGTTCTCGTAAGCCTCACCGGTCCCTGCGACATGGTGCGCAAGGTCACCGAGGACGACCGGCCGAGAGGCCGGACGTGTGACTGTCGGCTCGTGGTACAGCAAGGCACCACCTACACGATCAGCAACCTGCCGCCACCGTTCCAACTCCGAGCGGGCGTGGTCCTCCGTGTCCGAGGTCGGTGGTCGGCGGAGGGCAGGCTGCTGGGCGGCACGTTCCTCGAGGATTCCGGGGAGAACGTCCACTTCGGGGTCCAGGTGGGCATCCCTCATCTCGTGGGCACGGCAGGACCAGCCCCCGTTGCTGAGCCGCTGTTGGATCCGCCACCGCTCGTCGACTGTCACAGAACCCGTCGTGGTCGGAACGCTCGCTGCCTGACGGAGGACACTCACCATCACCGGGCCGAGTGCCCTGTCCCTGGCCCGGGGCGCGAAGGGGTTGACAGTAACGGGCTCGACGTGGCGGTAGAGCGTGGTGTGGTAGCCGGTGAAGTACTCGTAGTGGCTGAGGTCCCGCGGGCGCGAGGCCCGGTAGAAGGTGACGACGAGACCGCCAACACCCCGGCCCACGCGACCGGTGGCCTGGATGTAGGAGGAGGTGGTCTTCGGCTGCCCGTGTACGACCATGAGTCCGAGTCTGTCCACGTCGACACCTGTGCCGAACATCGAGGTGGCGACGACCGCGTTCGCAGGTTCCCGGTCAGGCGCCAATCGGACCCCCAGCTCCTCGAGCATGCCCGGGAGTCGTAGGGAACTGGTGCGGCTGGAGAGCTCCATCGGCTCCTGCTCGTCCAGAGTACGAGGCGACGCGGCAACGCTCCCCAGACGTTGGGGGATGTCCTGACGGGCCAGCGCAACAGCTCCAGCGAGTTCGCGGATGGCGTTGAAGTAGCCCACGAGCGTCCAGAACGGATCCAACTCCTCCTGTGCGACGCCGACGTCGAGTCTGTCGCGGGGTGTCTGGAGTAGACGCGACCACATTCGAACGATGGGTGTCTGCGCTCCGCGGCCAGGGGCGATCACTCCGACGTGCAGACGACCCGCCCCCTTTGCGTCGAGTGGATGGGAGGAACCGGTCGAGGAGAAGAACGTCTCCTCTGCGCGGAGTCCCTGGGGAGGGAAGACCTCCAGACTCCGGTCGAACAGCGAACGGACCTGTTCCTCCGCCCTCCGGACGGTCGCGGTGGAGGCGACGTACTTGGGCCTGACGATGTTCTCTCCGTCGTGCACCGTGGAGAGGATGTCGATGCCAGCCTCGTAGAGGCCGACCATACTGCCCAGAGGGCCTTCGATGAGATGCAGTTCGTCCTGCAGCACGAGGTCGGGTGGGCGGAATCCACGGACCTGCACGTTGCTCCCATCTGTCACCTCCTCACGGGGGTTTCGTGGGAGGGTCGCCGGCCCTGCCGGAGGCGCCCAGGCCCTGTAGTAGCCCAGGTGTTCGTTGAGCCTGTCGACGTTGCCGAACAGAGCGCCGGCTCTCGGTTCGAAAGCCAGGCGGGCGAACTTGTCCACCGTCGCCACCACCATCGACGGGCACCTGGCATAGACCTGCTCGTCCACCGTCCACGCCGGGACGGGGCAGTGCGTCGAGGAACCATCACCCCGGTCGAAGGCCGGCAGCACGGGCCAGGCACCGACCTCGGTCGTCTCGGACCAGGCCAGGTCGGAGTTGAGTGAACACTCCGGGTTCGGACAGAAGATCTCGAACTCGACGGGCTTCTCGCTTCGTCGCTTGCCCCACTCGACCGTCCGCACGAAGTACCCCGGTCGGCTTGCGCGTGCGGAGACGAGCCAGGATCCGGAACCGAGCAGGCGACGCGCGTGCCCGTCGAACCACTTGTCGACGCTCTGGTCAGACACGTCCGCAGTGACGCGGAACCAAACGGACACGGTCACGAACGACGGGTCCGCGTGACGGGTGACCGCGACCGCGGTCACGTCGAACGGCTCTTCCGACAGCTGCGGTGCCACGTCCGGGCCCAGAGCGAACTCCGGGTCGCCCACCACGAGGTGCAGCACACCCGTGTCACCTTCGCGCAGACCCTCCGGGGGGAGGGCAAGCGTCGACCTGCAGGCCGGACAGTTCAGGATCTGGGCCGGGTCGCCCTCTCCTTCCTTCCCCTCCAGAATCGAGATGGCTCCGTGCCTCGTGATGATCCTGTTGTTCGCGTCGCGGTATTCGAAGTCCTGCAGGTTGTTCGGGGTCACGTTGCCACCCACCCACAGACCGACCGAGAACCTGGTGGAGCCCCACGGCACGTCACCGAGATCCTCCCACCCGGAGGGCCGCCAGCCACGCTGTCCGGGCGAGCCGCTGACCCTGAGGAACTCGCACGCGGTCACCATGGCGAGCGCCCTCCGGTACTGCTGGATCGTGAGGAGCCGCAGTGTGTACCGGGAAAGGACGGTTACTCCTGCTCCTCCCCCGGGCTCCTGCCAGTGCTGGGCACGAAGCCGCCGGAACGCGAGAGTAAAGGCAGCGAGTCCGAGGTACGCCTCGGTCTTGCCTCCACCGGTCGGGAACCACAGCAGGTCACACACCTCACGGTCCTCGTGGGTGTCGTCGACGACCCCCCGTAGGTTGACCATCTGGAACGCGAGCTGGAAGGGCCACCAGCGGTTGACCCTCCCCTTGGTCCACTGCGACTGGAGGGCGATCGCCCGGTTGGCGAAGCAGAACGCGAGGAAGGCGTCGCGGTCGCCTGCCAACAGCTCTATACCGTCACGGATCCGATCGAGCGCGCGTCGGCACCCGGAGAGGTGTCGATGGGCCGGCGTACCCGGCGCATGGTCTCCCACCCCGCTGGCCTGGCCCTCGATCCAGCGTTCGTACGCGTCCGCGAGCGGCTCCAGCTTTCGGCGGAGTACGGCACCATCCGTGATCTCGGCCAGTTCCACCGGGTCCAGCTCGGGTGGATCCCCCGCGCCGGTCGGCCAGCCCTTGTCCGGGGCGTTGACGGGAACCACAGGAACGAACTCGGACCGGACCTCGGCCGGTTCGAACTCGGCCACCGTCTTGTCGTCGAACAGGTGACGCCCATCGGACCACCTGAACGGGGGCCGGGCTCCCTCCAGCCCTCCCGGACATGGGCGCTCTGGATCGACCTGACGCCAGACGGCGGAGCAGAGGTGCCCCCTGGCAAGGACGGGTCGGTCCTCGTAGAGAAGCGCCAGGCTCTCGTCCTCCTCGTCCTGCGCCAAGTGCTGGTGTTCCAGCGGAACCAGCTCGACTCCACCCTGACAGCGCAAACGTACCTGCGGCTGGAACACGTGCTCCGACGGGGAGGGGCGGTCTGATTCCACAGTGCTCTGGTTGACCACGAACACCGAGATCTTCCAGATGCCGCGGGAGTCCCTTCGGCTACGGACCCTCACCACGACCCCTGGGTCCTCGGGGTCGCTCAGCGAGTGGTCGACGGAACAGTCCACGTCGCGCCAGACAGCCCCGTGTGGCTCCCGCAGCCATTCCCCGTTCGCCTCCTTGCCGTACCTGGCCCAGGTACCGCAGATGTCGATGCGTGGGCTGTCAGAGACATTGACCGCCAGAGACACACCCATCGACGACGGTCTGGCGCGAGGGTCGATTGCCAAGGGTGGAAGGCTCGCACCAAGAGGTTGGTGTCCAGACATGGACTCGCCTGGATCGAGGTCGTCGTCACCGCCCAAGGGCTCGTCGCCGACGAGCTCCTGGTCCGAGTCGACCTCGACCGAAGGGGATGAGAACGGAGCCAGGACACCGACGATGTACTCGTCAAGCGGGTCTTCTTCGCCCCCCAGCCTCTCGATCGGCCCGCCCCGGGGACCGAGGATCTCAGCTACGAGATCCTCGACGAGGTGGTCTCGCTCACTCAACGGGGTACTCCTTATCGCTTCGTTCCTCGTGGGGGAACCCGAGAACGAATGCGGCGCCGCCGAGTTCGCCCTGCTGCTCGGTCTTGTCCGCCAAGCGCAACGTGCATCCGAGACTCCGGGCCAGCTCAGCGGATATGAAGAGGCCGAGCCCAGTGCCCCCGACCTTCAGGGTGCTGAAGGGCTGGAAGAGCTGCTCGCCCATCTCCGGATGCACGCCCGGACCCGAGTCGACAACGAGGACCCGCCGCTCCGTAGGCCTCAGGTGCACCACGATCCGTTGGTCAGCCGCTTCACCCAGTACCGCCCAGTAGCTTGCGTTGTGTAGCAGATTGTCGAGGATCTGAACGACGGCTGCGGGTCGGCTGCGAACCTCGAAGTCGTCACCCTCGACCAATACGTGGATCCCTGCCGCATCCAGATTGTGCTGGTTCAGAAGGAGAGCCAGACGAACTGCGTCGGCGACACTGGTCGATCGCACGCGGTCGGCCCGTCCGACGGACTCGTACGGAGCGAGCACACGGAACTCGTTGCGCAGTGTTCGCAGGCTGACCGCAACAGCTCTGAGCATGTCACGCGTCCTGTCGTCACCCCGCGCAACGCTCTCCAACTGCTGCAGGTGCGTCATGGCGGCGCCGACTTGGCGCCCGAACTCGTGGACAACCCTCTCGGCAGCCAGCCCGGTGGCGGCAAGCTGCCGCATGATGTCTCGACGCCGCTGCCGCTCCTGAA
Source organism: Streptomyces niphimycinicus (assembly GCF_018883605.1). Classification (GTDB taxonomy): domain Bacteria; phylum Actinomycetota; class Actinomycetes; order Streptomycetales; family Streptomycetaceae; genus Streptomyces; species Streptomyces niphimycinicus. Next base: position 20,614 of record NZ_JAHLEM010000066.1, on the reverse strand, counting down.
GGTCCGTACTGACTCCGTCGAGCTCGTTAACCAGTTCCGACACCGCCTGCCGCTGCGTCAACACGGCTGCCAGCTCCGGGATGTGCTTCTGGTCGGCACCCTCTGCCTCAGAGGGACGAGCAGGACTGGGAGACCAACGTACCGGGACGTCATCGCGCGCCGTCTTCTCGATAGCCGAGGCGAGCGCCCTGGCTGCCCGTACACCGTCGGCTGCGGTGACCGGCCGTTGTTTCGTACCCCCCGTCGGCCTGTCTCGACGCCAGTGTGAAGTGAACAGCCTCACAACTGACCGCACGAGGGTCCGCAGGTCCTGGAAAGCCTGGTTCTCGATCAAGCCCTCACGGTTCGTTTTGTCCCTCAACTGCAGGTTCGTCGTCTGGTCGACGAGCACCAACCCGATCACCTGGTTATTTCCGACCCGCTCGGCCGGGGCCTGGATTCGCTCTTGGTCCAAGAACAGCCAGTCGTCACCTGGCTCACCGTAGGGCAGCGCTCTCAGGCCGTCCCGGAACAGCGACACTCCGCAGTGTGCGTCGAGCTCACGACGGGAAACACCACTTGTCTGAATGAAGTTGCTCGACCGGTCCCAGACGTAGAGGTTCACCCAGAACGGACCACAGTCAGGGGTTCGACCGGCCAGTTCGTCACCACTCAGCGCGAGTAGGGACTCGGTTCCAGAGCGAGATCTCGAAGCCACCGCAGGGTGCCGACAGGTGTACTCGTAGTCGCACCCCCCGTCAGCGTCAACGAGTACCCGGAACTCGTAATGGGCGCGATCCAGGATGTCAGTCGGGTCGATGTCCTGGAGTTCGGAGTAGTCCGGGCACACCAGCCCCACCCGGAAGTCCGCCACTTCACTGACCGGGCTCTGAAGCCGCTTCAGTGTCCGGTGCACCTTACGGACGAGCTTTTCGTTCCAAGGACCACGGCTGGAACGGATCTCGAGTCGCGTGCCGGTCAACTCCCCCATGAATACCTCAGGGGAACGTTCCACGGCCGTCAGACTGAGCCCATCAAGGAACGTGTCGGAGGCATCGAATCGGTCCCAGTCGACATCAAGGCAGATCTCGTCACTGCCAGCCGCCCGCGTGACGAGTCTCAGACGTCGGCCGAGATGATGGACCGCGAACCGCCCGACGCCCTTCTCTCCGATCGGCAACCGCCCCCGCGGGGTTCGTTCCGCCCTGTGCTTCTTCCGTTCCTTGTGGTCGACCGCGGGACTGAGCCACTTGCCCACTAGGTCGTCGAGCGTCATCCCCACACCGTTGTCTTCGACGACCACGAGTGCAGTCCCTGGATCGGCAAGGTTCGACAGTTCGACGGTCACGTCGGTCGCATCGGCGTCGTAGGCGTTCTTCACCAACTCCACGAGACCGACCGCCTGGTCACTGATCAGGTGTTCACCAAGAACACTGACCAGACGAGCGCGTGGTCTGAAGGCCACGGCATGCGTTCGGGTGGTCACGTCAGCCGTCGTTCCGGGAGCCTTGAAGCGTTCCAAGGGCTCCAGAGCGCTGGCCTCTCCCCTCTCTGCCCCTGTCAACATCCCACCGTCTTCTCCCACGACCACGTCGTCGTGGTGCTGCTCTCTCGGAACAAGCCCCCAGCCCCCTGTCAGCCTGATCTGGCAGACGTTCCATCACCAGTAGACCCGGAGACGGAACGGATCAAATACTCGTTTCCCCCAAGAAGGAAACACGATACTCCCAGGGCCACCCGAGCACCTTGCGCCCCCGAAGGTTGCACGGAGGGCCCTCTCCGCTGAGACAGCTCAGCAGGCAGCAGCCACGGTGCAACGAACTCGACCAGCACTCCCGGATACCCGCTTCAGGAAGACCCGTGAGCTCCCCCGGGACGAAATTCGCTCCCGATCTCTCTACCCCGTTCGGCTATTCACGAGCCGTCTCTCCCAGAATTCTGGAGGGAAACACCACACGCCCAACGCGGGTGGTGATGGCAGGCGGATCGCCTGTTCCAGCACAAACAGCCCCGAGATGCTGCCAAGTCTGCCATGTCAACTCCCAGAGCCCGGGGAGCATGGGCGCATGGACGGCACCGCGCGACCGGCTCCGCGTATGGTCTCGGGGACGCCATTGTCCATTGCGATCGCGTCGCCGACCATTCAAGGGTGGATGCGTCGTGAGTTGCAGGAGGTACTCCAAGGCGAGACCACACACTGACGGCCCCAGTTCAGCAGCCACCTGCTGGTCCGCTGGCGGAGCCTGCTCCAACAGGTCAGGCCAACGCACCACGATCACCTGCTCCCAGAGCTCGGGCGGTACCGTGTTCGCCAAGTGGTGACTTTCTCCTACAGGAAGATCCCTGAGCCGCCGTTCTGCCTCCTGTGTCTGCCCTACGTAACACAGCCCCATACCAGGAAGTAAAACCCCGTAGAGCACAGGGCCAGTCATTTCAGGGCAGTCTTCATGCGGACTCGTTAGCAGTTCCCCGATCCTGTAGGCAAAGTGATATCGCCGCTCTTGCCATGCAGCAAGCCCAGACACATCAGACATGAGTTCACGCAGAGACGTGCGCCATCCGTTAAAGGCGTCATCAAAGCGGTCGTCCACAGATACGCCCCCTCCGGTGACTAGGCCAAGGGTTGGAATTACACCGACGCCCTTCCGACGCTGGCCGATTCAGCCCCCGCCCTCCGACCGCCGCCCTGCGCATGCACAGTACAGCTGCCTGAAGACCGCGGAGGCGTCTGCCAGCCGCAGTCAGCCTTCTCTCCCGTTGCACCACATCGTCTATTGCCAGTTCAGGAACGTCGCCATAGCCCGCCCCCAACGCTCAGTCACGCCCTCGTGTGCAGCCCGAGGAGGACGCCACATGGTGGAGCCGACCAGAGCTTCACCGGTGACGCAACGAGTGCCCCGCATGTCCTCGCTCCCCTGGCCTGCTCGTACATTGCGGCCCAAACCACCTCGGCCTGCGAGGGGTAAAGAGCCCATGGACCGGTCCGCTGACAGGCAAGGGCGCGTGTCCCATCCGGTCAGCGGCTGTACTCGACGCACCCACGACGCGCGTCCTGGACACGGGCGTGAAGCAAGAACATCCTCCTGAAGCTCTCATTGCACGGACGGGCACACAGAGTCCTGCCAGGGCCCACTGCGGCCGACCGGCACGGGCACGGCACCTAGAGCCGATGTAGTCCCCGGCACGCGTGGTTCATGGGGGGGGAACGGAGCGCACGGGGTGGCCGCGAAAGCCAACGCCGTTGGACGGACTCACGGCCACTCCGCGGTGCCGTTTCGCCATATTGGTCAATTCTTTTTAGTTTTGCGGGCAAGCTGGACCCAGAGCGGTGGGTGTGCCGCCGTCGTACGACACTGTGTGAGGAAGGCCGATGGATGTTTCCTGGCCCCCGCGCCTGGGTCTGGGGGACCAGGTGCGGTTCGAGGGCCGAGTTTGGGTGGTGGCCGGTTTCGCAGATGGACTCGTCCACCTGACGGACCCGCTGGGCGACATCGCATGTCCCGCAGTCGCGGAGTTGGCACTGTCCGCAGACTTCGAGGTTCGGGAACGCGGCTCTCGTGTGCCTCCGATCCGGGATCTGCCGACGACCGAGGGAATCCTGGATGAAGCTCGGTGGTGGGAACAGCACATTACGGAGGTCATCAGCGGGGTGCCCGTCGGATCCGCTCCTGATGTCATGCCTCGCTCCGCGTACGATCCCGCGGTCCACTCGCTGAGCGAGCGGGAAGCGGCCAAGGCCGCCGAGCTCACGGCTAAGGGGGTCGCCTGTGTGTCGGCGCGTACCGTGCGGCGCCGTCGTCAGCGCTACCAGGCTCAGGGGATCGAGGGGCTGGTCGACGGGCGGGCAGTGCGGCAGCAGGCTCCGGGGGCTCGTCAGGACCCGCGCGTACTGGAGACGCTGCTGATGCTCGTATCGGACGACGTCCAGCGAGGCCATACCGAGTCGGCCGAAGGATACCGGCAGGCTGTCGGCCGCATGCTGGAGGCGTTCTATGGCAGTGGCACCGTGCCGCTGCCGTCACGGTCCACGTTCCAGCGACTGGTGAAATCGGTTCGGGCCCAGCACGGCGGGGCGCTTGGCATCACCGCGGTCGACGAGAACGGCTTCAAGCTCTCCCGGCCCGGCGAGCGCGTGCATATCGACACCTTCGAACTGGCGCTGCCCGGGCGTCTTGCCCGCCGCTCCCTGCGATCGGTGCGGGTCACGGTCGCGGTCGACGAACTCACCCTGATGATCTGCACCTTGATGGTCCACCCGTCCCGCGACGGAGTGGACGGGCCGACTCTGCTGGCACGCCTGTGCGGTCCACCTGCTCCGCGGCCTGAGCAGGGCGGCGCCGACGAGCACGGGGCAGTGCCACTGATCATGCCTGAATCACTGGTGTTCGACAGCTTGCGGATGCGCCGGGGGCGCGAGTTCCTGGCCGGGTGCCGCGCCATGGGCATCCGAACCGAGCGTCGCAGCCCGACGACAAAGGCGGCCGCAGAGCGCATCGCCAGCAGACTCGTCTCGCTCTTCAGCACGGAACTGACAACGCTGGGGGGGGACCCCTCCCATGACGACATCTCCTTCATCGGCTGGTTGCAGAACCGGGCCGAGCAGTGGGTGGAGTCGGTCTGGCAACATCAGCCCCAATGGGGGTTGCAGGCATTAGGAGGTCACAGACACGAGACGCCGTCCTCGGCATACGAGGCCTGTGTCGCCAGGCTGGGGTGGGCGCATCTGCCACTGGGCGGGGACGTGGTTCGGCGGCTTCTGCCCAGCGTGACCCGTCAAGTGACGGAGAAGGGCGTGTGCGTCAAGGGGCGCCACTACTTCCACGTCGAACTCGCGTCCTTGAGGGTAACTGGGCCAATGGAAGTACGGTATGACCCATATGATCTGCGTCAGGTGTGGGTGCACACGAGCGCCGAAGCCTGGTTGCAAGTGCCCTTGGCCATGGACAGCGGGCGGCTTCTGGCTCCCTGGTCGCGCGACAGGATGAGCACCGGCACCAGACGCCGCCATCTGCCTCATGTCCCCGCTCAGGAGCCCTCGGTGCTGGGCTCTGTCCGGGAACGGCTGTCCTACCACGCTCAACTCCCTCCCCTTCGAACGCCGTTCCTTCAGGACGTGCTCCACCTCGGCGCCCGACTCGCCATACTGAACCGCACTCCCACAGGCGGCAGACAGGGCCTGTTGATCACTGGGCCACCCCGCAGCGGAAAGACCACGGCCTTGCAGGAACTGGGTCGGTGCTTCTCCCAGATGGCTGTCGATGGCATTTCCGCAGGCCCGCCTGTTTACCTCCGTCTCCACCCGGCCGACAGCAGCCGGACGGCGCTCCTCAGACTGGGGAAGCTCGTCGGCCTGCCGCCATGCCCCCGGAGGACAAGTACCGCCGCTGCCTCCGAGGCGGTACTTGAGGCCTTGATCGCATCGGAGGCCAGTCTGGTCCTGGTGGACGACGCCATCCTTGACGCCTCGATCCCCCAGAAGCCATGTCCGGTTGAGACGCTGCACTTTTTGGCGGATCAGGTACCGGCCCTCTTCGCCTATGCCGGTCCGGACAGTGAAGAGGACTCCTCCGCACCGTCGCACGGGGCAGGGCAGACACGTCTGACTCATGTGCGGCCAGCTCCTGTGCCGTACGGGGCAGACTGGGAACGCCTGGTCGGGGCCCTCGATGAGAGCCTCCGACTGCAGCAGCACGAGCCTGGCTCCTTGGTCCGGCTGGCTCCAGTACTGCATGACCGGACCGGCGGCTGGGCAGCAGCCCTGGCTCACCTCGTACGCTCCGCCGCGATCGACGCGATCCTCTCCGGACGCGAGGAGATCACCGAGCGGGACTTCGCCTCCATGACCGTGTGAGCGGTGCCGCATCACAAAGCCGCACGCCTCGACGTGTAGCCGAAGAGACCAGGTTTCGTGAGCAGCCCTGAATGTTGATGTCTCTTAAGACCCACACTCGCGCACAGCATCGACCCTACGCCGCGTAGCCTGCCCCTCCCTGTCCCCGAGCACAGGGGTCTCATGAGGTCGATCCAAGACAGGTTCCAATCACCTTCCCGCCCTCCCATGCCCATGTCTGACCGTGTCTGTCCTCCTCTTCCGTATGGGCAGACGGGCTGCCTGACTCCCCCTACTGTGTCGCCATGAGTCAGCACGAAGGCCACCCGTCCTCGGCAGACTGGGTGGCTCAAGACCTGGAACAGTTGCTCCACGAATGCGACGCACTCATCGAGTCCCATGACGAGCAACTGCGCCGGCTGCGGGCTTCGATCACTGATCTTGAGACGGAGCGCGAGCATGCCTGCCGTAAGCGGGACCAGGCAAGGCGCGTCCTGGAAACCCTGCGCGCGGCCGTCCTGGAAGGCCAGCAGCTGCGCGCCGCTCGAACGCAATCACCTAACCCGCACCTGCGCATCGTCTCTGGCTCAGAGGACTCCTCGGTGCCACACGCCAGTTCCGAGACCGGTACGCCCGGGACCTCGCAGCTCCCTCCAGGCAACCCGGTCGTGCTCATCGAGGGACCACGGTCCGTGACTATCATGAAGGTGATCTCGAGCGACGGTAGGCGGGACTGGACCGCACGAGCGGTTACCGACGCTCTCGGCGAATCCGCCGACGCCGTCCGGCGAAACCGCTGCGTTCTGGAGACCCTCTGTGGCCGCGGCGTGCTGACGAAGAAGCAAAGCCCCAGCGGCAGGGGAAACGGCAAGAACGTCTTCTACCGGCTGGCGGCCCCCTGGCAGGCCGCTTGACCCCAACCCGGCACGGTCCATGAGCCCAGGACCCGAACCACAACCTCATATGCAACAAGCGCCGCCGCGCCCAGCCTGTTGGTTTGGAAGCCCTATCGGCCTGGACACGGCGGCGGTCAGCGCCCTCAGAGGTCGCCGTCCTCGACGCTACCGGCTTCCGGTAGCGTCCGCCGGACGTTCGGCCAACTCACCCCAGAAGGGTCGAACACTCATGCCCGAACGTTCATTACGTTCGAGGTCGGCGTTCCTCGCGTTCCGCCGTTTCCACGTCCCGCTGCCGCTTGATCCCCTCAGCCTGCGGCTGCACCCTCCGCCCCCTCTCGTCGCGCGGCCACTCCAGGTGATTGGGCCAGAGCGACTCCCCGAGAGCGCCCTCCAGATTCGCCACGGTCAGCAGATCAGGCCACACGGTGCCGGCCAGGACGTTGGCGATCACCTGTCGGTTGACATCACTCGCCTGGGCCAGCGCATTGGCGCTGATGTTCTGGCGCTCCATGGCCTCCGCGAGCGTGCGGGCAACTGCCTGGGCCACCTGCGCCCCGAGATGGTGATCCATCACGGCATACGGCCAAAAGCCGTCCATGGCGTATTCACACGGCTTCTTGGCACGTCGGTTCCCTCCAGGCATGTGAACAGTGTGACGGAGAGGCTGCCGGGATGCGCCCACCAACGAGTCATGCTACTTGAATAGCAGAAGCCGATGCGGGTCAACGCAGACACTCGTACGCGGGAATTTCCTCACGCCCTGAGTGGAGGGGCCCATGACGAAGGAGACGGACGGGGATGAGCAGCCGTCGGAATGCCGCCGGGCAGTTCGGCAAGCCACTGCCGACGGACCGGGTGCTCGCCCATGAGCATGTGGCGATCACCCGGGTTTCCTGCGCCGCCGAGGCGCCTTTCACGGCCGTGGATCTGGAGGGGCTCACGGGAGTCCCGGCCCGTCGTTGCGGACTCGTCATGGCCTTCCTGCTCGCGTACGGGCTGGTCGAGAAGGCGCCGGGGCGCAATGTCTACCGGTCCACGAAGGCGGCGGGGAACGTGGCCCGCGCCTGGGAGGAGAGCGAGGCGGAGGGCCTCAGAGCACTACGTGAGATGTGGAAGGCGTCCTGGTTCGCCCGGGCCGCGAGCAAGCGCCTGGCGCCGGGACCGACTCTGCGGATCGGCCTCGTGAGCAAGCTGATGACGTTCTCACACTCCGGTGAGGCGCAGCGCCGCAAGGTGGAGATCTTGGTCGACCTGATGGTGGCAGTCGGCATGTTGCACCCCGAGGACGACGGCTATCTGCGCTGGATCGATGACGCAGCCGTACCGAAGCCACGCAGCCAGCCCCAGACCGCTCCAGCCGACGCTCCCCCGTCCGGCGGCGCCGAGACTCCGGACGAGGACACCGGACCCGCGGGGCCCGCGCCGGACGGCGGCATCCCCCGGCCGCGCGGCCACGCTGACATGCCGCCCGCCAGCAGCGTGAACGAGGACCTGATCCGCCTGATCAGTCCTCCGATCCTGCTGGCCGACCTGGCACGCCTGTCGTCGGAGGACATCGTCGCCCTGCACGGCCACATCCGGGGGCTGGCAACGCTCCTCGCCAAGTTGAGGGGGCCGTCCATGCCATAGACACAGCCAGAAACAGCAGGTCCGGCAGCGCCGCATCCCTTGGCCGGGTGGCGCCGCCGGACCCCACCTCCACCACCACGCCGCGCGGCACGGCCGCGCGGCCGAGGGGCTTCGGCATGCCCACACACAAGGCGAGGGACACGCACCACGGTAGCGGTCCGGCGCCACTTCACAGCAAGTACTGCACCGCGCTGCTGTCTGCGCGCGGTCGGACCGGGAAGGTGCTCGTGGCCGAAACGAAGATCAAACAGGCTCTTCTGTCTGTTGCCCGTGCCTGGGAACAGCGCGCTGTCGCCGGCGAAATCAGCCTCGAAACCGTCACCCTCTACTCTCAGGTCGCCGAGCGGCTCCTGCGCTTCGCTGAGGCCCAGGGGGTGACATGTCTGGATGACGTCACCGCCGAACTCGTCTCTGGCTTCATCGAGGCTCCGGGCCACGACCGTCACCGCGGCATCATCCTTACGCCGGCCGCCGGCACCCGTCGACAGCGCCGCTCCGGGCTCGAGGCGCTCTTCGCGGAGGCCCGGGCGCTCGGCCTCACGAAGGCCGCCCCACTGGTGGACTTTCCGCCGATTCCTCGCAGCCCACGCAAGCACGGTACTGAACTGAGCGACATCGACGTGCAGTTGCTCCGGTTCCACGCGGAACGCGGCATGCCCTCCACCCGCCACGCCGCGCTCTTGGCCTTGCTCCTGGCGGGCCTGCACACGGCTGAGATCGCCGCCGCGACCACCGACGACCTCAACCTCGCGGAAACCGAGGTATGGACGCACGGCGCCACCCATACCCGTGGCCGATGCTGTCCACTGGACGACTGGTGCACCCAGGCACTGTGGTTGCGCTGCACCCATCTCCTGCGCAGCAGGGAGTCCGGCCCACCGCCGTGCCTGGTCACCGCCGCTACATCTGCCTATCGATCCCAGGCCAGCGTCTGCGCGGGTTTCGGCGACATCGCGCGCCGCAGTGGCCTTGCCACTCGGGAACGCAGGGTCGAGCCCAAGGACGTCACCCGCTACGTCGCCCGTCAGGTCCTGTACAAAACCGGTCAACTCTCCGAGGTCGCCCGCCGCCTGGGACTTTCCTCACTCGACGCGGCAGCCGCTTTCGCCGGTCTCCGGTGGAGCCCGGAGGATGAAGGCGGTGAGGTAGCTTGAGTACGCCCAGAAAGCGTCCCCGCCGGACCAAGAAAAAGCCTGCCAAAGACAGGACCTGGCTGATCGGCCCCGCTCCCGATGACGCTTTCGGGTCCGCCTCCGACGCGCCCCCTCCGCCGGGCCCGGAAGCACCCCCGCTCGCGATCGACGAGCGATTCGAACACCTGCTGGAGAACCCTGACCTGTACACGGCAGTACGCACAGCCTTACCAGCCCGCAAACCCCAGAGCGTCGGACGCCCGTCGACCCACCCGCCCTACGTCTACTTCCTCTTCCTCTGCGCCATTTCCGTATTCGGCTCGGCCCGCAGCACAGCATGCCACCTCCAGCGGGACATGTGGTGGGGTGCGGTACGCGAAGCCGTCCGCAGGCACCTCGGCCCCGAAGAGGCCGACGCCCTCGCGCCAGTCGGACCCAGCAGAAGTCAGTGGAACTACTTCTTCAAAAACCATCTCAAAAAGCACGTGCCTGCCGTCCGTGACGCAAGCCGAGACCTATGGATCCGACAGGCGCTCGACATGGGAATGCTGAAGGAAACAAGGGGGCGGGGAAGCTGGATCTACCCGGAGCGCGATCAGGTGATCCACGGCGACGCAACGGTGGCCGCGCCGCCTTCCGACCACACTCATCACGAGACCGCCGACGAAGAAACCGGCGAAATCCGCCGACACCGGGTGGACGACGACGCCAGTCACACAACCGAAGGCGGAGGCCGGAAAGTATATGGAAATAAATTCCTCTCTCTAGCCGTCCGCGCCGCGAACACCCCTCACAGCCGCGTCATCCTGGCCTTGGAATCCATCCGCCATAAATCACGCGCGCGCGACCCTGAACGCGACGACGAAGGGACAGCGGTCGTCCGACTTGTCCAACATATTTTGCGAACAGCACCAGGAATTCGCGCTTTCACTTATGATACCGCCCTGCGTGGCGTACACCGGGCACCGCTCATCGCAGAGGGAATTGTCGTCTTCACTCCCCAGCACGGCGGACTCGAACCACATCCCCTGCACCAGCGCAGATCCAAAAAGTGCACCCACAAACTGTATGCTGTCGAGGGACGAGCCTGCGAGTGGCGGCTCACCGTAGACGGAAAGGCGTATTACACGCCTCTCCCGGTCGACGAACTGGAGCGCCGAAAGGAAAATTTCGCCCGTTTCTACCACCGCCTCACAATTCCCTGCCCCGAGGGCGACCATGGGCTCCGCATCCGCGTGGACGAAACCAAAGAAGACCGAGAAATCGACCCGTCCACCAAGAAGCAGCGCTTCAACAGGACCGAACATCTGAGGCAGATCGCGCCAGGCACTGTCGCCGGCAACCGCCTCAAGGGATTCCGACAGGACAGTGAATCCAGCCATTCCCGCTTCGATCAGTCATATCCACACAAGCGGGTTCCCGCCTACGGCGCCAACGCCGCCCTCCTCATCTACATCGGCTACGCCTGGGTCAACAACTCCATCAGTCGCGCCCTGGGCCGGAAGCCTGCCGACCTCGCCTCCTGACTGGTTGACCCTGCCGATCAGGGCCCCAAAACCACCCGCCCAACTCGCCTCCCCCAGGGCCGACCTCCCACACCGACCTGCCACCCAGCAGCCCACCTGACCGACTCGCCGACCGCCGGTGCACCAGCCGCTACACTGTGGGCGGTGGCAGAGCTGCGCGTCAGCCATGCCGCCGCAGGACTGCTGGGATCGTGTCTGCATGGGTCCGCCCACCTGGGCACCAATTTCAGACACGTTTTCCGACAGATCCCGGCCTCCGTAGCTCAGGGGATAGAGCACCGCTCTCCTAAAGCGGGTGTCGCAGGTTCGAATCCTGCCGGGGGCACCATGCCTTAACAGGCCGAACGCCCCCGCGATCTTGGATCGTGGGGGCGTTGACGGCAGAGGTTGACGGCAGTTCCGCCTACGGCGTGAAGGGTCACCCGCGGTCTCCAGCAGTGAGTTCACCGACGAGGCCCCGAATGCGAGCCCGGATCTCGTCGCGGATGGGTCGTATCGCCGCAACACCCTGCCCGGCCGGATCGTCGAGCTTCCAGTCGAGGTAGGTCTTGCCGGGGAAGTAGGGGCAGGCGTCGCCGCAGCCCATGGTGATGACCACGTCCGAGGCTTGCACGGCTTCGGCGGTCAGCACCTTCGGGATCTCTGCCGCGATGTCGATGCCGACTTCCGCCATGGCTTCCACCACGGCGGGGTTGACGTGCTCGGCCGGTGCCGAACCGGCGGAGCGGACTTCGACGCGGTTGCCCGCGAGGTGGGTGAGGAAGGCCGCGGCCATCTGGGAGCGGCCCGCGTTGTGGACACAGACGAACAGCACGGATGGCTTCGGCGAGGGCTGGGGGTCAGACATGGGCGGAACCTTCCTGGGCGGGCGCGTGCTCGGCGGTCATGGCGGTGGGCTGGGGGAAGTGGCGGCGGGCGGCGAGGGCCACGTGGACGAGGCCGATCAGCACGGGGACCTCGATGAGCGGGCCGACGACTCCGGCCAGGGCCTGCCCGGAGGAGGCGCCGAAGGTCGCGATGGCGACGGCGATGGCGAGTTCGAAGTTGTTGCCCGCGGCGGTGAACGCCAGCGTCGTTGAGCGCGGATAGTCCAGTCCCATGGCCTTGCCCAGTGCCATGGACCCGGCCCACATCACGGCGAAGTAGACCAGCAGCGGCAGTGCGATCCGCGCCACGTCCATTGGCTGTGAGGTGATCGCGTCGCCCTGGAGGGCGAACAGGACGACGATCGTGAACAGCAGCCCGTACAGGGCGAACGGGCCGATGCGCGGGATGAACTTGGTCTCGTACCAGGCCCGGCCCTTGGCCCTCTCGCCGAGGCGCCGGGTGAGGAACCCGGCCACCAGGGGGATGCCGAGGAAGATCAGCACGCTGCGGGCGATCTCCCACACGCTGATGTCGAGACCGGTCTGTTCCAGGCCGAGCCGGCCGGGCAGCACGGTGAGGTAGAACCAGCCGAGCGCGGAGAAGGCGATCACCTGGAAGACGGAGTTCAGGGCGACGAGGACGGCGGCGGCTTCGCGGTGGCCGCGGGCCAGGTCGTTCCAGATGATGACCATGGCGATACAGCGGGCCAGGCCGACAATGATCAGGCCCGTCCGGTACTCCGGCAGGTCCGGCAGAAGGAGCCAGGCGAGCGCGAACATGACCGCCGGGCCCAGCACCCAGTTCAGCACGAGCGAGGAGACCAGCAGGCGCCGATCCCGGGTGACGGTGTCGAGGCGGTCGTAGCGGACCTTGGCCAGCACCGGATACATCATCACCAGCAGGCCCAGCGCGATCGGCAGCGAGACGCCGGTGACGGTCACCTTCGCCAGGGCGTCGCCCAGGCCGGGAACGAGCCGCCCCAGGCCGAGGCCGGCCGCCATCGCCAGCAGGATCCACACCGCGAGGAAGCGATCCACGAACGACAGGCGCGCGGCGGCCGGAGCGGCCGAGGACGCCGTCGTGGCGTCGGCGGCCATCAGGCGTCCCCCGCCGTTCCAGCGGGCTCGGGCAGAAGCTGCCCGGCGGGGCGGGTGAGGATCCCGGCGAGCCGGTCGGTCATCTCCGGCAGCAGCCAGTAGTAGACCCAGGTGCCACGGCGCTCGCAGTCGATCAGCCCGGCCTGCCGCAGCAGCTTCAGATGATGGGAGATCGTCGGCTGCGACAGATCGAAGGCGGGAGTGAGGTCGCATACGCACACCTCGCCCCCGGCCCGGGAGGCGATCATCGACAGCAGCCGCAGCCGGATCGGATCGCCCAGCGCCTTGAACACCTTCGCCAGCTCGATCGACTGTGCCTCGTCCAGGGGAGCGGTGAGCAGCCCCGGGCAGCAGCCGTCGGCGTCGTCCTGGCCGAGTACCGCAAGCTCTTGTTTCGACATTCTTCTATGTTGACGTTTTTCGATCCAAGGCGCAATGTTGCATTGAAGAACATCGATACAACCCGATGGGAGTCCTCGTCATGTCTCGTGTGCAGCTCGCCCTGAACGTGCCCGACCTCGACGCTTCGGTGGCGTTCTACTCCAAGCTCTTCGGCGTCGAGCCCGCCAAGCGCCGCCCCGGATACGCCAACTTCGCGATCACCGAGCCGCCGCTGAAGCTCGTCCTGATCGAGGGCGAGGCGGAGCAGGAGACGCGACTGGATCACCTCGGCGTCGAGGTGACGTCCACCGACCAGGTCACCGCCGCCACCGACCGCCTGAAGGACGCGGGGCTCGCCACCTTCGAGGAGAACGACACCTCCTGCTGCTACGCCCGCCAGGACAAGGTCTGGGTCCACGGCCCCGGCAAGGAGCCCTGGGAGGTCTACGTCGTCAAGGGCGACGCCGACCAGATGGGCAAGAGCGCGGCACTCGACACCGCCGACGCCTGCCGCACCAACGAGCCCGCGACGACAGAGGACGCCATGAGCGGCGGACGCCGAGCCTGACAACAAGCCGCGGAGGCGCCCCCTCCTGGCCGATGCATGGGGATGCGTTGGAGGGGGAAGGACTGGACCCGTTCGGCGGCACACCAGGTGAGGGCGCGATCACCTGTAGTTAGAAAGAGAACGTCATCTTGCCATCCCGGTTGATCAGCATGCCCGCTGGGTGCCGGTGATGCGCCGCTTCACTCCAGCGCTGAGGAAGGCGTAGCGATGAGGTTCATTTCGCGGTCCGGCGCTCTGACCGTCGCGGTCGGTGCGGGACTCTCCCTCACGGTCCTGCCCACCGGGGCGGCCAGTGCCGCCGACGACATCCCGGTGCGGTGCGACGACATCCCCGGCCTGGTGGCCGCGATCAACCAGGCCAACACCAACGGCGGTCGCATCACCCTCGCGCCCCGCTGCACCTACACACTGACCACACCGGACAACCCCGACGACGGGCTCCCGGAGATCACCGGGGAGGTGACCATCTCCGGCAACGGCTCCACCATCCGACGCGACCCGGACGCCACGGAAAGCTTCCGCATCTTCCACGTCGTATCCGGTGGCACCCTCACCCTGAAGTCGCTCACCGTCAGCGGCGGCGTCAGCAGCAACGCCGGCGGCGGAGCCCTCAACGAGCAGGGCACGCTGAACCTGAACGACGCCGCCTTCAAGGACAACTCCGCGGTCACCGGTGGCGGCATCTCCAACAACGGCGGACAGCTCAACCTCGACCGCACCACCGTCGAGCGCAACACCGCGGCCGACTTCGGCGGCGGAATCCTCAACACCGGTGACGGCACAACGACGATGAAGCGCGGCTCCCTGCTCAAGAACCGGGCGGTCACCAGCAATGGCGGCGGTTTTGAGAACCAACTGGGTACCGCGTCCCTGGAGTCCGTATCGATCAGGGGCAACACCGGCATCGAGGGAGGCGGCATCCGCAACGTGAACGCCTCCACCCTGAACCTGAAGTCGACCACGCTCAGGGACAACATCGCGGTGAGAGGCGCGGGCCTCTCGAACCTCACCACCACCGCCGGTACCGCCACCGCCACCCTGGTCGACAGCCTGGTCACGCGCAACACGGCGATCACCGCCGGCGGCGGCATCGACAACCAGGCGGGTCAGGTGACGCTCACCAACACCAGGGTCATCGACAACGCCCCGGACAACTGCGCCCCCGAAGGCAGCGTCCCCGGCTGCACCAACCCCACCGCCACCATCGACCCGCCCGCCACTCAAGGGCTCCAGTCCGACGACGACATCAAAGACCCCGAGTGAGCCGGCTGAGCCGAAGCGCGGCCACGAGCCCCTGACCACGACGCCGCTGAAGGGCGGGACCCACTCACCGGGTCCCGCCCTTCCGCGCGCGTCCGACCACTCGCCGAGCCGGACACGCGTGAACTCCACCGAGCACCGCTTGCTCATGTTGTTCTTGCTACTCACTACCTGAACAGCTTCCTCCGGGACTCATCCGTCCCGGTAAGGCTGTCCAGGTCAGCGGGGCAACTCGAGGCCGAGGACCAGGACGTGATGTGGGCGTACTGTTTGTGGTGAAGCGGGCTTTGACTGGGAGGACTCATGGGCTCCCTGGAGACACCTATGGGTGTGGATGTACGGGATAGGCTGCTCGCCACCGCGGCACAGGAAGTCGTACATGCGCTGAGAGCTTCGGCGGCGACGGTGTATCTTGTGCGCCCGGAACCACCGAAATCGATGCTGATAGCCACGGCAGTGGTGGTCAGTCCCCTCGGAGTGGGACCTATTGAGCATATAGCGACAGATGATCCGGTATATGCGACGGCGGCCGCTTATCGGTCCGGTGATACGGCGACGGCACATTCGATCGATTTCCTGGGAGAGCATCCCGAGGAGGCGGTTTCCGTGCCGTTTCCTTTTACCGCATTTTCGGCCCCCGTCGGCGGGGTAGGGGTGATGACCGCGTTTTGGATCAATGGCCCCAGGGAGCCGACGGCAGAAGAGCGGCGGCAGCTCACGGAGATATCCGGCAGGCTGGGGCGCGAGTTGGAGCATCTGGCCGCCCAGCGGGTGCCCATGACTCCTCCGGCCGTGCCACGGGTACACGCCGCGCAGTCGGGGCTGGCTGAGGGCCAAGGAGCAGCGGCCATTGGCAACGCGCCGCTCGTCTATCACCTGCATCGGCTCGCCGTGCAGCTCAACCACGTGTCGGACGGCCGGGAAGCTGCCGCGTTGGCCTGTGCGCGGGTGATGTCCGCGGTGGACGCGGACGCGATGGCGGTGACCCAGGTAAAGGGTGACCGGCTCGTCATCGCCGCTGCCGAGGGTTGCTCGCGCTTGTTCCTGCGGGAGCTGGAAGGGCAATTGCTCATCAGTGCTTCAACGCCCGAGGCGAGGGCGGTGGCGCACCGGCGGCAACTGACCTATGCACCGGGAGCGGCACTGACACGCGGCCGGGTGGGGGCAGGGGACCGTGACGATTACGCCTGGGTGGTGCTGCCGCTCCTAGGGGGAAGCGGGGTCGTGGTGGGCACCTGCTCGATCGGCAGCGAGCAGCCGGGCATCTCGAAGACCGCTCCGCCCGCGCTGGCCACGCTGCTGGGACAGGCACTGGAACGCACGGCGGCGGACGGCGCCCGACACGCCCTCGCACAGCAGCTTCAGAGGACCCTTTTGCCGCGGGTGCTGCCACAGTGCGCAGGCATCCGCAGCACGTCACGATACGTACCGACCGGCGGGATCGACCTGGGCGGCGACTGGTACGACCTGGTGACGCCGGCTGATCAGCACAGCGTCACCGCGCTGGTCGGCGATGTCCAGGGGCACGACATCCAGGCGGCTGTGGTGATGGGCCAGCTCCGGGCGGCCGCGCGAGCCTATGCCACCGAGGGCCACCACCCCGGCGCCATCCTGGGGCGGATAAACCGCTTTCTCTGGGAGAGCAGTCATTTGATGTGCACATGCGCATGCATGCAAATCGACTTGGATACCGGCGTCGCCCAGCTCGCAACCGCCGGACATCAACCGCCCATAATCCGTAATCCTGCGGGCTGCTATTGGAATTCCAATTCCGACCTGGACATAGGTGTACCGCTGGGAGTCGATCCCGATAGCTCATACATGGTGACCGAGGCCATTTTGGAGCCGGGCACGCTGCTGGCCCTCCACACCGATGGAGTGATCAATCCAGAGGAAACCCAGTCGGATATCATGGAGGTCGCGATTAAATCCTCCGGTGCCGACGAGTTGGAAACTCTGGCAGACGAGCTGATCCGCCGCCGCAGCAATCGCATGACCGATGACGCAGCGCTGCTGCTGCTCCAATTCGAGGGTCCTCCCGCGTATGCGCGCATTCGTCAGCTCGAAATCACGCAGAATGATTTGCGAGGTGCTCATCGTGCTCGTTTCGCCGTGCATGGCTGGCTGCATGAGTGGGAGATGGGCCATATAGCCGAAAAGATGGAGCTACTCGTATCCGAGGTGGTCACCAATGCGCTGATTCATGCCGCCACCGACGTGTATGTGTGTGTGCGCGGATACTCGGGCTCTGTGCGTGTCGAGGTGCGGGACAGCGACGTGCACCCGGCGCGACCGGACACCTCGCCCCTACAGGACGGCGATCTCGCGGAGAGCGGCCGCGGGTTGCTCATCGTGGATGCGCTGGCGGACCGCTGGGGCAATTCGCCCAGCGGCCGGGGGAAAACGGTGTGGTTCGAGGTGGCGGCGAAGCCATCGCGTCCGTGAGGCTGGTCGGCACATCCGGTTGATCTTGCCCAGGCGGGCGTGGGCCTGTTTTTCAGCTCCTTGCACCGGCCACCGTGAACGCGGAACGCGCATCTCACCGGCCGGCAAACACGGCATTCGGTGAATGTGGGCCGGTTCTGGATCAGATAGTCACGTTCCGGCTCTCTACTCCGGGCCGCGACTAGAATGGCACCGAGGACAGGGGGTTCGGTGATGCCCTCAGCATGCGCAGCGCGCGGAGCATCACCGTCGAGCAGACGCACCTCACGTTGAGGTGGCGTGGACGGACAAGCTCAACGGCATCCGTACCGACATCCTTTCCCCGCGCCCTGGGGTTCCGCATGGATCTGAACACCATCGAGGCGGTCGTCGAGGCACCTACCCGTGCCGAGCAGTCGGTGTGGCAGGCGGGCGACGCCTGGCTTGCCGGCGGCACGTGGCTGTTCTCCGAGCCGCAACCGGAATTGCGCCGCCTCATCGACGTGAGAGGTTTCGGCTGGGCGCCGTTCAAGACCGACGCCGATGGGCTGGAGATCGCCGCGACGTGCACACTGGCGCGGCTCGTCGAAATCCCGACACCCGCGGAGTGGACCGCGACCCCGCTCCTGGACCAGTGCCGTCAGGCGCTGCTGTCTTCGTTCAAGGTCTGGAACGAGGCGACCGTGGGCGGCAACCTCTGCCTGTCACTGCCTGCCGGCCCGATGATCTCGCTCACGGCGTCTCTCGACGGCGTCTGCACCATCTGGACCCGTGAAGGCGGCGACCGGCAGGTCACGGCCGCCGACTTCGTCACTGGTCCGCAGCGCAACGTACTCGGACCCGGTGAGCTGCTGCGCTCGATCACCTTGCCGGCGTCCGCGCTGCGCTGCCACACGGCCTTCCGCCGGATCTCGCCGACCCCGCAGGGCCGGTCCGCCGCACTGGTCATCGGCAGGCGGTCACCCGAAGACGGTGCGTTCGTGCTGACAGTGACCGCATCGACCGTGCGTCCGGTCCGGCTGGCTTTCCCCGGGGTACCCGGGCCGGGCGAGCTGCACGCCGCCCTCGACCAGGCGATCCCGCCGGAGCTCTACCACCGCGACGTGCACGGAGCACCGGCGTGGCGGCGCCACATGACTCTCCGGTTCGCCGAGGAGATCCGGTCGGAGCTGTCGTCGCTCGGGGAGGGGCGAGGCCGATGAAGATCGAGGTGAACGGTGAGGTCTTCAGCGAACCAGCGCGGCCCGGGCAGTGTTTGCGGAGCTACCTGCGGGATCTCGGCTGGTTCGGGGTGAAAAATGGCTGTGACGCGGGCGACTGCGGCACGTGCACCGTGCACGTCGACGGGCGGCCTGTGCATAGCTGCCTCTATCCCGCGTTTCGCGCGGCCGGCCATCGGGTCACCACGGTGGAAGGACTCGCCCGCGCCGGGGATCTCCATCCGGTCCAGCGCGACTTCCTGTCCGCCCAGGGCTTCCAGTGCGGCTTCTGCACAGCGGGCATGATCACGACGGTGGCCGCTCTCGACCCCGCCCAGATGCGGGATCTCCCCAGGGCGCTGAAGGGAAACTTCTGCCGGTGCACTGGCTACCGCTCGATCGAGGACGCCGTCCACGGGATCGTACAAGTGGAGCAGGATCCGAAAGGGGAGCCGTTCGGACGGAACCTGGCGGCGCCCGCCGGCCGGCAGGTGGTGACGGGAACGGCCCGTTACACCCTGGACGTCCCCGTCGATGGCCTGCTGCATGTGAAGCTGTTGCGCTCCCCGCACGCGCACGCGCGGATCACGGCGATCGACACCAGCGCCGCGCGTGCCGTTCCCGGTGTGCGCACTGTTCTCACCCACGAGGACTCACCGCCACGGCTGTACTCGACAGGGCGGCATGAGGACCCTAAGGGCGATCCCGCCGACACACGGCTCTTCGACGACGTCGTCCGGTTCGCCGGGCAGCGGGTCGCGGCCGTCGTGGCCGACACGGTGGCAGCCGCGGAGGAGGGCTGCCGCAGGCTGGCCGTCACCTACGACCTGCTGCCGAGCGTGTTCGACCCCGAGGAGGCGATGGCGCCGGGCGCCCCCCTGCTCCACGGCGACAAGGGGGCCGAGCAGTACATCGCGCACGCGAAACGCAACATCGCCGATCAGGTGCACGGTGACATCGGCGATGTGGAGGCGGCCTTCGCGCAGGCGGATGTGGTGTGCGAGCGCACCTATGTCACCCAACGTGTCCAACACGCGCACCTGGAGACCCACGCCTCGATCGCCTGGCTGGACGAGTCCGGCTGCCTCACCGTACGGACGAGCAGCCAGGTGCCGTTCCTCACCAGGAAGGCCCTGTGCACCCTCCTCGACCTGCCCACGGAGAAGGTACGGGTGGTGTGCGGCCGTGTCGGCGGCGGCTTCGGGGCCAAGCAGGAGATGCTCACCGAGGACGTCGTCGCGCTGGCCGCGCTGCGCACCGGGCGCCCCGTGAAGCTGGAGTTCACGCGGGAGGAGGAGTTCACCGCGACCGTCACCCGCCATCCGGTCAGCGTCCGCGTCAAAGTGGCCGCACGGCGCGACGGCACGCTCACGGCCGTGCGGTTGCGGGTCGTCTCCGACACCGGGGCGTACGGCAACCACGCCTGCACCGTGTCCCGCTCGTGCAACGAGTCGATCGCCGTCTACCGCTGTGCGAACAAGAAGGTCGAAGGGTACGCCGTGTACACCAACCACATGCCCTCCGGCGCTTTCCGCGGGTACGGGCTCAGCCAGACGATCTTCGCCGTCGAGTCGGCGATGGATGAACTCGCCCGCGCGCTCGGCATGGACCCGATCGCCTTCCGGGAACGTAACGTGATCCGGCCGGGCGACGCCATGGTGAGCTTCGGCACCGAGCCGGATGACGTCGAGATCGGCAGCTACGGCCTCGACCAGTGCCTGACCCTCGTCGACACGGCATTGCGCCGCGGCAACGACGTTCCGGCGCCGCCGGGCGAGGAATGGCTCGTCGGGCAGGGGACGGCACTGGCGATGATGATTAC
>NZ_JAHLEM010000659.1 GCF_018883605.1 Streptomyces niphimycinicus | reverse complement strand
GGGGGCGTCCACGGCTTGATCGGGGCGGGATCACCCTTGTGCTTGTTCTCGACAGTCACCGTTCTACCTCCTGAGTACGGGCGCCTGGGCGCCCGTGTAGTCGGACAACGCCGCCCCTTCGGGGGCCTGGCGTCGGTGTCTCATTCGCCCTCCTCACGTCGGGCCTGCCGCGCGGCCTCCTCATAGGCGCGGAGCAACCGCTCCCCGGTCTCGCACCCGGTGCCGGGCGTCCGGCAGGCCAGGCAGCCCGCGGCGTGCTCGATGGCGGCGCGCCACGCCTCGTCGGCGAACGGATCCTTGGTCCGCTCGGCGGTCTGCTCGGCAGCCGTCATCGGGTCCCGCTCTGGTCGAGCGCGCGGCGCCTGGCGGCGGCCTCGGCGACGGTGTCGCGCGGGTAGGTCAGGGTGTGGCGCGGGCAGGCGTAGATGGTGCGTCCGGCGCCACTGCCGCCGTGCTGGACATCGACGATGACCGGTTCTTCGGTGGGAAGTTCGCAGCGATAGCAGGTCTGGCGGCCCTGCGGGACCGGGCCGAACACGACACGGTCGGCCTCGGCCAGAGCTCCCCATAGCTTGAAGGCGTCGGTGAGGTAGTGCTCGGCCGAGAGCGGCACGCGCCAGTGGGTGCCGGGGCCCTCCGTCCTGGAGGTGGGCGGCACACCGAGGTAGGTGCTCTCATCAGTCAGCTCGGTGAGGACGCGGACCTGCCGCAGGCACCAGCTCGCAGCGGAACCCACCTCGATGAGCCAGTAGAGGGTGCCGTACTTGTCCTGGATGACG
>NZ_JAHLEM010000658.1 GCF_018883605.1 Streptomyces niphimycinicus | reverse complement strand
CTCCGTCCTGGAGGTGGGCGGCACACCGAGGTAGGTGCTCTCATCAGTCAGCTCGGTGAGGACGCGGACCTGCCGCAGGCACCAGCTCGCAGCGGAACCCACCTCGATGAGCCAGTAGAGGGTGCCGTACTTGTCCTGGATGACGGCGCCGGTCTCGTCGCCGAGCAGTTCCAGAGCTCGCTCGCCCACCAAGGGCGCGGCCCGTACGGAGTCCCACCATTTGCCTGCGGGTAACGCCTCGACATCCCCGGCTGGTGGTGGCGTCCACGGCAAGCGACAGGCGTCATTCGACCGCACGATTTCTCCCGACATCATCGGTGAAGGGTTGGCACACATCGAGATTGGTGGTGTGACAGCAATCACGGGATAACCGGCAGGTGTTACCGAGGCGGTAATACGCTCGTTCTTGGTTCGGTACACAGCATCGGTGCGCTTACGATCAACTGGAGTTGGACCACCCATGGACGCCACCGCCCCCGGCCCGCTCGCCTCAGACGTCCTCGACAGAGACGACCTGCGCCGAGCCCTGGAAGAGCACGACTTCGCCGCAGCGTTCACATTGATCAAAAAATGGGGCGGACTGTCGCAGAACCGAATCGCCGCAGCCTGCGGGCTCACCCCAGGCAAGGTCTCCACGATCATGAACGGATCCAGTCGGGTCACTTCCATGGAGGTCATCCGCCGGATCTCGGACGGGCTACGCATCCCCGGACACCTCGTCGGCCTCGCGCCCCGGCCGTGGGAAAGCACAGACTCCGCGCCCCAAGAACTACAGACAGCCCGCCCCCACCCAGAGCACGCAGATACCGACGCCGTACCGTGGCGGCCAGACACCACCGTCGATATGGCCGCCAACCTCACCAGGAGCGACCTGATGGACCGCCGAGCCGCGACGCGCGCCCTCGCGGGCATCGTCACCGGTGCGCCGCTTCTCGACACTCTCGACGGGTGGCGCACACCCGCCGCAGCCGACGGCCGACCACGTCGCCCCGGTCGCCTGGGCACTCGCGAAGTGGACGAATTGGAGACCACGGCGCGCGCCTTCCGCCAGTGGGGCCGCGCCGGTGGAAGCGGCCTCTACAGAAAGGCCGTCGTAGGGCAGCTCGCCGAGGTGGCTGCCGCCCTCGACGAGCACCAGGCCCCGGCCATCGAGCGGCGTCTGTACAGCGTCATGGCCGAACTCGCAGGCACGGCGGCCTCCATGTCGTGGGACATCGGCCAGCAGAGCCGTGCCCAGGACTACTATCGGTTGGCACTCCGAGCGGCTCACGCAGGTGGCGACACCCTCTTCGGCGCGAACGTGCTGGCGGGCATGGCCCGGCAGATGCTGTACCAAGACCGGCCACACGACGCTTTGGAACTGGTGCGTCTGGCCCAGGACGGGGTGCGCCGCACCGCTGGTTCCAGGCTGCGGGCGATGCTCCACACCCGCGAGGCGTGGGCATTGGCCAGCATGGATCGCCCGTCAGGTTTCCGGCGCGCAACCGCACAGGCCGCCGACGCGCTCAGCTCCATTGACCGGAACGAAACCGAGCCGTACTGGATCGGCTACTTCAACGACGCCGAGCTTGCCGGAGTCACCGGCGGCAGACTCCTGGAGATGGCCCGCTCCCAGCCCCGTGCCTACGCGGACCAGGCCGCCGACCACATCCGTACCGCCCTGGAACAGCGGGGTCCGGAAGCTGGGCGCAGCTACGCCCTCGACTGGATCGGCCTAGCCGAATGCGCCTTCCTCCTGGGCGACACGCAGAGCGCGGCCGACTGCTCGCGACGCGCTGTCGACGCCGCGTCCAGCCTTCGCTCCGGTCGCGTGCGCGTACAACTGGCACAGTTGTACCCCTACACAGTGGGAGATGGCGTACCCCGGGCCGTCGCTGACGTGCGCGGTAGCATCCGGAGCCTGCTGACCGCATAACGAGGATGGCGCGATGACGACGATCGCTGTGACGGGGCACATGGACATCACCGACGCATCGGTGCCGCTGGTGCGAGGAGAGCTGGACAAGATCCTTGCCGCCTATGAGCCCTCCAGCCTGGTAGGGGTGTCGTGCATCGCGAAAGGCAGCGACAGCCTCTTCGCGGATGCGGTCCTGGCCGCGGGCGGGCGCCTGGCCGTGGTGATCCCTTCGGCGGACTATCGGCAGGCGAAGGTGAAGCCGGAGCATGCCGAAACCTTCGACCGGCTGGTGGAGGCAGCGGACGAAGTGCTGGTGATGCCTCATGCCACGGCAGACCGTCAAGCGTACGAAGCGGCGAACGCCGTGCTGCTGGAGCGTGCGGATCGGCTGGTGGCCGTGTGGAACGGCCGGCCGCCCACGGGCAAGGGCGGCGGGACGGCGGACGTAGTACACCAGGCGCACGAGGCGCACATCCCTGTGGATGTCGTCTGGCCGGACGGGGCATCCCGCCGGGCATGACGAAAGCCCCTCGCCCGGCACGGAGGCCGGACGAGGGAGCGTACTTCCCAGGGGCGGTGCCGACGGCCGGGCCGCGAGCACCGCTCACACCGTTCGGGTCCGGTTCAGGCGAGCAGAGCCGCCGCCGTGAACAGCTCCACGCCCACCGCGATCGCGCCCTCGTCCACATCGAAGTCGCCCACGTGGAGGTCGCGCCGGGTGGTGTCGCCGACCGCGCGGACGCCGAGGCGGGCCATCGCGCCCGGCACCCGCTCCAGGTACCAGGAGAAGTCCTCGCCGCCCAGCGACTGTTCGGTGTCCTCGACGGCGTGCGCGCCGCGGCGGGCGATCATGGCGTCCCGCAGCAGTTCGGCGGAGCTCGCCTCGTTGACCACCGGCGGGACCCCGCGGATGTAGTTGATCTGCGACTTGGCGCGGTGCAGGGTGGCGATCTCGTCCACCGCGGCATGGACCAGGTCGGGGGCCTCGCGCCAGGCAGGCAGGTCCAGGCAGCGGACGGTGGCGGACAGCTCGGCGTGCTGCGGGATCACATTGCAGGCGTGGCCCGACTCCACCCGGCCCCAGGTGACGGCCAGCCCCGAGCGGGCGTCGACCCGGCGGGCCAGCAGCGCGGGCACCTCGGTGATCACCTTGGCGGTGGCGGTCACCAGGTCGGTGGTCAGATGGGGGCGCGCGGTGTGGCCGCCCGGCCCGTCCAGGGAGATCTCCAGCCGGTCGCAGGCCGAGGTGATGGGCCCGACCCGCAGCCCGATCCGGCCGACCTCGACCTTCGGGTCGCAGTGCAGTGCCAGGATCCGGCCGACGCCGTCCAGCACGCCGTCCTCGATCGCGTCGGCCGCGCCGCCGGGCAGCACCTCCTCGGCGGGCTGGAACAGCAGCCGCACCGGACGCGCCAGCCGCCCCTCGCGGGCCAGCTCGGCCAGGACCAGACCGGCGCCGAGCACCACGGTGGTGTGCACATCGTGGCCGCAGGCGTGGGCGCGGTCGGCGATGGTCGAGCGGTAGTCGACCGTCTTGGTGTCGGGGATGGGCAGTGCGTCGATGTCCGCGCGCAGCGCCAGCAGGGGCGCTACGCCATCGCGCGGGCCGATGTCACAGATGAGGCCGGTGCCCGACGGCAGCACCCGCGGCTCGAGTCCCGCCTGCTCCAGCCGCGCCTTGATCGCGGCGGTGGTGCGGAACTCGCAGTTGCCGAGCTCGGGGTGCATATGTACATCGCGCCGGAAGGCGATGAGTTCGGCACGCAGCTCGTCGGGGAGCGTGCCGGGCAGGGCCGGCGCTTCGGCGGGTGTGGCATCGGTCGCATCGAGGGACATCAATTGCTTCACCTGAAGAAGCGTAGAACGCCAGGTGGGCCCGCCGAATGTCGATCAACAAAAATTCAATCTCTTCGGGTACGCAAAAGTACCCGGCGCGGTGCATGATCCCCCTAGTCAGGGGGTATAACAGCCCGATTTACGGCCGGTCGCGGGTGAGAAGCGCCACACGGCCGTACGGGCGACGGGCTCAGAACCTGAGACGCCTCAGGACGCCGCGACCGGTGCGGCGGGCGATCCCGGGTTCGCAGGCGGGGCCACCTCTCTCGGCAGGGCCGCGTCCCCCGGCGGGACCGAACCCTTCGGCGGAGCCGGGTCCGCCTGCGGCCCCGAGCCGAGCCGGCGCACATCGCGGGCCGTGCCGGTGACCCCGGACAGAAAGCCCTGGGCGCGCGGGGAGGCGCCGCTGGTCAGCCAGGCGGGGTCCACATCGCAGACCGCGACCTGCACACCGGTGCCCACCAGCGCGAGCGGCAGGGTGTGCACCACGGTCGAGGGGAAGCTCACGATCGTATGGCCGATGGGGCCCCGGCGGGCTATCAGCTCGAGCGGCAGATCGGGCCGTACGATCTCCAGACCCACCTCGGCCGAGACCCGGTGCAGCTTCTCGACGCTCTCGCGGCGGTGGGCGAAGTAGCGGGTGGCGCCATGGGCGCGGGTCAGCGAGCCGACCGCCTCCAGATAGCGCTCCAGGTCCACCACGCCCGTCTCCACCAGGGAGGTGCCGACCAGGTCGGTGCCGCCGGTGAGCCGGGGCGGGCCGAACCGGGCCCGGGTCCAGGCGAAGTCGTTGGCCGTGACGCCGACCCCGTCGGGCGCCTCCACCGGCATCGAGCTGAAGACCTCGACCCGGCGCTTGGCACCGGGGGTGAGCCGGCGGCGGGCGGTGGCGGAGACCGGCGCGAACACCATGTCGCGCGGTCCCCGGTTGCCGCGCCGGTGCCAGCGCACCAGGGGCTCGCCCTTGGCGATCTGGGAGATGAACTCCATGGTGGCGGTGCCGTCGTCCACCACGACCAGGTCCTTGGCGCGGGTGAGGGTCAGCAGCAACTGCACATAGCGGGAGAACGGATCGCCTATCACGATCCGCGCGGCCCGGCGCAGCGGTCCGCGCAGCCCACTGATCGTCTTGACCGGCGCACCGGCCCCGCCCCGCGCCTCCTCCCAGCGCACGGCGAAGCCCTCGTCCCGCGCCAGCTCGGCCATCCGGCGCAACTGGCCGCGGGTCATCGGGTCGTGCGGGGAGAGCACCACCACGGTGAGGTCCTGGGGCGCCGTGGCCTCCGGGCCCTGGGGGCGCTGGGCGTCGGCGTACGCCCACTCCAGCACGTTCAGGAGCTGGACCGGGCTCTCGACGAAGGCGAGTGTGGCCGGAGGGGCAAGGGGGGCAGCGGAGACCATCGCACCGTCCAAAGGCAGGGCCCGGAGGCGGCGGGCAGCCCCTGACGCGTCAGAGGTGCCCGCCGCTTCCGGGCGAGGGCCGGGCACACCGGCCGGAGGATTCACGGCAGAGTGCCTCAGACCGCGGCGGGCTCGCGGTCGGCGGAGTCGGACTCGGCGACGACGCCCGCGACACGGCGGAGCTTCTTCATCGGGCCGAGCTCGCTCTCGTAGACCTTCTTGACGCCGTCACCCAGGGACTCCTCGATGGTGCGGATGTCCCGGACCAGCCGCGTCAGGCCCTGCGGCTCGACGGAGGCGGCCTGGTCCGAGCCCCACATGGCGCGGTCGAGGGTGATGTGGCGCTCGACGAACGCGGCACCGAGCGCGACGGCGGCCAGGGTGGTCTGGAGACCGGTCTCGTGGCCGGAGTAGCCGATCGGCACGTTGGGGTACTCGGCCTGGAGCGTGTTGATCACGCGCAGGTTGAGCTCCTCGGCCTTGGCCGGGTACGTCGAGGTGGCGTGGCACAGCAGGATGTTGTCGCTGCCCAGCACCTCCACCGCGTGGCGGATCTGCTTGGGGGTGGACATGCCCGTCGACAGGATGACGGTACGGCCGGTCGCCCGCAGGGCGCGCAGCAGCTCGTCGTCGGTCAGCGAGGCGGAGGCCACCTTGTGGGCCGGGACGTCGAACTTCTCCAGGAAGGCGACGGCCTCGGTGTCCCACGGGGAGGCGAACCAGTCGATGCCGCGCTTCTTGCAGTGCTCGGAGATGGCGGTGTACTCGTCCTCGCCGAACTCCACGCGGTGGCGGTAGTCGATGTAGGTCATCCGGCCCCAGGGGGTGTCACGCTCGATGTCCCACTGGTCGCGGGGGGTGCAGATCTCCGGGGTTCGCTTCTGGAACTTGACCGCGTCACAGCCGGCCTCGGCGGCAGCGTCGATCAGCTTGAACGCGTTCTCCAGGTCGCCGTTGTGGTTGATACCGATCTCACCGGTGACGTAGACCGGGTGGCCGGGGCCGGCGATCTTGTCGCCGAGGGTGCGGAGGCGAGAGTTGGAGCTCACTTAAGACAGTTCCTTTCCGAGAATCCACGAGGCGATCTCGCGGATCGCGCCGTCCCCTCCGGGGGTGGAGGTGACCGCACGTGCAGCGCCGCGCACGACGTCGTGCGCACCTGCGACCGCCACGGGCCAGCCGACAAGGCCGAAGCACGGGAGGTCGTTGACGTCGTTGCCGACGTAGAGCACGCGCTCCGGCGCGATGCCCTGCTCCTCGCACCATTGCTTCAGTGCGAGATCTTTTCGGTCGATGCCGTGGAGCACGGGGACCTGGAGTTTGCGGGCCCGTGCGGCGACGACCGGGTTCTTTTCCGTGGACAGGATCAACAGCGCCAGCTCAGCGCGGCGCAGGGCGGCGATCCCGAGCCCGTCGCCGCGGTGCACGGCCACGAGTTCGCGTCCTTCGGAGTCGACCAGCACCCTGTCGTCGGTCTGGGTGCCGTCGAAGTCGAGTACCACCGCGTCGATGTCCTCGCGGGTGGGCAGGGCGCCCGGCCGCTCGGCGTCGAGCAGCGGGGCGAGCGCGCGGGCGCGGGCCAGATCGTGCGGATCGTCGATCTCCAGCACCCGGGCGGGGTCGGTGCGCACCAGGTCGGTGCGGCCGAAGAAGCGGTGCCCGGCCTCGCGGAAGCCGCGGGCGTCCATCGCGTAGGCGGCGCCGGTCTCCAGGAAGTCCTGGGGGCGGTCCTGGCGGCGCGGGCGGTACGACTTGTCGTGGTTGACGCCGTCGCCGCCGTCCGCCGCGGGGTCCTCGCCCTCGCGCCAGACGAAGCCGTGGAAGGGGGCCACGGTCAGGGCGGTGTCGGCGCCCTTCTCGGCGACCGCGGCGGCCACTCCGTCGATGTCCTCGCGGATGATGAACGGGCTGGTGCACTGCACCAGCAGGACCACGTCCACGGTGGTGTCGTGCGACGCCTCGTACGCGTCCATGGCGTGGATCACCGCGGCCTCGCTGGTGGCGGTGTCACCGGCGATGTCGGTGGGGCGCTGGATGACCACGGCGCCCGCACCGCGGGCGGCGGCGGCGATCCCGGCGTCGTCGGTGGAGACGACCACGTCGGTCACCAGCCGGCCGGCCCGGCACTCCATGACGGCGCGAGCGACCAGCGGCACGCCTCCCACGGCGGCGAGGTTCTTCGCGGGGACGCCCTTCGACCCGCCGCGGGCGGGGATCACGGCGAGCACACATGGGCTCGGGGCGGTCATGGCGGCTCCTTCAGGGGTTGCAGAGGTGATCGAGGCCGTCCCGGCCCCCTCTTGGTTGTTCACAGCTCCCCCATCCGCCGGATGACCGGGGCCACCCGCTGTACGCCGTGGCGGTAGGCGCCGCGGGCCGCTTCGCGCATCGTGTTGCGCACCACCCGCCGCAGCCCCGAGACCTGCGCCTCGTCCTCGGCCGAGGCTCCGGGGCGGGGCGATCCGTCCGGCTCGAAGCCGTACCGGGCGAGCCGGCCGGGCAGATAGCCGGGCGCGGTGGTGGGGGTGTAGAAGGGGGCGAGCGGCGGGAGGGTCGGTGCGGCGGCCAGTTCGGCGACGCGGTCCCGCGCGGCGTCGAACCAGGTCTCGTACGGCCCGTCGGCGGCGACGCCCTGGCGGCCGAGCCACTCGGCGTTCGGCTCCGGCAGGTGCCCGGCGTCCAACTGGTCCCAGGAGGCGAGAGCGCCGGAGCCGAGGAAGTGGTGGTTGCCGAGCGTCTCCCGCACCCCGAGGTCGGTGAGGACGGCGGTCGGTATGGAGCGGTGCAGGGACTCCAGGGCGGCCGTGGAGCTGACCGTGACCAGCAGGTCGGCGGTGTCCAGGACCTCGCCCATGTTCCCGTAGGCGAGCCGGAAGTTGGCGGGCAGATCGTCGCCGAACTTGGCGATCAGCTTCTGGTAGGGAAGCTCTTCGATATGCGTGGTGTGCTCGCCCGGCTTGCTGCGCAGCTTGACCACGACCTCGCGGTCCGGATGGCGGCGCGCGTGCTCCACCGCGCGGCGCAGCAGATAGGTGCGGTCGGCGCGGTTGTCCGGGACGGACGGCTGGACGGCGAAGACGACCGTGCCGCCGGGGTACTTGCGCGCCAGCCGCGCCTTCGGGTCGTAGCGGTCGCCGCCGAGGAAGGGCAGCGCGCATTCGACGACGCTGTTCCCGTCGGCGCCGACGCCCGTGTAGACATCGCGGAAACGGTCCGCGTCATGGCGGGAGTTGGCCAGCACCACATCGGCGCCGTGGCGCAGCAGCAGGCCGTCGGCCAGCTTCTCGTAGACGACACCGACATAGCCGGTGACGACCACGGGGCGGCGCTCGTCGTCCTGCCAGGCGTGGCGCAGTCCGTGCAGCATGGCCTGGACGGCGCCGCCGACCAGGGAGAGCACGATCACGTCATAGCGCTCGCGGTCCACGGCCCGCACGAATTCCACGCCGGTGACCTCGCGCATCGCATCGGCGCGCACCCCGACCTCGGTGAGCTGCCGGGCGGTCGGCGTGGCGCGGCCGCGCAGCAGGAAGCCGTCGAGACGACGTCCGGAGGCTGAACCCGACTCGTCCGGTACGAGGCGATGCGCGGTGAGCGCGCCCCATTTCCACCGGGTGTCGGAGTCGGCGAGCACGGCGACTCGCACAGCGGGATTGGTACGTGAGGACACGTCGCAGACGCTAGGAAGCGTTGTCGATTCACGGCCCAACGCAAGAGCAACAAAGGGTTAACAGAACGTCGACGATTGGAGAATCGGCTGGCTGGAGCGGCGGGTTAACCGTTCCGACGTGTTTCGTTCACCTCTACGTACACCCTAGGTCAAGACGAATGCCGGACAGCGACCTAGCGTCACCCGCGTGGTTAAGCTCTCCGTCATCGTGCCGTTCTACAACGTGCAGACCTATGCCCCCGACACGCTCAGAAGTCTGCGCGCGAACGCGCGTGAGGACTTCGAATTCATTCTCGTCGACGACTGTGCCACCGACGGGACGCCGGAGATCCTGGAGCGCGCCGAACGCGACCTTCCCGGGGCCGTCTATGTACGGCACGAGAAGAACGGTGGGCTGGCCACCGCCCGGAACACCGGCCTGGACAAATCCACCGGCGAGTACATCACCTTCCTCGACGGCGACGACTGGCTCGCCCCCGGCTACTACGAGCAAATGCTCGCGGCGATGGAGGACCTGGGGTGCGACTTCGTCCGCACCGACCATGTCCAGTGCACCGCCCGGGCCCGCACGATCACCCGGGTGCCGCACGGCCGCCGCAATGTGGTGATGAACCCGCGGGACGCGATCCTCCCGACCGACCGCTCCACCTCCGTCGACTACCCGTATGCCTGGGCGGGCATGTACCACCGCCGCCTGGCCGACGAGGGGCTGCTGCACTTCACCCACGGGCTGCGCACCGCCGAGGACCGGCCCTGGATCTGGCGGCTGCACCGCGAGGCCCGCAGCTTCGCCGTCCTCGGCGTGCACGGAGTGTTCTACCGGCGAGGGGTTTCCTCCTCGCTCACCCAGATCGGCGATGTGCGGCAGCTCGACTTCATTCGCGCATTCGACCAGGTCATCGAGGAAACCGCGCGGGACCGCGACGCCGACGCCCTGCTGCCGAAGGCCGTCCGCACCTATTGCGCGATCATTTCCCATCACCTGGGCAACATCGAGAGATTCGAACCGCAAGTTGCCCGCAAACTCCGATCCATGTCGGCGGCGGCGATGAAACGCATGCCCCAGGACGTATTGAAGGACGCACTGGATTCCATGGACTATGAGCGCGCCGCACGTCTGCGGCGAGTCAAGCGCCGGCCCGCCGGGGCGGAGGTGGCGGCCTGATGTCCGCCTACAAGCCGCTGGCGGAGCGCAAGCGCACCCAGATCTTCCTCGCCTCGACCCTCTACGGGGCGGCGACCCTCGCGGCCGCGATCGACGCGGACAGCGTCGGCCCGGCCGACCGCCGGCTGCTGCTGATCAGCAATAACGCCGCGACGCCGGAGACCACCCCGCCGGTCGACGACATGCCCGGCTTCGAGCGGCTGCGCGGCCGCTTCGACCGGGTGCTGTCCTGGAACGAGACGATCTCGCCGTTCCACCCCGGCGGCTGGGCCCCGCGCGTGGACGACGCCCCGCTGTGGGAGCGCCATCTGCGGCTGCTGTGGAACCTCGGCGACGACAACATCGAGCTGATCCTGGAGTCCATCCAGGTCAACCCGGCGATGGCGGTCGCCAATGTATTCCAGGGCGCGCCCATCGACGTCTACGCGGACGGTCTGATGAGCTACGGCCCGACCCGCAACAAGCTGGACCCGCTGATCGGCACCCGGATCCGCCGCCTGCTCCATCTGGACCTGGTGCCCGGGCTGCGGCCGCTGCTGCTGACCGAGTTCGGCGTCGAACCGGAGATCCTGCCGACCGAGGTGTTCACCAAGGTGCTCACCGAGATCGCCGACGCCGCCCCGCGCGGTGTCGTCTCCGCCAGCGAGCGGATCGCCGTCGGCAACGGCCCGGCGCTGATGCTCGGGCAGTATCTGTCCGCGCTGGACATCCTCACTCCGCAGGAGGAGGAAGAGCTGCATGTGCGGATGTTGCGCGGCGCCGTGGCGCTGGGCCACCGCACCGTCGTCTTCAAGCCGCACCCCACCGCCCCGGCCCGCTGGTCGCGGATGCTGGAGAAGAAGGCCGCGGAGCTGGGCGCGGAGCTGACCGTCATGGACACTCCGGTCCTGGCCGAGGTGCTGTACCAGCGGATGAGCCCGGCCCTGGTCATCGGCTGCTTCTCCACCGCGCTGCTCACCGCCGACGTCTTCTACGGACTGCCGGTGGCCCGGATCGGCACCGATACGCTGCTGGAGCGGCTCACCCCGTACCAGAACAGCAACCGCGTGCCGGTGACGATCGCGGACGCGCTGCTGCCCGACCTCGAGGACCACAAGGCGGTGGCCGCCGCCCAGCCGGTCGACGAGCGGGCGGGCAAGCGGCTGGCCGGGCTGATCAGCGCGGTCGGCTTCTGCATGCAGGCCAAGATCTACCCGGATCTGCGGCCCGTCGCCGAGCGCTATCTGGCCGCCCATCTGGACAACCAGACCTGGCGCTACTTCAAGAAGCGCCGGCTGACCGCGCTCGCCCTGCCCGGGGCCGTCCCCTCGCAGCTCGCCTTCATCCCGCGCAATGAGACGGTGCGCAAGGTCGCCCGCCGGGCCCGGGCCATCAAGCGGGCCGCCCTCAAGCGGACGGTCGCCGGATGAGCGCGCCGCCCGCCCCCGACGCCGGTCCGATATCCACCGCGGCGGCGACGGCTCCCGCGCCGACGCCGCCGCGTGCCCCCGACACCGCTCCGGAGC
>NZ_JAHLEM010000657.1 GCF_018883605.1 Streptomyces niphimycinicus | reverse complement strand
CGCCCCGGTCCGGCGCCCCGGTCCGGCGGCCCGGTCCGGCCGGTGCGGTCGGCCCGGATCGGCCCGGGCGGCGTCCAATGACGACTGCCGACCGCGGTTCCGGGATACCCATCACGCATGAGACGCATCAGTGACTTCGACCGCCGGCTGTTCGCGCGGGTCGCGGACAGCCGGCTCCGCGGCATCCATCCGCTGCTGCCCCGGCTCAGCCGGGCCGCCGACCACGGCCGGCTGTGGTTCGGCACGGCCGGGGTGCTCGCCACGGTCGGCGGCCGCACCGCGCGGCGGGCCGCGCTGCGCGGGATCGGCTCGCTCGCCGCCGCCTCACTCGTGTCGAACGTCGTGGTCAAGTGGACGGTGGAACGCAAGCGTCCGGTCATGGACGCGGTGCCCCTGGTCCGCCAGTTGCGCAGGCAGCCGTGGACCAGTTCCTTCCCCTCCGGGCATTCGGCCTCCGCCGCCGCGTTCGCCACCGGGGTGGCCCTGGAGTCCTCGCGGTACGGCCTGATGGTCGCCCCGCTCGCCGCCGCCGTCGCCGCCTCCCGGGTGTACGTGGGCGTCCACTACCCCAGCGATGTGCTGGCCGGAATCGCCCTCGGTGTCGGCGCCGCCGCGCTGACCTGCCGCTACTGGCCGCCGCGCCCCGAGGTTCCGGCGCAGGCCCGGCCGCGGATCTCGGCGCCCGCCCTGCCCAAGGGCGAGGGGCTGGTGGTCCTGGTCAACCAGCGGGCCGGGATGGCCGCCCCCACCGGCGGTTTCACGGTCGCCGAGCAGTTGCAGGTGCTGCTGCCCGCCGCGGAGATCCTGGAGTGCGGGCCCGACGACGACTTCATGGACCTGCTCCGGCAGGCCGCCCGGCGCGCCGCCGACCGGGCCGGGGCGCTGGGCATCTGCGGCGGGGACGGCAGTGTCAACGCCGCCGCCACGATCGCGGCCGAACGCGGGCTGCCACTCGCCGTGTTCCCCGGCGGCACCCTCGACCACTTCGCGCTGGACCTCGGCGTACCGGCCTTCGAGGACACCGCCCACGCCGTGACCGAGGGCGACGCCGTGGCCGTGGACCTCGGCCGCGCCACCCCCCTCGCGGGAGGCGGCGGGACCAGCCAGTTCGTCAACACCTTCAGCATCGGCTTCTACCCGGAGCTGGTGCGGATCCGGGAGAGCATGGAGGGCCGGCTCGGCAAGTGGCCCGCGGCCGCCGTCGCGCTCACCCGGGTGCTGCGCACCGCGAGCCCCATGGAGGTCGAGGTCAACGGGCGGCCGCGGCGGCTATGGATGCTGTTCGCCGGCAACGGCGTCTACTCCCCCGAGGGTTTCGCGCCCGCCTACCGTCAGCAGCTCGACGACGGGCTGCTCGATGTGCGGGCGATCGACGGCGAGGAGCGGCTGGCCCGCACCCGGCTGCTGATCTCGGCGCTCACCGGCACCCTCGGCCGGTCACATGTCTACACGACGCGGCGCATGCGCCAACTGCGGCTGTCGGGCCTCCACACAGTGGACAGCCGAGCCTACGATGGAGAGGTGGCGGCCGACCCCGCGGAGGAGCTGCTGATCGACAAGTGGCCGGGGGCGCTCACCGTGTACCGCCCCGCCGAGCCGCAGAACGAGCTGCTCCAAAGGGCCCGTACGGCCGCCGCGAAGGCCCCCCATTGGTGGAGGTCTCTACTACGCAAGTAGTACTCGGAAATCTGTGCTCAAGGACGACGACGGGGGCACCTCCCACCGTCAAGGATGAGGGCATGGACGACGACCGATCGGCCCAGGGGGCCGCGACGTGACCTCCCTTGCGCTGTCTGTGCTGCTGGCCCTGGTCTCGGCGGTCTGCTACGCCGCCGGAGCCATACTCCAGGAGCATGTCGCGGCCACGACGCCGCGCCTCGCGGCCGCTCCGCTGCGGCGCGGGAGTTGGTGGGCCGCGGTGAGCCTCAACGGTGCGGGCGCGGTCCTCCATGTGATCGCCCTGGCCTACGGCCCGCTGAGCGTGGTGCAACCCCTAGGGGCTCTGACGATCGTCTTCGCCCTGCCGATGGCGGCCATATTCGTCCGCCGCCGGGTCGGCGGATCCGGCTGGCGGGGTGCGCTGCTGGCGACCGCGGGGCTCGCCGGGCTGCTCTCCCTGACCGGCAGCTCGCGGGCCCAGTCGCTGGGCGAGCGGGAGGGCGTCTGGCTGATCGTGATCACGGTCTCCACCATCGCCGTACTGGCCGGGGCGGCTCGCCTGATGCGGTCGCCCGGCATCCGCAGTGTGCTGCTGGCGGCGGCCGCGGGGACGGCCTTCGGTGTCTCGTCGGTGGTCACCAAGAACGTGGCCGTGGAGTGGACCTGGGACGCCTGGCAGGACGCCCTGCCCGGCCTGGTCACCATCGGGCTGCTGGCCTCGGGTGGGGTGTTGCTCTCCCAGGCGTCGTACCGGGGCGCCGGGCTGGCCTCGCCGCTGGCGACGGCGACCGTGGCCAACCCCGTGGTCGCCACCGCGGTGGGCATCGCCGCGCTCGGCGAGAGCTTCCGGCACGGCACGCCCGGCACCCTGCTGGCCCTGGTCGCGGCCCTCGTCGCGAGCACCGGCCTGGTGATGCTGACGGTGCACAACGTCGAGGCGGAGGCGGAGGCCGAAGCCGAAGCCGTGACCGAGGCAGCCGCCGAGGAGGCCCCGGCCGCTCCCGGGCGTGGCGGGCACGATGCCACCGGCGGGGGCGGCGGGCCGGAGGTTCCGGAGGGGCCCGGCGGATCCGGCCCGCATGAGGTGCCGGACGTCCCCGCCGGGCCGCCTGTCGAGCCCGGTACCCCGCTCCTGCTCCCCCAGCCGATCCCCCGCCAGCCCACCGGCGAGAACGACCCCGGCCCGCGCCTGCCCGAATGCGGCGAGGCCGTACTCCAGCACCACGCCTGACAAGCACCACGCCTGACAAGCACCGCGGCCTGACAAGCACCACGCCCAGGCGGCAACCACCCCTAGACGGCGCCGGGCCGTCCCGCGCCGAGCAGCTCCACCAGCCCCGAGAGGCCCTCATGGCCATGGCCGTCGGCGACCCGGCGGGCCATGAGGCCGCCGATCGGGGCGATCAGTTCGGGGCTGATGCCCTGGTCCCGGGCGGAGCCGGTGAAGTTGACGAACGCGGCCGACTGCATGGCGAGGTTGGAGACCACCCCGGTGGCGTGGTCGCCGGAGTCGATCTGCCGTGCGTAGCCGTCCACGGCCCCGGACATGGCGGTCAGCCAGCGCCCCAGCAGCGGGGCGGCATCGGCCGCCGCCACTCCGTCCGACCGCACGAGGGCGTAGGCGTGCAGCACGCCCGAGAACATGCCGTACATCGCGCTGAGCAGGGCGAGGTCGTACAGCGGGGCGCGGCCGGGGTCCTCGCCGAGATGGTGGCTCTCGCCGAAGAGGTCCAGCACGGCGCGGTGGGCCGCGAAGACGGCCGGTGAGCCGCTGTAGAGGAGGAAGGCGGCGGGCGTCCCGATCATCGGCGGGACGGCCATGATGCCGCCGTCGAGGTACTGGGCACCGTGTCCGGCCGCCCATGCGGCCAGGTCGCGGGCCTGCCGCGGAGTGCCGTTGGTGAGGTTGACGACGGCCTTGCCGGACAGGGCGTCCCCGAGGGGCTCCAGCACCTGCCGTACGGAGTCGTAGTCCAGCAGGCAGACCACCACCAGGGGGCTCGCCCCGACGGCCGCACCGGCCGTCGCGGCGGTCGGCGCGCCCTCGGCGGCGAGCGCCTCGGCCTTGGCGGCCGTACGGTTCCACACCGTCGTCCGGTGCCCGGCCGTCATCAGGGCGCGGGCCAGCGCGGTGCCCATGTCGCCGAGGCCCAGCACCGTCACGGGGGTTTCGCTCATCTCATCCGCTCCAGTCGTTTCGATACCGCTTGTGGTTCGTAGGGGTCCGGCGCGCCGCTCACAGCCTCGTTCCCCGGCGGTAATGTGGGCAAGTACCCACTAAAGAGTGCGTACTTACCTTGAGGTCAGTGGGGGCGGGGGCCATGCGAAATCAGCCTTATGTCTGTGGTCTGGACGCGGCCGTGGATGTGATCGACGGCAAGTGGAAAGTGCTGATCATCTGGGCGCTCGATCACCAGCGGTGCCGTTTCGGGGAATTGCGGCGGCTGGTTCCGGGCGTGACCGAAAAGGTACTGACGCAGCAGCTCAGGGAGTTGGAGGCGGACGGAATCGTCCACCGGGAGATTTACGACGTGGTGCCGCCGAAGGTGGAGTATTCGCTGACCGAGCTGGGCGATGAGCTGAATACGGCACTGGGTCCGCTGGGCGCGTGGGGCAAGCGCCGGATGGCGGCGCTGGAGGAGGCGGGGCAGGGCTGACTTCCAGGGCCGCCGCATCGCCCGGGGCCGCCGCACCGCCCGGGGCCGCGACCCCGCCGGGGAATCCGCGTCAACTGGCGCCGTCGCACGTATTTTCCAACCAGGTGTCCGCGGGGTAGGGGTGTGGAGATCACCCCGCTCACTTGGAGGCCCCCGTGACCGACAGCGCTCCCCGGAGCCAAGCGCGCACACCCTGGCGAGCCGTGTTCGGCGGCTCGATCGGAAATCTCGTCGAGTGGTACGACTGGTTCGTCTACGCCAGTTTCGCCACCTACTTCGCCGGCGCCTTCTTCCCCAAGGGCAACGACACCGCACAGCTCCTCAACACCGCCGGGATCTTCGCGGTCGGCTTCTTCATGCGTCCCGTCGGCGGCTGGCTGCTGGGCCGGTTCGCCGACCGGCGCGGCCGTAAGGCAGCGCTCACCCTGACGGTGACGCTGATGTCGGCCAGCGCGCTGCTCATCGCCATCGCCCCGACCTATGACCAGGTCGGCTACTTCGGCGCGGCCGTGCTGCTGGTGGCGCGGCTGCTCCAGGGGCTGTCGGTGGGCGGGGAGTACGCGGCCAGTGCCACCTATCTCACCGAGGCGTCCCAGCCCGGCGGCCGGGGCTTCGTCTCCAGCTTCCAGTATGTGTCGATGACGATGGGCCAGTTGATCGGCCTGGGTCTCCAGATCGTGCTCCAGCACACCATGTCCGATGACGCGCTGCACTCCTACGGCTGGCGCATTCCGTTCATCGTCGGCGCCGTGGGCGCGGCGGTGGTCTTCTGGCTGCGGCGCAATCTGCTGGAGACCGAGGTCTACACCGAGGAGGACGCCCACCAGGACGAACGAGGGACGATGGCCGAGCTGCTGCGGCACCGCAAGGAGGCGGCGCTCGTCATCGCGCTGACCATGGGCGGCACGGTCGCGTACTACACGTACACCACCTATCTCACCAAGTACCTGTCGAACACGGCCGGTCTGAGCAAGTCGGACGCCTCGCTGGTCAGCTTCTGCGCCCTGTTCCTGTTCATGCTGTTGCAGCCGCTGGCCGGATCGCTCTCGGACCGGATCGGGCGCCGTCCGCTGCTGATCACTTTCGGTTTCGGCTCGATGCTCGGCACCGTCCCCATCATGACCGCGCTGTCGCACACCGACACCTTCACGGGGGCGCTGCTGCTCTCGCTCGCGGCGCTGGTCATCGTCACCGGCTACACCTCGATCAACGCCGTGGTGAAGGCCGAGCTGTTCCCCACCCATGTCCGGGCGCTCGGGGTGGCCCTGCCGTACGCGCTGGCGAACGCGCTGTTCGGCGGCACCGCCGAGTATGTGGCGCTGTGGTTCAAGAAGGGCGGTGCGGAGTCCGGGTACTACTGGTACGTCTCGGCGTGTGCGGCCGTCTCGCTCATCGTCTACCTCACCATGCGGGAGACCCGCGACGCCGCCCTCTCCCGGGACCGCGCGGACGGCCCGGCCGCCCCGGGGAAGCGGCGGACGACGGCGGTGTGACGGCGCCGAGGGGCCGGGCCCGGGGTCAGCGGCCGGCGGTCACGCTCATCTGAGCCCAGACCACCCGTCCGCCGTTCATGCCCGGCCGGTCCCCCCAGGCGTCGGCCAGGGCGCGGACCAGTGCGAGTCCGCGTCCGCACTCGTCCTCGAGACCGGCCTCCCTCGGCGTGGGGACGGCCGGTCCGCCGCCCTGGTCGGCGACCTCGATATAGAGCATGCGCCGCTCATGGGCGCGCAGCACACAGAGGATCTGCTCGCTTCCGGTGTGCACCAGGGCGTTGGTGAACAGCTCGGACATCACCAGCTCGGCGGATTCGCAGAGCTCTTCCTGGAAGCCCCACTCCAGCACCCGTGAGCGCACCTGGTGCCGGGCGATGGCGACCGAGGCGCCTCTGGCGGGCAGTTGGAGCCTCTCCTGGCGGAGGGCGGAGTCAACGCTCCCGGAGTTCGGGTGGTGGGCCATCGTCGAGCGTTGACGCAATGCCACGGCCATGTGCCTTCCGTCCGTCTACCTGTGGGGGCGTGAATGCCGTACGTGAATGCCGCAAGTGCGCGACACAGCAGCCACGTTGGACTGGTCACACCCGTCACTATCGTTGCTGCGAGCATCAGTTGGCAAGGCGCGATCTGCAAAATGCAGAATAGCCAGCGCACTCTGTTGCCCTCATCTCGCACGTGGCACACTGCTCCTGACAAGACCGTCCCAGGAGGTACGACGTGGGTGAAGCGCGATCTGCCCCGACCGTCGGGCAGATGGTCCTCGGCATGCGGCTGCGGGACCTTCGCGAAAAAGCCGGCGTCAGCTACGACCAGGCTGCCAGGGCGCTGCACGTCAACCAGACCACGGTGCGCAGGATGGAGAAGGCCGAGGTCGGCCTGAAACTCCCCTACGTCGAGAAGCTGCTCCAGACCTATGGCGCCGAACAGGAAGAGATCGACTCCTTCCTCGCGCTCGCCGAGGAGGCCAACAGACCGGGCTGGTGGCACCGGTTCCGCGATGTGCTGCCGGACTGGTTCAGTCTCTATGTGAGCCTCGAGGGCGTGGCGAGCCGTATCCGCGCCTACGAGCCGCATTTCATCCCCGGCCTGCTCCAGACCGAGGAGTACGCCCGCACGCTGCTCTCCATCGGCTTCCCGCACGGCTCCGCCCAGGAGCTGGACCGCCGGGTGGCGCTGCGGATGGAGCGCCAGGAGCTGCTCAGCCGCCCGGACGGACCGCATCTGTGGGTGGTGATGGACGAGACGGTGCTCCGTCTGTCCATCGGGGGTCCCCAGGTGATGCGCGCCCAGATCGACCACCTGATCGAGGCGGCACAGAAACCCAACATCACCCTTCAGGTGGTGCCGTTCTCCGCCGGCCCTCACCCGGGCATGGGCGGACCCTTCCAGCTCTTCCGGTTCCAGATCCCGGAACTGCCGGACATCGTCTACGCCGAGGGCCTGACCGGCGCCGGCTATCTCGATCAACGTTCCGATGTGGTCGCCTATTTGGAGGCCCTGGACCGTATGGGTACCCAGGCCACACCGGCGCGGCGCACGGAGAGTTTTCTCCGTGGGATTCGCAAGGAGCTCTGACTGTGGATCAGGTACATGTGTACAACGGCATGCCGGCCAAACACCTGGGGACCGAAGGCTGGGCCAAGCCGTGGAGCGGTCCCAACGGCGGTGCGTGCGTGGAGGTCATGAGGCTGCACGACGGGCGGGTCGCCCTGCGCCAGTCGACCGATCCGGACGGGCCTGCCCTGATCTACACCCACCATGAAATCGAGCGGTTCATCCAAGGCGCCAAGGCCGGCGCCGCGGACTTCCTGCTCACACGTCCTGACCCCAACCTGACCTCCTCGGCGGGTACCGCACCGGAACGGAGGGCCGCGTGACCGACTACGGGCTCGCCCCTGGCCAGATCGACACCACCAAGCCGCACCCGGCTCGGATGTACGACTTCTACCTCAACGGCAAGGACCACTACGAGGTCGACGCGGATGCCGCCGGGCGGGTGCTGGAGGTCTATCCGACCGTCCGGCTCAACGCCACCATCAACCGTGCCTTCATCCACCGGGCCACCCGCTGGCTGGCCCGGGAGGCCGGGATCCGGCAGTTCCTCGACATAGGCACCGGCATACCCACCGAGCCCAATCTCCACCAGGTCGCCCAGGGCGTCGCCCCGGAGGCCCGGGTGGTCTACACCGACTACGACCCCATCGTGCTGGCCTACGCCCAGGCGCTGCTCATCGGCACCCCCGAGGGCCGTACGTCCTATGTGCAGGCGGATGTGCGCGATCCCCAGCGGATCATGAGCGCCCCCGAACTGCATGAGACGCTGGACCTGGACCAGCCGGTGGCGATCTCCGTGAACGCGCTCTTCCACTTCATCCCGGAAGAGGACAAGCCGTACGAGATCATCCGCGAGCTGATGGCGCCCCTGGCCCCGGGCAGCTATCTGATGCTGACCCACTCCACCCATGACTTCTCGGCGGAGACCTGGCGGAACGTCATCCAGGTCTACAAGGAGAGCGGCATCTCCTTCACCACCCGCTCGCAGAGCGAGGTCGGGGCCTTCTTCGACGGTCTGGAGCTGGTCGACCCGGGTGTGTCGGAGCCCCACCACTGGAACCCGGACCCCGGCGACCGCCCGGAGACCATCCACAGCGCGGACATCAACATGTGGGCGGGAGTGGCCCGGAAGCCATGACGCCTGCGGCGGGCTGTTCCCTTCCCGCCCCTTCCCACAACCGGGGCTCCGCCCCAGCCCCCGGGTCAGACGCCCCGGATGTGCGCGGGCACGGCGTGCCGATGGCGATCAGCCCGCCGGTGCAGGTGTCCACGGCGGCACCGGCCCGGTGTCACGGCGCCTCGGCGCTCTCGCCGACCGTGAAGCCCAGTACCGCGCCCCCGCCCGGGCGCGGCCGGGCGAAGACGGTGCCGCCGTGGGCGAGGGCGACCTCGCGCACGATGGCCAGGCCCAGCCCCGAACCGGGCAGGCTGCGCGCGCCGGGCGCGCGGTAGAAGCGGTCGAAGACGCGCTCGCGGTCTTCGTCGGCGATGCCGGGGCCCCGGTCCAGGACCTGCACCCGGCGGCCGGTGATCACCACCTCGACGGGCTCGGTGCCGTCCTGGTCGAACTTGGCGGCGTTCTCCACCAGATTGGAGATCGCGCGCTGCAAGCCGGCCGGGCGGCCCGTCAGCCGGGTGTCGCCCTCGGCCCGTACGGTGATCTCCCGGCCGGTCCGGCGCTGGGCGAGGGTCGCGGCGGTGGTGGCCACCTCCGCCAGCGAGACCTCGGTAGGGGGTTCGTCGTCCCGCTGCCCGGCCGCCAGCTCCACCAGCTCATTGACGAGGTCGGTCAGCTCCCGGGTCTCCCCCGCCAGATCGGCCAGCAGATCCTCGCGCGCGGGCCCGGGCAGCTCCTCGAAGCGGCGCAG
The DNA here is from genome assembly GCF_018883605.1 of Streptomyces niphimycinicus. GTDB lineage: Bacteria > Actinomycetota > Actinomycetes > Streptomycetales > Streptomycetaceae > Streptomyces > Streptomyces niphimycinicus. The sequence continues at coordinate 1,656 of NZ_JAHLEM010000657.1, read as the reverse complement.
CAGGGAGATATTGGTGCGCAGCGAGGTGAGCGGGGTGCGCAGTTCGTGCCCGGCGTCCTCGACCAGCCGCCGCTGGTCGTCCTTGGAACGCGCGAGCCGGCCGAGCATGCCGTCGAACGCCCGCCCCAGGCGGCCCACCTCGTCGTCCCCGGTGACCGGCACCGCCACCTGCATCCGGCCGGTCGCGGCCACGCTCTCGGCGACCCCGGTCAGCCGCACCAGCCGCCGGGTGATCCGCCCGGCCAGCCACCAGCCGGCCAGTCCGGCGGCCAGGATGACGGCGACCACGAACAGCGCGGTGCGCTTCTGGAGTTCTTGCAGCAGATCCTCGGTGTCGCTGATCTGCTGGGCCACCTGGACCGCGCCGGTGGAGTCACCCACCGCCACCGTGGCCATGCGGTACTGCTCTCCGCCGATGCCGATCTCGCGCCGTACGACGGTGCCCGGCGTACGGGAGGCGGCGGTGACCCGGTCCTCGCCGGTCACCGGCAGCGGGGGCTTGCCCGCGTCGTAGACCATGCCGTTGCCGTTGATCACCTGGACGTCCATCCGGCTGATCCGGCGCAGATCGTCCCGCAGGCCGTAGGGGACGGGCGCGGTGGACTCGGTGGGGTACTGCCGCAGGACCACCTTCTCGCTGCGGACCTCGGCGCGCAGATCGCGGATCACATCGTCGAACGCCGTCTGCTGGTCGACCCGCACCAGCCCGGCCGCCGAGTCATAGCTGAGGCCGCCGACCAGGAGGGTGACCACGGAGGCCGCCGTCGCGAACGAGAGCGCGAAGGTGGTCCGCAGACTGGGCCGCCCACGGCGGAGCGTTGGAAGCCGCACCATCACTCCTCCCGCAGGGTGTAACCGACTCCGCGCACCGTATGGATCAGCGGGGTGCGCCCCTCCGGATCGACCTTGCGGCGCAGATAGCCGATGTAGACGGCGAGGTTCTTCGATCCGGGGCCGAAGTCGTAGCCCCAGATGCGGGCGTAGATCGTGGCGTGGTCCAGGACGATGCCCGCGTTGCGCGCCAGCAGCTCCAGCAGGTCGAATTCGGTGCGGGTCAGCTCCAGCTCCGTACCGCCGCGCCAGACCCGGCGGGCCGAGGAGTCCAGGTGCAGATCCGCGACCTCCAGTACGCCGTCGATGGCGGCGTCCTCCGGCGCGGGCGGTTCGGCGGGGGCGGCGCGGCGCAGCAGTGCGCGCAGCCGGGCGAAGACCTCCTCGACCTCGAAGGGCTTGGCCACATAGTCGTCCGCCCCGGCGTCCAGCCCCTCGATCCGGTCGGCGGTCTCGACCCGCGCGGTGAGCATCAGGATGGGAGTGCGGTCCCCCTCGGCGCGCAGCACCCGGCACACCTGGAGCCCGTCCACGCCCGGCATCATCACATCCAGGACGACCACGTCCGGGCGCTCGCGGTGGATGGCCGCCAGCGCCTCGATCCCATCGGGCACGGCGGTCACGCGGTACCCCTCCAGGGTCAGGGCGCGGTCCAGCGCCTGGCGGATGGCACGGTCGTCCTCGGCGAGCAGCACGGTGTTGGTCACACCCCGAGTCTGCCAAGGCCACAAGGGTGCCTGCCCCGGGTGGGGGTCCTGAGCGGGGCTTCTTACCCCGCTCTCACCTTCTTCACGCGACCGGCTTACCGGGCCCGGACAGAGTGTC
>NZ_JAHLEM010000656.1 GCF_018883605.1 Streptomyces niphimycinicus | reverse complement strand
GTTGGTCACACCCCGAGTCTGCCAAGGCCACAAGGGTGCCTGCCCCGGGTGGGGGTCCTGAGCGGGGCTTCTTACCCCGCTCTCACCTTCTTCACGCGACCGGCTTACCGGGCCCGGACAGAGTGTCCGCTACGTTCCGGGGGGAAACTCGCCCCGGGGATGCAACCGGCCGGAGAAAATACCGCATGAAGATCGCATTCCTGCTGCACAACGCCTACGGGATCGGCGGAACGATCCGGACGACGATGAATCTCGCGACGGCGCTCGCCGACCGCCACGAGGTGGAGATCGTCTCGATGATGCGGCATCGCGAGACGCCGCGTTTCGCCCTCGACCCACGGGTGCGGCTGGTCCCCCTGGTGGACTTGCGTCCCGAGGGCGCGGACGCCAAGGACCCGCTGTTCTTCGAGGCCAGCCGGGACTTTCCGGCCGCCGAGAAGCGGCACCACCAGTACAACCGCCTGATCGACACGCGGGTCGCGGAGTATCTGCGCGGCTGCCCCGCCGATGTGATCATCGGCACTCGGCCGGGGGTGAACGTCTACATATCCCGCTTCGCCCCCCGTCGTGCGCTGCGCATCGCCCAGGAGCATCTGCGGCACGACGCGCACAGCAAGAAGCTGCGGCGGGAGCTGGCCTCGCACTACCGGCTGCTGGACGCCATCGTCACCACGACGGAGGCGGACGCCGCGGTCTACCGCGGGAAGATGCCGTTGCCGGGGGTGCGGACGCTGGCGATACCCAACAGCGTCCCCGAACCGGCCGTCGCCCCCTCCGAGGGCACCACACCGGTGATCGCGGCGGCCGGGCGGCTGGTCCGCGGCAAGCGCTTCGACCTGCTGATCGACGCCTTCGCGGAGGTCACGGCGAAGTTCCCGGCCTGGCGGCTGCGGATCTACGGCGGGGGCGCGGAAAAGGAGCGGCTGGCGGAGCACATCGAGCGGCTGGGCCTGTCCGGGAGCGCGGAGCTGATGGGGTCCTACTCCCCCATCGAGGCGGAGTTCGCGAAGGCGTCGCTGGTCGCGGTGGCCTCGGACGCCGAGTCGTTCGGAATGACGATCGTGGAGGCCATGCGCTGCGGGGTGCCGGTGGTGAGCACCGACTGCCCGCTCGGCCCCGCCGAGATCATCGAGGACGGGGTCACCGGGCGGCTCGTCCCCACCGGGGACAAGCACGCGCTGGCGAGCGCCCTGATGGAGCTGATGGCCGACGGCCCGGCCCGGCGGGCGATGGCCGCGGCCGCCCTGGAGAGCTCCCGGGCCTACGATCCCGCGCCGCTCGCCCAGCGCTACGAGCAGCTCTTCGAGGAGCTGCGGGCGAGCCAGCACGCCCGCTTCTGGGAGCGCGGCCGGGCCGCCGCCCGCGCCCGCCTGGGGCGCCTGGCCCGCCGCTTC
>NZ_JAHLEM010000655.1 GCF_018883605.1 Streptomyces niphimycinicus | reverse complement strand
GGGTGGGCGCCGGTGCGACGGGCATCGGTGCCGGGGCGGTGGCGGGTCCGGGTGTGGGCGCGGGGCCGGTGATGGGCGTGGTGGGCGCCGGCGCCGGGCGGGAGGCGTCCATGCGATGGGGCGGTGCGGTACGGCCCGCTCCATGCGCCGTGAGGGGCGACTTGGCGGCGGCGGTGGGCCGCGGCACGGCCAGTGTGAACCACACGACCTTCCCGCTGCCGTCGTCCCGCGCGTGCATCCCCCAGCTCTGGCTGACGGCCGCGACCAGCGCGAGCCCCCTGCCATGCGTGGCGACGGGATCGCAGGCCCGAAGGCGGGGCAGCCGCGGATCCTGGTCGCGGACCGAAACGGTCAACCGGTCCAGCATGAGAGCGATCTCAACTGTGCACTGCTTGTCCGGCTCGGCATGCCGATGCACATTGGTGAGCAGTTCGGTGACGCCGAGCGCCGCCGGGTCGATGAGCGGATCCAGATGCCAGTAGCGCAACTGCGCCGACACGATTCTGCGGACCTGTCCGATCCGCGACGGCAGGGCCTCCAGCTCCACCGTGCACTGCCTGCTAGGACGACTGATCACGGCTGCGACTCCCTGAAGAAGTTGGGGCTAGCCTGATTCAGATGCGGGCGACGAACACGTTCAGCAGTGGTGGCTGCTGGGCGCGACCGGTGGGACGGTTCTCAGCGTCACCGCTTGTTGACCCTCAGTGATACTGATACTCGTCCAGGGTCGGCCCCACCGCGCGCATGCGCAACTCGGCCACTTCACCGCTTCTGGGAGTGCCCCCGAGCGGACCGGACGGCGTCGAGGAAGCGGCTGGCGGCCCCCGAGCCGGACTTGGCCGAGGTGGACTTGGTGTCCTGCGAGCCGAGGGTGAGACGGTAACGGGTGCCGTTCACGGTGGCCATGGCCTGGTCCCCGTCGACGAACCAGGGCTTGCTGGCGCGCACCGACTGCACCGGCGCGCTGTCGATCTCGCGGCCGTAGCTGGTCAGCAACTCCAGCCTGCCGTCCTTGATCAAGACCTGTCCGGCGCGGGTGACCGAGCGCAGGAACCGCTCGATCCGCACTCCCCTGGCGTTGAACTCGTTATCGGCCATCACAACCGCCTCCCCGATGGCTCCGACTGGCACTTCTGTCGCCGTCTCTCATTTTCCCTGCTGCGCAGTGTGCCCGGGACCGGCCCCGGGCACCAGGGCGCACTGGGGGACAATGAGGATCGAAACGGCACGAGTATGCCACCTGGGCTGGGCGTGGGCACAAGCAGGAGGAGTGGGCGTTGGACGGCACGGCGCGCGGGATCATCAAGACGATCGACGTGGACCGCAGCGACCACGGCTATCGCGGATGGCTGAAGGAGGCCGTCCGAAAGGTCCAGGCGGACGCCCAGCGATCCGCGGACACCCATCTGCTGAGCTTCCCGCTGCCCGAGCGCTGGGGGATCGACCTCTACCTCAAGGACGAGTCCACCCACCCCACAGGGAGTCTCAAGCACCGTCTGGCACGCTCGCTGTTCCTCTATGGGCTGTGCAACGGCTGGATCCGGCCGGGCAAGCCCGTGATCGAGGCGTCCAGCGGCTCGACCGCCGTATCCGAGGCGTACTTCGCCAAGCTGATCGGGGTGCCCTTCATCGCGGTGATGCCCCGCACGACCAGCCGGGAGAAGTGCCGCCTGATCGAATTCCATGGCGGCCAGTGCCATTTCGTGGACGACCCGCGGACCATGTACGAGGAGGCCGCCGCCCTCGCGGCGGAGTCCGGGGGTCACTACATGGACCAGTTCACCTACGCCGAGCGGGCCACCGACTGGCGCGGTAACAACAACATCGCCGAGTCGATCTATCAGCAGATGCGTCTGGAGCGCTATCCCGAACCGGCATGGGTCGTCGCCACGGCGGGCACCGGAGGCACCTCGGCGACCCTCGCCCGCTATGTCCACTACATGCAGTACGACACCCGGGTATGCGTCGCCGACCCGGAGAACTCCTGCTTCTTCGACGGCTGGGTCCACCATGACGACGCCGCCTCCAGCGACCACGGTTCACGCATCGAGGGCATCGGCCGCCCCCGGATGGAGCCCAGCTTCGTACCGGGCGCGATCGACCGGATGATGAAGGTCCCGGACGCGGCGAGCGTCGCGGCCGTCCGCGCTCTGGAGCGGGCCATCGGCCGTAAGGCGGGCGGTTCCACCGGGACGGGGCTGTGGAGCGCGCTGCGGATCGTCGCGGAGATGGTCGCCGCGGGGCGGACCGGGAGCGTGGTGACGCTGCTGTGCGATCCGGGGGAGCGGTATCTGGACAAGTACTACTCGGACGCGTGGCTCGAAGGGCAGGGGCTGGACATCGAGCCGTATGTGAAGACGCTCGACATCTTCCTCACCACGGGCACCTGGACCGACTGACGGCGCTCCCGGCCGGACCGGCCGGCCTCTGCCCGGCCGGCCTGCGCCCGTACGGTCCTCAGGCCGCCGCCACCATCCGGTCCAGGTTCCGCACCGCCTGGTGGAACGCGCGCCGCAGACCCGGCCGCATCGCCCGCACGACAGCGCGCAGCAGTGCGGTGCCGTCCACCGCGAACACATAGCGCACCACGGTGCCGCCGCCGTCCCTGGGCCGCAGTGTCCACTCCTCCAGCAGCGCCCGCAGCCCCGGTGCGTTGGTCTCGTCGACGCGGTAGGCATAGCGCTCGTGCGGCTCGACCGCCATGACCGTCTCGCGGAAGCGGCCGCCGCCCACGAGGCGGATCGCCCTGCCCTTGCCGCCGTCCGTGGAGCGGGCTTCCTTCACCGATGTGAACCACCGCGGCCAGCCCTCGACATCGGTGAACGCCTCGAACACCGCCTCGGGAGAGGCCGAGATCTCGGCGACGAAGACGAGCCGCAACGGGGCGGTCTCGACGTACTCCAGTCCGACGGCACGCAACCGGTGTGTCATGGACACACGATAACTGTCGGGGTGTCAGATGTCTGCGGTGCGGGACGGCTCGCCCGCCACCACCAGCTCCGGCAGATACTCGGAGATCTCCGCCCGTGCCTCCTCCGGCAGCCCCGGGTCCGTGACCAGCGCGTTCACCTGGTCCAGCGAGGCGAAGGAACTCAGCCCCACCGTGCCCCACTTGGTGTGGTCCGCGACCACCACGACCCGCCGCGCGGCCCTGACGAAGTGGCGGTTGGTCTCCGCCTCCGCGAGATTCGGCGTGGACAGACCCGCCTCCACCGATATGCCGTGCACTCCGAGGAAGAGCACATCGAAGTGGAGGGAGCGCACCGCCGCGTCCGCGACCGGCCCCACCAAAGTGTCCGACGGCGTGCGCACCCCGCCGGTGAGCACGACGGTGGCCGCACCCGGGCGCGGGCCCACCCCGCCGAGCGCCGCCGACCGCTGGGCGTTGTAGAACACATCGGCCACCCGCACCGAGTTCGTCACCACCGTCAGATCCGGCACCTCCAGCAACTGCTGGGCCAGCGCGAAGGCCGTGGTGCCCCCGGCCAGACCGATCGCGGTGCCCGGCGTGGCCATTGCGGCCGCCGCCTTCGCGATGTCCTCCTTGGCGCTCAGCTCGAGGCCCGACTTGGCCTCGAACCCGGGCTCGTACGTGCTCGCCTCGGCCACCGGCACGGCCCCGCCGTGCACCTTCTCCACCACGCCCAGCCGGGCCAGCGCGTCCAGATCGCGACGAACCGTCATGTCCGAGACATTGAGCTTGCGCGTCAGCTCATTGACCCGCACCCCGCCGCGCCGCCTGACCTCATCGAGGATCAGAGCGCGCCGCTGCTCCGCGAGGAGGTTCTGGTTGTCGCTCACCCTGCCTCGTCTCCCTCCGGTCGGCCCTCGTCGCCCGCGCGTTCATCTTCGCATGAGGTGAGGACAGCCGGTCGCCACAGCACCCGGGGTTACGATTTCGCCACGCCCGCCCTGTCAGGGTCGGGGGAGGCGGCCGATGGGCACAATCCTGGAGCAGAACGACCGCACCACACCGGAATCGGGGGACACGGTGCCAGCGAGCATGCCTACGGACACGCCGGCCGACGGGGCGCGACGGGCGACGGCAGCCCGTAAGGGCGGAGCGCCGCCGCCCGATCTCGAACTCCTCGTCCACGGAGTGGGCGGCACCACCCCCGAGGAGATGCTGCGCGATCCGCGCACCTGCCGGATCACCGGCGACGAGACCGCGGCGATCTACCGCAGGGCGGACGAGGTCGACGCCGAGCAGCGCTCGCCGCAGGACCGGGAGGGCCCGGACCGGGATGGTCCGATCCGCGAGGCGTACGTATGGTGCAACCTCACCTCGGGCAACAGCTCCCGCGCCCTGTGGCTGCTTTTACTGCCGTTCATGGTCGCCAACCTCGCCCACTGGATGCGGCCCCCGGCCGACCGGCGCGAGCGGACCGTGCGCACCTACGGCCTGTTCGTCCGGCTCGTGGCGCTCACCCTGACCGTGCTGCTGATCGCCGGGGCCTGCGAGGTGGCCCTGGACCTGATCGCCTGGCAGTGTGCCGGTTCGGCCGACTGCGCCGGTGGCAAGTCCTGGCTCGGCTTCCTGTCCCCGGAGAACCACGGCTGGTGGAGCCAGCCCGGCCGCAGGCTCGCGCTCGCCGCGGTGCTGCCCGGCGCGCTCACCGGACTGCTGTGGTACCTGTCCAACCGCACCTGGAGCGCGTACGAGTCCTCCCCGCCGCTGGAGCGCCCGGTCGACGAGTCCGCCCCCGAGGCGGGCAACCGCCCCGCGCTGTGCCTGCCCGGCTTCTGGTACGGCCGCAGGATCGTCGCCCGGCTGCGCGCCGCGCACACCGCCGCCGGTTTCCTCACCATCGCGGCGGGCCTGACCCTGCCCACCACCACCTACGACCGCAGGCCGGGCGGCGGCGGGCTGGAGGACGCCGCGGGCTGGGCGCTGCTGACGCTGCTCGCCGTGGGCGCGGTCGCGGTGGTGGCCGTGGTGTGCTACCGCGGCCGCAGTGAGACCAAGGTCGACGGGGAGCTGGACCGCATCACCATCACCGCGCTGCCCGGTGCGGCCCTCGCGGTGCTGGCGCTCTCCGTGCTGTATGCCGGGTGGTCCCGCCCCGGCTGGTCCTCCACCGGCAAGCTGCCGGGCAACCAGGCGTTCTGCGCCATCGCCATAGGGGAGGGCGCGCTGATCGTGGCCATGGCGGTGTGCGCCCTGGTCCTCCACCGCTCCGCTCCCGGCCGCACCCCGCTGTACGGGCTCGCCGGGCCCGCCGTCGCCGTGCTCGCCTGCGGGCTCGGCGCGGTGCTCGCGGGCGGTGTCGCCCAGCGCTTCGCCGACTGGCTGGACGGCGGCGCCACCCCCGGTGAGGGGCCGGGCATCGCCCCGCCGGTGCTGCTGACCTGGCTGGCCACGGCCATCCCGGCGCTGCTGCTCGCCCTGGTCGTACTGCTGCTGATCTTCACCGTAAGGGTGTGGCGGGTGCGCAACCGGCTGCTGCCGACCATCATGGACGGCTATCCGGGGGAACGGCCCGACGCGGTGCGCACCCGGCGGATCGCGCGCACGATCGCCCGCGCCGGCCTCACCGACTCCGCCCCGTGGATCGTCGGCCCCGTCGCGCTGCTGACCCTGCTGTTCGGCGCCGCCGCCGTCACCGGGGCCTGGGCCACGGACCAGGTGCCGGGGCGGGCCGCCGCCGACGCGCCCGGGGCCGTGGACGCCGCCGCCCAGACCGCGCAGGCGCTGGGCTCCTGGCTGATGGGGCTGGCCTTCCTGATGCTGGTCACCTGGGCCCGCCGCGCCTACCGCAGCCCCTCCGCCCGCCGCACCATCGGCATCCTGTGGGACGTGGGCACCTTCTGGCCGCGCGCCGCCCACCCCTTCGCGCCCCCGTGCTACGCCGAGCGGGCGGTGCCCGACCTGACCTGGCGGATGGAGACCTGGACCCGCCGGTACGGCGGCCGGCTGGTCATCTCCGGCCACTCCCAGGGCAGTGTGCTGGCCGCCGCGGCGGTCTGGCAGCTCGACCACCGCACCCGCGGCCAGGTCGCGCTGCTCACCTACGGCTCACCGCTGGAGCGGCTCTACGGGCGCTGGTTCCCCGCCTACTTCGGCCCCACGCAGTTGCTCTCGCTCCACGGCGAGGTGCGCTACTGGCGCAATCTGTGGCGCTACACCGACCCGATCGGCGGCCCCATCCGGCTGCCCGACGGCAGCGGGCCCGAGGTCGACTGCGGCGCGCTCAAGGACCCGCTGGTCTACGGCCGTACGCCCGAACACCCACTGCCCGCGCCGATCCTGGGGCATGGGGACTACCAGGCCGATCCCGTCTTCGACCGGGAGCGGGCCGGGCTGCTGGCCCGGCTCCCGGAGCAGACGCCGCCTGGGCAGGAGGGGGCCGCCGGTCAGATGAGCTCCGGCAGATCCTCGGGATAGAGCAGTGTGAGGTCGTCCGTGGTCGGGTCGCTGAGCTGGGCGACCCGGCCCGCATGCCGCTCCACCATCGCCTCGAAGGTCTGCCGGGCGGTGCGTCCGTTGCCGAACGCCGGGCCCTTGGGAAGCGCCGTGAAGTACTTCAGCAGCGCCTCCGCCGCCCCCTCGCCGATCCGGTACTCATGCTCCTCGGCCTGCTGCTCCACGATCCGCAGCAGCTCCTCCGGGGCGTAGTCGCCGAAGGTGATGGTGCGCGAGAAGCGGGAGGCCACACCGGGGTTGACGGACAGAAAGCGCTCCATCTCCGCGGTGTATCCCGCGACGATGACCACGACCGCTTCCCGGTGATCCTCCATCAGCTTGACCAGGGTGTCTATCGCCTCCCGGCCGAAGTCCCGGCCGGAGTCCTCCGGCGAGAGGGCGTACGCCTCGTCGATGAACAGCACCCCGCCGCGCGCCCGGTCGAACGCCTCCTGGGTGCGTATGGCCGTGGAGCCGATGTGCTCACCCACCAGGTCCACCCGGGAGACCTCCACCAGATGGCCGCGCTCCAGCACCCCGAGGGAGGCCAGGATCTCCCCGTAGAGCCGGGCGACGGTCGTCTTACCGGTGCCCGGGGAGCCGGTGAAGACCAGATGGCGGCGGACGGAGGCGGCCTTGAGCCCGGCCTCCTGACGCCGCCGGCCCACCTCGATCATGTCGGTGAGAGCGCGCACCTCGCGCTTGACGCTCTCCAGCCCGACCAGTGTGTCGAGTTCGCCCAGCACCGCCGAGGACGGGCGGACCGAGACCGGGGGCTCGACGGCGGGCGCGGAGGTCTGGACGGACCGCTGCGAGGGGACACCGCCCAGCAGCCCGCCCGTCGAGGCGGCGGTCTCCACGGCGGGCGCGGTGAGCGGCGGATGGCCGGGTGTGGTCGGGGAACCCAGCGCCGTGGTGGCGCTCTCGTCGCTGGTGCAGTCCTCGACCAGCGGCCCCGCCTCGGAGAACTCGTACCCGCCGCGCGCGCACCGCTCCGTACGGCACCGGGTCAAGGTGGAGCGGCAGCCGTCGATGATGTGGAAGCCGTAGCCCCCGCTGCCGGTCACCCGGCAGCCGGTGAACGTGCCCCGGCCCTCGGCGGACACATAGAACCCGGCCTCCGTCGGCCCGGAGACCGTGGTGCGCTCGACCGTCGGATCGGCGCCCTTGGTGACGATCACTCCGGTGGCGGCCCCGTCTATCGTGCAGTTGGCGAGGGTGCCGCCGCTGCCGTGGTCGCGGAACCACGCCCCGGTGGCCGCCTCCCGGATGCGGCAGTCGTCCAGTTGGACGGTGGCCCCGTCGCTGACCGAGACCGCGGTGGAGCGCACCTGCGACAGATCGCTGTCGACCACATCGACCCGCGACCCGCGGTCCAGGACGAACAGCGCGTCCGGCACCTCGCGCACCCGGCACGAATCGAGCACGGCGGTCGCCCCGTCGCTCACCCACACCGCCGGATAGTCACCGGTGCTCTCGTGCAGCTCGCACTGGTTGGCGTCCACCCGGGTGCCCGGATCCCACACCGACAGGCCGTTGCGCCCGAACCGACGCACCGTGGATCGGGTCAGCGTCAGCACCGAACGCGACCTCAGATCGATCGCGTTCTCCGGGATGTCATGGATCTCGCAGTCGGCGAGCGTGAGCACCGCGTCCGTGTCCAGGTTGACCCCGTCGGACGTCGTACGGTGCACCCGGCAGTCGGTGAGATGCCCGGTCGCGCGCCCGGAGACCTGCACCCCGGCGCCCCTGATCTCGTACACCTCGCAGCCGACGGCCTCCAGCGAGGTGCCCTCGCCGGTCAGCGAGAAGCCCGCCCCGGACGCGTGGTGGACCCGGCAGCGGTCCAGGCGCGGACGGGCGCCGCCGCGCACCGCCACCCCGGACTGCCCGGCGGCCACCACCTCGCATTCCTCGAACACCCCGCCCGCGCCGTCCAGCACGCTGAGCCCGACGCCCGCGGGGTTGTCCACGGTGCAGCGCCGCACGGTCGGACGGGCGCCGCCGCGCACCTCGATGCCGACCGCCGAGCGCGTGGCGACCCGGACGTCCGACACCTCGGGGGTGGCGTCCTCGATCAGCAGCGCGGGGGCGGCCGAGTCCTGGCCCTCGACATGCAGATCCTGGACCACGGCGGAGGCACGGATCGTCAGCGCGACTCCGTCCACCGGCGCGATGCGCACCGAGCCGCGCGCCGAGCCCTCGGGGCCGCGCAGTGTGACGGCCCGGCCCACCACCAGATTCTCGCGGTAGGTGCCGGGCGAGATGGAGAGCACATCACCGTCCCCGGCGGCCTCCAGGGCCGCCGTGAGGGAGGCGTACTCTCCGGTGCGGCGCCGCCACCGAGACGTTCCGCTGTGCGTCACCTGGACGACCGAGCCCTGTGCCATGGTGCTGCTGTGCCCCCACCTCGTGCGTTGCCGGTGTGCGCGCCCGACTGCCGCTGCCGACCGCCGCTGCGCATATGGAAGGCCCCACCGTAGCGTGCGTACGGCACCATGAGATGACCTGCCTGTGGACCACGGGCGGAGTTGGCGTTCATATGACAACTCCCGCCCGTGCACTGCCCACTCACACGGACCGACGGCCCGCTCGCGGGGGCTAGCTGTCGGCGTCCGCCCGGCCCCAGTCCTGACCGGCTCGCTCCCAGGCGATGTCCCACTGTGTGTAACGCCGGCGCATGAGCCGCCATACGACCAGCCGCCGGGCGCCGTCCACCAGGACCGCCGTGGCCCCGGCCGCGCCGACCCCGGCCAGCACGGCGTGGGTGGTGGCCGTCGCGGTGTCCAGCGGACGGCCCACCGGGCGGCCCTGGTCGTCGGTCCAGATCCGGAACCGCTCACCGGGGTCGGCCCCGGGGTGGGCCCCGAGCGTGCCCTGGTGTCTGCTGCCGTCCGGCCCCGTCCAGCGCGCGAGGACACGGCGGTGCGCGTCTCTCGCGGAAGCGGTCTCGGGATCGGAGTCGATGGGCGGATGCGGCAGCACCTTCAGCACGGTGGCCGAGAGCGGATGGCGCTCGGCCCGCTGTTCGTGCGCGGCCCTCAGCAGCGCCCCGTGCGCCAAGGACCCCGATGCCCAGCCGACTGCGGGGGCGACGAGCAGGATGAGCGCCGCGGCGATCATCGCCGCGCACGCCTCCACGATGTCGGTCTTACGGCGCAGCGGATTGCGCCGCCAGCGCCACAGCCCCCAGATCATTCGCATGGATCACATACCCCCTTCCCCGTTCGTGGGTACCGCATGGCGGGCCGGATATGCGCGGATTCGGTGAAGAGAGAGCAATATCACGGGGCCAGCCCTTTCGCCGTTCCGGCGGGCCGTCGGCGGTTCAGAGGGACACACCAGACCAGCCGGGTGCCGCCCGCCTCGGGCGCCTCGATGTCCAAGGTGCCGCCCAGGAGTTCGGCCCTGGACCGCATGTTGACCAGCCCCCCGCTGGGGGCGGCGCCTCCGATGCCCACCCCGTTGTCCGCGACCACCAAGGTGATGTCGGCGCCCACGGTCAGCCGCACCTCCACCCGCTGGGCATGGGCGTGCCGCACCGTATTGCTGAGCGCCTCGGCGAGCACCGCCAGCACATGGTCGCCGGTCGTATCCGGCACATCGGTGTCCACCGGGCCGTCCATCAGCAGCGACGGTGCGAAGCCCAGGGTGTCGGAGGCCGACCGGACGGCCTTGACCAGCCGGCGCCGCAGCGTGGCGGGTTCGCCGCCGTCGTCCCCGACCGTGCGCAGGGCGAAGATGGTGGAACGGATGATCTTGATGGTCTCGTCCAGGTCGTCCACGGCCCGCCCCACCCGTTCGGCCGCCTCCGGGCGTTCGATCAGCCGGCCCGCGCTCTGGAGGGTGAGACCGGTCGCGAACAGCCGCTGAATGGCCAGATCATGGAGGTCCCGGGCGATCCGGTCACGGTCCTGGAGCAGCGCCATATGCTCGGACTCGGCGCGGTGCCGGGCCAGTTCCAGAGCGAGCGCCGCCTGCGCCGCGAACCCCGAGAGCAGCTCCACCTCATGGTCGTCGAAGGGCTGCCGCCCGGCGAGCCGGCACAGCCGCAGCGCACCGGAGGCCCGCGCGCCCGCGACCAGCGGAACGGCTACCACCGGGCCGAACTCGCTCTCCGGAGCCGGCAGCGGCCAGGACCGGGCCCGGGAGTCCACCCGTACGTCCGAGGCGACCGAGGGGCGTCCGGTGCGGGCGGCGAGCCCGGCCAGCGAGCCGTCGGACGGCACCATGAGCCCGCCGATGGCCTCCGCGTCATGCCCCTCGGCCACCTCGACCACCAGGGAGTCGGTGCCCGCGGCCGGCAGCAGGATCGCCGCCGAGTCGGCGAGGGCCACCTGAAGGGCGAGCCGAGCGATCAGGCTCAGCGCCTCGCCCGCCTCGGTGCCCGCCAGCAGCGTACGGGTGATGACGCCGAGCGCCTCCAGCCACTGCTCGCGGCGCCGGCTCTCGTGGTACAACCGGGCGTTGTCGATGGCCACCCCGGCCGCGACCGACAGGGTGGTCAGCACCGCCTCGTCATCGGCGTCGAACTGGGCGCCGCCGCGCTTCTCGGTCAGATAGAGATTCCCGAAGACCTCGTCACGGACCCGGATCGGCACGCCCAGGAACGAGCGCATCGGCGGATGGTGCTCCGGGAAGCCGTAACTCGCCGGATGCTCCGACAGATCGGTGAGCCGCAGCGACTGGGGGTGGCGGATCAGCTCGCCGAGCAGGCCGTGACCACTGGGCAACGGGCCGATGCGGTGCGCCCGTTCCTCGGATATGCCCACCGGCAGGAACTGCGAGAGCCGATGCCGGTCGATCACACCCAGCGCGCCGTACTCCGCGTCGGCCAGCACCACCGCGGACTCCACGATCCGGCGCAGCACCTGCTCCAGATCCAGCTCGCGGCCCACGCTGAGCACGGCCTCCAGCAGATTGTGCATCCGGTCCTGGGTGGACCGGGCGGCGTCCAGCCGCGCCTGGAGCTCATCGAGAAGCTGGTCGAGCCGGAGTTGGGGGAGGGCCGGATGGCGTCCCTGATCCACACTGCCCGACACCTGGCCACCGTCCCCCCATGAGCCCCTCACCAGCAGAGTAGCCGGGGCCGGCGTCGGTGGTGGCGGCGATGGAAGGAACTCGGCCAGGGTCAGGCGCCGCTGAGGGACGGAAGCCTAGGAAACCGGCACCACGGCGACCGGGCACTTGGCGTGATGCAGTACGGCGTGGTTGACAAGCCCGAGCTGCATGCCGAAGTGCCCCTGCCGCCGCCGCGCCCCCACCACCAGCAGATCGGCGTGGGCGGAGGCGTCCAGCAGCGCCTTGCGCGCCGAGCCCTCGACCGGGCGGTGCGCCACCGGCACCGGAGGCAGCCCGGCCGCCGTGGCGCCGCCCAGCGTCTCGTCCAGGAGTTCGGCGGCGCGCCGCGCGTGATCCTCGCGCGACGCCCCGCGGCCCTCGTGTCCTCCGCGGTTCTCGCGTGCCCTGTGGTCGTCATGTGCCCCGTGGTTCTCGCGCGCTCGGTGGTCCTCGGGGCCCGCGCAGCGCCATGCGTGCACCGCCTCCAGTTCCCCGCCGCGCAGCCGCGCCTCGCGCAGGGCGAACGCGACGGCGGCAGAGGGCGGCGCGGGCTCCCGCTCGCCGGGGCGCTCGCGCTCGGCGATCCCCACCACCACCCGGTTCATCCCGCCGTGCACGTTCTCCGGGCGGCCGCGCACCACGACCACCGGGCACTGGGCACGGGCCGCGATGCCCAGTCCGACCGAGCCGAGCAGCAGGGAGGCGAACTCGCCGCGGCCGCGCGAGCCGACCACCAGCGCCTCGGCGCTCTGCCCGGCGCGCAGCAGGGCGGTGACCGCGTCGTCGGCCGCCAGGTCGGTCATCACCTTCAGGGCCGGCACCCGCCGCCCG
>NZ_JAHLEM010000654.1 GCF_018883605.1 Streptomyces niphimycinicus | reverse complement strand
GGGACGGAGGCCGGGGCCGGAGGCCCGTCCGGGCGGGTCCCGCGGCGGGGCTCGCCGCCCCCGGGCGGTGGGGCGTCCCGCCGACCGGGGGCGGGTGGCGTACGGGACCGCGGCGCCCGGGAAGGGGCGGGGTCAGGCGTTCAGGCTCAGTACCTCGCGGAGCGCTCGCGTCAGCGCGGCCTCCGGGTCGGGGACCGAGCGTTCCACTCGCCAGGCGACGAAGCCGTCGGGGCGGACCAGGACCGCTCCGTCGGGGGCGGTGCCGTGGAGTTCGGCCCAGTCCGTGCCCGGTTCGGGGGCGAGTTCATGGTCCGGTCCGTCGCCGACCCGGTAGCAGTCCAGCGGTACGCCGAGGGCGTCGGCGGCGCGGTGGCCCGCCTCGTACCAGGAGGTCCCGCCCGGTCCGGTGAGCAGCACGCAGGTGCGCTCGTACAGGTCGAGGGTGGACAGCCGCACCCCGCAGCGGTGCACCCACATATGGGGTGCGCGGCTGCCGGGCTCGGCCGAGACCATGAAGCGGTCGGGCACCGCGGGCGCGGCGGGGTCGGCGCCGACGACCGCGCCGCGCACATAGCGGTAGCCCATCGCGACGGCCATGACATTGCTCTGCGGGCCCCGGTCCTCGGTGGCGGGCGCCGAATACCCGGGGTGGCTGTGCTCGGCCGAACGGGCGGCGGCGCGGGCGCTGGTGGCCTGGGCGACCGGCCGGCGTTCCATGCCGTAGGTCTCCAGGAGTCCGGGGCCCGCCCAGCCGCCCATGACGGCGGCGAGCTTCCAGGCCAGGTTGTGGGCGTCCTGGATGCCGGTGTTGGAGCCGAAGGCGCCGGTGGGCGACATCTCGTGCGCGGAGTCCCCGGCGAGGAAGACGCGGCCGTCGGAGTAGTGGTCCGCCACCCGCTCGGCCGCGTGCCAGGGCGCCTTTCCGGTGACCTCGACCTCCAGGTCGGGCATGCCCACGGCGGTACGGATGTGCCGGGCGCAGCGCTCGTCGGTGAACTCCTCCAGCGCCTCGCCGCGCTCGGGGTGCCAGGGGGCGTGGAAGACCCACTGCTCCTGGTTGTCGACGGGCAGCAGCGCCCCGTCGGCCTCCGGGTTGGTGAGGTAGCAGGCGATGAAGTGGCGGTCCCCGACCGCGTCCGCGAGCCGCTTGGCGCGGAAGGTGATGGACACGTTGTGGAACAGCTCGCCGCGGCCGCTCTGCTCGACGCCGAGCGCCTCGCGCACCGGGCTGCGGGGGCCGTCGGCGGCGATGAGGTAGTCGGCGCGGACCGTGGAGCGCCGTTCGGACCTGCGGTCCAGGAGCACGGCGGTGACGCCGTCCGCGTCCTGCTCGAAGGAGATCAGCTCGGTGGAGAACCGCAGCTCGCCACCGAGGTCCTGGGCCGCGCTCAGCAGTACCGGCTCCAAGTCGTTCTGGCTGCACAGGCACCATCCGGCAGGGCTGATCCGGGCGGCCTTGCCACCCGGGTCCATTTCCCGGAAGAGCCAGTTGCCCTCCGTACCGGTCAGGGACGGGGTCTGAAGAATTCCGTGGTTGTCGGCCAGGACGGACGCGGCCTCGCGAATCGCGGACTCCACCCCGGCGGTGCGGAACAGTTCCATCGTCCGGATGTTGTTCCCCCGTCCGCGCGGGTGGTGCGAGGTGCGCGGGTGTTTTTCGACCAGTAGATGACCGATCCCCAGTCGGCCCAGGAACAGTGAGGCGGACAGGCCCACCAGGGAGCCGCCCGCGATCAGGACGGGCACACGCTCAGCATTGTCGGCAAGACGGTTCATTGTGCTGCTATGCCCGGTGTTTCCGGGCTCTTCCGAGACGCTGACGAGGCGTTCGCTCGGATGGCTCACATATCTCGCGCCATTGGTGGGCGCGCCCCACGATCGTCTAACGGGCGGGTGTCCTCGATGCCCGGAAGGACGCGTCCGCGAAATAAGGAGTGGAATATGAGCACCCTGTCCGATGTTCCGGAGACCACGGTGAGCCCAGCGCCGACGACCGTGGAATCCGCTCTCACCGACACCAGATTGCGCGTCGTCTTGCTGGTGCAGGTCAACAGCGGTGCCGAGCAGCGCTTTCTGCGTGCCTATGACCAGTTGTCCCAGCAGGTGGCCGCGGTGCCCGGGCACATCAGCGACCAGCTCTGCCAGTCGATCGAGAATCCCTCCCAGTGGCTGATCACCAGCGAATGGGAAAGCGCCCCGCCGTTCTTGGCCTGGGTGGATTCTCCCGCGCACCGGGAGATGGTCAAGCCCTTCCACGGCTGTGTCGAGGACACCCGCTCGCTGCGGTTCAGCATTATGCGGGAGACCCTGACCGCCGGATCAGCGCCGGTCGATGTCACCACCCGGGGTGTCGACGCCGCGCTGCGGGTCGGCGACGGGCTGGTCCGCCAGGCCCTCACCTTCACCGTGAAGCCCGGCAGCGAGGACTCCGTCGCCAAGATCCTGGCCGATTACGCCTCGCCCGAGGCCCGGGTCGACGAGACCACCCGGCTCTCCCGCACCTCCGTCTTCATGAGCGGCAACCGGGTGGTGCGGGCCGTGGAGGTCAAGGGCGATCTGACCGCGGCGCTGCGCTTCGTGGCCCGGCAGCCGGAGATCAGGGCGGCCGAGGAGGCCCTCAATCCGTATCTGGAGGAGGACCGCAACCTCGACGACCCCAGCTCGGCACGGGAGTTCTTCGCCCGGGCGTCGCTTCCGGTGGTCCACCACATGATGTCCGGCGGCTCGCGCCCCGCCCAGGGCGTCCACCGGCACGCCCTGCTCTACCCGGTCAAGGCAGGCTGCGGCCCGGCGGTGGCCAGTCTGCTGGCCCGGCAGGACGAGCTTGCGGTGAACAAGGAGATGGCCTCGGAGCAGTCCGCCAAGACCCTGCTGAGCAGCACCATCTTCCAGCGTGACGACATCGTGGTGCGGCTGGTGGACCTGAGCGTGCCGCTGGACCGGCACCCCGCGATGGCGGCCGGTGTGAGCGGACGGCGGGCGGCCGCCGTGCTGGGCCGTCTCCTCGACCTCGGGGCGGACGGGGCGGTGATCGACCTGTCCGTGGACGACGGGCTGCGCCGCTTCCTCGCCGACTGCGACATGACCCCGATCACCGACCGCCAGGCGGCGGACCACTGACGGCCCCTCTCCCCCTCGTACCTTTCACCCCCTGTGGGGCGGACCGCGCAACGCTACCTGGAGGAACTCATCATGACCACGCAGCCCCCTCTCGTCGTCGACCTCGCCGCGGTCGCCCCCAACCGCCGGCGCGGTGGCGATGTGCGCGCCATGCTCACACCGCCGCTGGTGGGCGCCACGAGCGGCTTCATGGGGATGGCCATCGTGGGGCCCGGAGAACGGGTCACCGAGCACTACCACCCGTACTCCGAGGAGTTCGTGTACGTCGTCAGCGGCGACATGGAGGTGGACCTGGACGGCGAGCCGCATCCGCTCCGCCCCGACCAGGCGATCCTGATCCCCATCAACGTGCGCCACCGGTTCCGCAACGTGGGCAGCACCGAGGCGCGGATGGTCTTCCACCTCGGCCCCCTGGCGCCGCGCCCCGAGCTGGGTCATGTGGACACGGAGTCCGCCGAACCCGCCGAGGCGACGTCGTGACCCGACGGGTGGTGGTCACCGGGCTCGGCGTCGTCGCCCCCGGGGGCCTGGGCGTTCCGGCGTTCTGGGACATGCTCACCGCGGGCCGTACGGCCACCCGTAACATCACGCTCTTCGACGCCGAGCGGTTCCGCTCCCGGATCGCCGCCGAATGCGACTTCGACCCGCTGGCCGGCGGTCTGACCTTCGAGCAGATCGAACACTCGGACCGCTATGTGCAGTTCGCGCTGGTGGCGGCCAAGGAAGCGGTCCGGGACTCCGGGCTGGACCTCCAGGCGCTCAACCCCTGGCGGATAGGGGTCTCCCTGGGCAGCGCGGTCGCCGCCTCCACCCGGCTGGAGCAGGACTACGTCAAGGTCAGCGATGCCGGGGAGCACTGGGCTGTGGACCACCGCAAGGCGGGTCCGCATCTCCAGCACGCGTTCTCGCCGAGCGCGCTGTCCTCCGGGGTGGCGGAGCTGACCGGTGCGCAGGGCCCCGTGCAGTCCGTCTCCACCGGCTGCACCTCCGGTCTCGACGCGATCGGATACGCCTTCCAGGCGATCGAGGAGCGGCGGGCCGATGTGTGCATCGCCGGGGCCGCGGACTCGCCGATCACCCCGCTGACCGTGGCCTGCTTCGACTCGATCAAGGCCACCTCGGCGAACAACGACAACGCGGCCACCGCGTCCCGGCCGTTCGACGCCCACCGGGACGGCTTCGTCCTCGGCGAGGGCTCCGCCGTGCTGGTCCTGGAGGAGCTGGAGCACGCCCGGGCCCGAGGGGCGCGGATCTACTGCGAGTTCCGGGGCTTCGCCACCTACGGCAACGCGTACCACATGACCGGGCTGACGCGGGAAGGGCTGGAGATGTCCGAGGCGATCGACCACGCGCTCGGCCACGCCCGCGTCAACGGCGACGAGATCGACTACGTCAACGCGCACGGCTCGGGCACCAAGCAGAACGACCGGCATGAGACGGCGGCCGTGAAGCGGTCCCTGGGCGAGCACGCGTACAAGACCCCCATGAGCTCGATCAAGTCCATGGTGGGCCATTCCCTGGGGGCGATCGGCGCCATCGAGGTGGTCGCCTGCGCCCTGGCACTCGCCCATGGCGTGGTGCCGCCGACGGCCAACTACGAGACCCCCGACCCCGAATGCGACCTCGACTATGTCCCGCGCACCGCCCGCGCCCTCCCGCTGCGCAATGTGCTGTCGGTCGGCAGCGGGTTCGGCGGCTTCCAGTCGGCGGTGGTGCTGGGCCGGACGGACGGGAGGGCGGCATGAACGCTGCGATGAACACCCGGAACCGGGGCGCGGCCATCACGGGCCTCGGTGTGATCGCCCCGAACGGGGTGGGCACCGACGCCTTCTGGAAGGCGACCCGGGAGGGGATTCCCTGCCTCGACCGGATCACCCGCGAGGGCAGCGAGCACTTCCCGGTCCGGATCGGCGGCCAGGTCCGCGGCTTCGATCCGGGCTCGATGATCGAGGAGCGTTTCCTCGTCCAGACCGACCGCTTCACCCACTTCGCGATGGCCTCGGCCGATCTCGCGCTGGACGACGCCAAGCTGCCGGTGGACGACATGTCGCCGTTCGCGGTGGGCGTGGTGACCGCCTCCGGTTCCGGGGGCGGCGGGTTCGGCCAGAGCGAGCTCCAGCAGCTCTACAGCAAGGGGCCGCGCTATGTGGGCCCGTACCAGTCCATCGCGTGGTTCTACGCGGCCAGCACCGGCCAGGTCTCCATCCGCAACGGGTTCAAGGGCCCCTGCGGGGTGGTGACGAACGACGAGGCCGGCGGTCTGGACGCGCTCGCGCACGCCCGCCGGTCCATCCGGCGGGGGGCGGACGCGATGGTGGCCGGCGCCTCCGAGGCATCGCTGGCCCCGTACTCCATCGTCTGCATGCTCGGCTGGGACGAGCTCAGCCGGGCCCGCGACGCGGGCCGGGCCTATCTGCCGTTCACCGAGGACGCCTGCGGATTCGCGCCCGGGGAGGGCGGGGCGATGCTGGTCGTGGAGGAGGAGGGGGCCGCCCGGCGCCGCGGGGTGCGGATCCGGGGCTTTATCGCGGGGTACGGCTCGACCTTCACCGGGCCCTCCCGCTGGGAGCGGTCCCGGGAGGGGCTGGCCCAGGCCATCCGCGTCGCCCTGGAGGACGCGCGGTGCGCGCCGGAGGAGATCGACATGGTCTTCGCCGACGCCCTCGGCGTGCCCGAGGCCGACCGCGCCGAGGCGCTGGCCATCGCCGACGCCCTCGGGCCGCACGGCACCCGGGTCCCGGTGACCGCGCCGAAGACCGGCTTCGGCCGGGTGCACTGCGCGGCCCCCACGCTCGACGTGGTGGCCGCGGTGCTCGCCATGGAGCACCGCGTCGTGCCCCCGACCCCGTACGTCACCGACGTCTGCCATGAGCTCGACCTGGTCACCCGCAGCTCCCGCCCCGCCGAGCCGCGGACGGCGCTGGTGCTCAGCCGAGGGCTCATGGGTTGCAACGCGGCGCTCGTGCTCCGCGGACCGGAAGGAGATTACTGATGTCCAGTCAACTGTCCTACGGGGAACTGGCCACGCTGATGAAGCGGTGCGCCGGGCTCACCGTCGATCCGGACACGATGCAGACCCGGCCGGACTCCACCTTCGAGGAGTACGGCCTGGACTCGCTCGGTCTGCTCGCCATCGTCGGTGAGCTGGAGAACCGGTACGGCACCCCGATCGAGCCGGGTGCCGAAAGCTGCAAGACCCCCGGGGACTTCCTCGACGTCATCAACACCTCACTTACCTCAGGAGCATGAAGATGGCAGGCCACACCGACAACGAGGTCATGATCAAGGCGCCGTTCGACCTCGTCTGGAACATGACCAACGACCTGGAGAACTGGCCGCAGCTCTTCAGCGAGTACGCCTCGGTCGAGGTGCTCCAGCGGACCGGGGACACCACCACCTTCCGCCTCACCATGCACCCCGATGAGGACGGCAAGGTCTGGAGCTGGGTCTCGGAGCGGGAGACGGCCCGCGATGTGCGCACGGTATGGGCGCGCCGCGTCGAGCCCGGCCCCTTCGCGTACATGAACATCCGCTGGGAGTACGAGGAGGAGTCCGAGGGCACCCGCATGCGCTGGACCCAGGACTTCGAGATGCGGCCCGACGCGCCGGTCGACGACCCGACGATGACCGACCACATCAACCGCAACTCCCGTATCCAGATGGATCTCATCCGGGACAAGATCGAGCAGCGGGCCCGGGAGACGGTGGGGGCATGAGCGTGTACCGCACCATGATCGTCGCCAAGATGCAGCGGGACGCGGCCCCCCAGGTGGCCAAGATCTTCGCGGAGTCCGACCGCGGCGAACTGCCGGGGCTGATCGGCGTCACCGGCCGCAGCCTCTTCCAGTTCGGCGATGTGTATCTGCATCTGATCGAGGCCGACCGGCCGCCGGCCACCGAGGTCACCAAGTACGCCAAGCACCCGGAGTTCCGCGACGTCAGCGCCCGTCTCCAGCCGTATATGCAGGCGTACGACCCGGCGACCTGGCGCGAGCCCAAGGACGCCATGGCGCATGAGTTCTACCGCTGGGAGCGCGACGGGAATTAGCGGACGCGTCCCGCCGCACGGGGCCGCCGACGGAGTTCACACTCCCGGCGGCCCTTTCCTTATGCCCCGTCAGCGAAAATCTCACACTACTGGGCTCATCGGAATGATGTCTGCCGAAAAGGTGAAAGGACGTCGGTCCATTCGCGCGGCAAATGAGTGATCATTGCGCTTATCTACACCCAGAGGGCTTACAACAGAGCAGATCACAAGTCGCGCCGAGTGGCAGGGGGAGCCCTCTTCGCTGACGGTGGACAAGACGCCGATGCGATCCCTTTATCTGGCAAATAGTCAGTATCGTGACGGCGCCGGAAGGAATGACTCATGCGATCTACTCGCGCACTCTTCACCGGGGCGGCGATTGCCGCCACCCTGACCCTGGGCGCCCCCGCCGCCGCGTTCGCCGCCGACGTCTCGGACCCGGGCGGTCACGGTGGGTACTCGAGCAGCCAGGAGTCCTCCGAGGACGGCTATGGCCAGGGCGGCAGCTCCTGGAAGGACAAGGACGACCACGGCCGCGAGGAAGGCCGGGAGGACCACGGCCGCGAGGAAGGCCGGGAAGACCACGGCCGCGAGGAAGGCCGGGAAGACCACGGCAAGGAAGAGATGAAGGGCAAGGACGAGGGCGGCGACTTCGACCACGGTAAGGACGAGGGCCGCGACTTCGACCACGGCAGGGACGAGGGCCGCGACTTCGACCACGGCAAGGACGAGGGCCGCGACTTCGACCACCGCAAGGACGAGGGCCGGGAGCGCGACCACGACTGGTCCGGCGGCTCCTGGAAGGACCACGAGAAGGGCGAGAAGCCGCGCGGTGGCGTCCACACCGGTGGTGGCGGCATGGCCACCACAGGCAGCGGCATGGCCGCCGGCTCCGTCCTGCTCCTCGGTGGTCTCGGCGCCGGCGCCTACGCCCTGCGTCGTCGCAAGCCGACCGGCACCGCGATCTGAGCCTGACGTTTTCGTAATTCCGTGCTGCCGTGGCACCTCCGCCGAGCGGTGGTGCCACGGCAGCGCCACGAACGCTGTGAAAAGCGGCTGTGAGAAAAGCAAGTAAGAAAGGCGCTGTGAGAAAGGCGAACACCCCCATGGGAAAGCCGGCCAAGCAGGGCGCTGCCGACAGCAACACCCGCATCCTCCGCTGGGCCGCCGCGTCGGCCCTCATCGGCGTATTCCTCATCTACAACTCCGTCGACGCCGCCTCCCAGAACACCCCGGCGTCGGCCCGGCCCACGGCCAGCACCCCGGCGTCCATCTCCGAACCGGACAGCGATACTTCGGTCGAGGACGACTACGCGGACTCCCCGGAGTCGACGGCCGCCCCCGAGTCCCGTCCCGGACCCGCGCTGCCCCGCTCCCCCGCGTCTCATCTGGACATCCCCTCGATCGGCGTGAGCGCGCCCTTCACTCCCCTCTCACTGGACGCGTCGGGGGTGCTGGTCCCGCCTCCGGACACCGAGCAGAACCTGGTGGGCTGGTACGCGGGCGGCCCCTCCCCCGGTGAACGCGGCAACGCCATCGTGGCCGGGCATGTGGACACCAAGGTCGGCCCGGCGGTGTTCGCCCCCCTCAGCCAGCTCAAGCCGCAGGGCAAGGTGGCCATCACCCGCGAGGACGGGATCGTCGCGACCTTCGTCGTCGACAAGATCAAGACGTTCAAGAAGAACGCCTTCCCGGACCAGAAGGTGTACGGGGACACCCCCAACGCGCAGTTGCGGCTGATCACCTGCGGCGGGGCCTATGACCACACGGCCAAGGACTACACGGCCAATGTGGTGGTGTTCGCGCACCTCAGCTCGTACCGCTACAGCTAACGGACCAACACAGGCGGACAACAAACCCCACGGTGCCCGCGTCGTCGAGGACGGACGACGCGGGCACCGTGGTGTGCTTTCCCCTCCCCGCCCCTAGCGGCGGCCCGTGGCGGGCACCGTGGAGTCGAAGGCGTGCAGCGCGCCGTTGACCGGCCGGATGTCGGTCACCTTCAGACCGGCCTCGGTCATCCGCGTCACCATGCTGTCCTCGGTGTGCTTCCGGCCGCCCACATTGAGCAGCAGGAACAGGTCCATCGCCGTGGTGAAGGAGGAGGGGCTGTTGTCGACGAGGTTCTCGATCACGACCACCCTGGCGCCGGGCCGCGCCGCCGCGACCACATTGGCGAGCGTCCGGCGGGTGCTCTCGTCGTTCCATTCGAGGATGTTCTTGATGATGTAGAGATCGGCCTCGACGGGGACCTCACGACGGCAGTCGCCGGGCATCAGCGTCGCCCGCGAGGCCAGTGGCCCGCCGTCCCGCAGCCGCGGATCGGCGTTCGCCACCACCTGCGGCAGGTCCAGCAGCGTGCCCTCGAGCGCCGGATGGCGCTCCAGCAGACTCGCCAGCACATGGCCCTGGCCGCCGCCGATGTCCACCACGTCCTTGACCCCGTCGAGGTCGAGGAAGGCGGCGACATCGGCGGCCGACTGCCGGCTGGAGGTGGTCATCGCGGCGTCGAACACCCGGGCCGACTCGGGCGCGTCCTCATGGAGATAGGCGAAGAAGTCCTTGCCGTAGATCTCGTTGACGACACAGCCGCCACCGCGCACCGCCCGGTCCAGCAGCGGCCATGCCTCCCAGGTCCATGGCTCGGTGCACCACAGGGCGATGTTCCGCAGGCTGCCCGGGGTGTCCTCGCGCAGCAGCCGGGACATCTCGGTGTGCCGGAAGTGGCCGTCCACGGTCTCGGCGAAGATCTGACAGCAGGCCAGGGAGCGCAGCAGCCGGCGCAGCGGATCGGGCTCGACGTCCACGGCGGAGGCCAGCTCGCCGATGGAGGCGGGCTGCTCCCCCAGCGCGTCGGCGATCCGCAGCCGGACCGCGGCGCGCACGGAGGCCGCCCGTGCGGCGCCGAAGACGATCTCCCGCAGTTGCATGGGCGGCGGCAGCGCGGCCGGCGGGGGCGGTGCCGCGGCAGCGGGGGTGGTGGCGTCCACCGTGGTCATGACGTCGCCTCCGAGCACCGGCCGGTGGGCTCGGACAGCTCGCACACGTTGTCGGTGAAGGTGTTGTCGGGGCCCTTGTCCCGGTCGGCCAGGTCGGCGGGCTTGTTGCCGCTCAGCACATTGCGGCTGACGGCGTTCTTGGCGTTGGGGGCGCCCACGGCGCTGGTGAACAGCACGATCCCGCCGGACATGGGCGAGGTGCCCACGTTGCCGGTCACCTGGTTGCCCGTCACCCGGGTGCCCTCGGCGCCGGTGAGCACGATGCCCGCGCCCTGGATGAAGGGGAGCCGGTCGGTGGCCTCGCAGTAGGCGTTGTTCTCGTACACCGAGTTGTAGCGGACGTTCAGGTCCCCGGCGCGCGGGGTCGATTCGTCGCCGACGACGAACACCCCGGCGCAGTTGCCGGTGATGGTGTTCCCCTCGACCGTGAGGTCGCGCAGCCGGCGGACCACGACACCGGTCCGGTTGCCGCTGAGCCGGTTGCCCGCCACCAGGGTGCCCAGGGCGTCGGTGGCGCCGCCCTCGGCGTCCATGGTGTTGGCCAGGAAGATGCCGGACTGCTTGTTGCTCCGCGAGACGTTGTCGGCGAAGGTGCCTCGGGTGGACATCTCCTGGCCCATGCCCTGCTGGCCGTTGTCCTCGGCGACGGTGTCCCGCACGGTCATCCGGTCGGTGCCCGAGCCCCAGATGCCGTTCTTGGCGAAGCCGGTGACCTTCAGTGAGCCGATCCGTACATCCGAGACGGGGTCTTCGGCCGTCCCGGTGACGCAGATGCCGTGACCGGCCGCGCCGCAGGCGTTGTCCGACGGCTTCGCGGCCGGGGAGAGCACGGTGCTCTCGCCCGCGCCGAGCAGGGTCAGCCGGTCGGTGCTGATCTGGATGTTCTCCCGGTAGGTGCCGGGCCGGAGCTCGATGGTGTCGCCGGGCTTGGCGGCGTCCACGGCGGCCTGGACCGACTGGCCCGGCTGCACCACATGACGGGTCGCCGCCTGGTCGGCGGGGTCGACCGGGGCGGCGTGGGCGCCGGGAAGCTGGGCGAGTTCGATGACGAGGACGGCCGTGAGGCCGGCGAGGTGACGAAGTTTCGGAGTGCGCATGAACAGGAAGCTAGGTGCGCCGCGCACCACTCGCCACTTATGATCCTTCTGTCACCTATGCGCCGGATTACCCCACTTGGCCCTCTATTCGAGCACGCGCGAGGCCCCGACCGGCAGATCCCACAGCTCCTCGCGCGGGCGCCCGGTGGCCTCCCAGGCCGCGCGGATCCGGTGCAGCGGCTCCACGGGGGGCTCGGCCGCGAGCAGGAACGTCGACCAGTGCATGGGGGCCAGCACCCGCGCCCCCAGGTCCTGATGCGCCCGTACGGCGTCCTCCGGATCGGTGTGCACCCCCTTCAGCATCCAGCGCGGCTCATAGGCACCGATGGGCAGCAGCGCCACATCGATGCCCGGGTAGCGGCGGCCGATCTGCCGGAACCAGTGGCCGTAGCCGGTGTCCCCGGCGAAGTACACCCGCCGGCCGCCGGGCGCGGTGATGACCCATCCGCCCCACAGCGAGCGGCAGGTGTCGGTGAGGGTGCGCTTGCTCCAGTGGTGGGCCGGGACGAAGTCGAAGCGGACCGGGCCGTCCTCGCCGAGCAGTTCGGCCGCCTCCCACCAGTCGAGCTCGGTCACCCGGGTGAAGCCGCGGGTCCGGAACCAGCCCGCGAGCCCGGCCGGGACGAAGACCGGCGTCGCCCTCGGCAGCCGTTTGACCGTGGGCGCGTCCAGATGGTCGTAGTGGTTGTGGCTGATGACGACCGCGTCGACGGGCGGCAGATCCTCCCAGCGGACCCCCACCGGGGTGACCCGGGCCGGGGTGCCGAGGATCCGGCGCGACCAGACCGGGTCGGTGAGCACGGTGAGCCCCCCGATCCGCACCACCCAACTGGCGTGCCCCGCCCAGGTGACCGCGGTCCGGCCGGGGACGGGGAGCGGCAGCGGCCCCGGTTCGAAGGGCAGCTCGGGGATCTGCCGGAGCGACGCCACGGACGGTCTGAGCCGCCCCTCCCGGGCGAGCCGGGCCACGGCCCGCACCCCCGGCAGCGGCGAGGTGAGCCGATCCGCGAACGACCGCGGCCAGCGGCGAACCTCGCCCAGGGGGCGGGGGGCG
>NZ_JAHLEM010000653.1 GCF_018883605.1 Streptomyces niphimycinicus | reverse complement strand
CCGGGTCTTGAAGGCCGACGTCACGGCCGGAAGCCGGATTAGCCAACAGCGTCGGACCGGATCACATCCGGCCCCTCCGGCCACCCCTATGTCACCGCAACAGCTATGTGCTCGCGTCCGAGTTGCCGCGCAGTTTCACGTTCGCCGTGCTCGCGTTCTTGATCGCCGTCTCGATCTGGGCCATCGACGAGCCGGAGTTGATTCCGGGGACGGTCGCGCTGTTCAGGGCGTAGAGCGTGAAGGTGTACGGATGGGTCGAGCCGCCCGGGCAGGGGCCGAAGTACTGCTGGGCGTTGGCGCCGCTGCCCATGGCCTTTTGTTTGGCTCCGTCCTGGCCCGGGACGTTGAAGCCGGAGCCCAGCGCCTCGGGCAGGGAGAGCTTGGCCGCCGGGATGTCCCAGATCGCCCAGTGGAGCTTGTTGCCGCTGTTCGCGACGTCGGCGAAGACGATGGCCCAGCCGCGTGCGCCGGTGGTTCCGGCGCCCCAGGCCAGCGGGGGTGAGGGGTCCCGGCCCGCCGTACCGTCGCCGGCGCAGGTGTGGCGGTCCGGGATGGTCGCGTTGTCCTTGAAGGCGCTGCTGCTGAGCTTGAAGTCACCGGCGGTGCCGTCGTCGGAGTAGACGATGTCGATCCGCAGGATGCGGTCGTTGCCGTCGGTGCCGTCCTTGTCGGTGGAGGTGGTGAGCCAGATGTCGCCGTCGTGGTCGACCTCGACCGTGCGCAGCCGGTCGTAGGTGCCCTGGAAGTACGTCTTCTGCTCGACGAGGTTGGCGGAGGAGTCGATGCGCATGCGGTAGACGCGCTTGCCCACGGTGGTGGCGACGAAGACATGGTCATTGATGATCGTCAGGCCGCTGGGTGAGGCCGAGGAGGTGGACCAGGTCTTCTTCGGCGCGATGTAGCCGGCGTTCGAGCAGTCGCCGCTGGTGCCCTCGCAGTTGGGCCAGCCGTAGTTGCCGCCCTTCTGGATGAGGTTGACCTCGTCCATGACGCTGTTGCCGAACTCGGACTCCCACAGGCGGCCCTTGGAGTCGAAGTCCAGGCCCTGCGGATTGCGGTGGCCGAGGGACCAGACGGCGTTGCCGAAGGGGTTGTCGGACGGGATCGAGCCGTCGGGGTTGATCCTGAGGATCTTGCCGTTGAGCGAGTTCCGGTCCTGCGCCCGCGACTCGGTCTGGGCGTCGCCCATGGAGGCGTACAGCTTGCCGTCGGGGCCGAAGCGCAGCCGTCCGCCGTTGTGGAAGCGGCTCTTCTCCATGCCCTGGAGCAGCACCTTGTAGCCGCTGAGGGTGTTGTTCTCCAGAGTCATCCGGGCGATGCGGTTGCCCTCACTGGAGGTGTGCACGAAGTAGAGGTAGTGGTCGGTGGCGAAGGTCGGGGAGACCTCGAGACCCAGCAGACCGCCCTCGCCGCCGGTGGTCTGGGAGTTGGGCACCTTGCCGACCAGGGTCTTCGTGCCGGACTTGGTCAGCTTGTAGACGTTGAAGGTGTTGCGCTCGGTGAAGATGCCGGTGCCGTCGGGCAGGAAGCCCAGGCCCCAGGCCACGTCCACCCCGCTCGCGATGGTGCTGACCGTGCCGGGGTCGGGGGTGCCGCCCGGCTGGGTTCCGGAGGTGGTCACCGTGATCTCGGGCGTGAAGGGGGACTTGTTGCCCTTGAGGTCGTACGCCCTGACCTTGAAGGCGTACGCGGTGTTGGGGGTCAGGCCCGCGACGCTGGTGGAGGTGGTCTCCGAGGTGCCGGACAGTACGCCGTCGCGGTAGATCTCGTAGCCCGTGACCTTGACGTTGTCGCTCGACGCCGACCAGCCCAGATCGACGGTCGTCGCGGTCTTCGAGGGGGAGGTCAGGTTGGCCGGGGCGGTCGGCGGCTCGGTGTCGGGCGGTGCGGGCAGGGTCGCGATGGTGACGGCGTTGGACGCCTCGGAGGCGTTCCCGGCCGCGTCCCGCGCGAAGACGGTCCAGTCGTACGAGGTCTCGGGGTCGAGGTTCTCGACGGTCGCCGCGAGGACGTCCGCGCCGACCTTCTTCATCAACTGGCCGTGCTGATAGATGTCGTAGCCGGTGACGCCCACATTGTCGGTGGCCGCGTCCCAGGCCAGCGAGACGGTGGTGGCCGTCGGCTCCTTGTCCTTGCGCAGATTCGCGGGGGCGGTCGGCCGCTCGGTGTCGGCGGGGCCGGTCGGGGTGACGGTCAGCTTGTCGAGGTTGGGGCCATCGACGCCGGAGGTGGTTGCGCGGACCGTGTTGCTGCCGGCCTTGAGCGTGGCGTTCACGCTGACCGTCTTCCAGGTGGTCCAGGCGCCGGTCGCCGGGAAGGAGAGGTCGTCGGCGACGGTGCCGCCGCCCACGGCGATGTCGAGCGGGCGGTCGGCGGAGGCGCTGGCGTAGCGGAAGTCGAGCCGGGCGGGCCCGGCCTGTGCCGCGTCGACGGTGAACTCGACGTAGGCGCCCGTGACGACGTCGAAGTTGACGAATCCGGTGCCGGAGTAGCCGGCGTGGTTGGACTCGACGGCGCCCTGGGAGATCTTGGCGGATTCGGCCTCGTACGGCACGGATGCGGCGGCGGCCTTCGCGTCGGAGGGCTGGGCCGCGCTGATGTTCGGCAGCGTGATGACTAAGGCCGCGGTGGCCGCGGCCAGGAAGGCACCGACCGCTCGGCGCGGTCTGCGGGGTATGGGCGCCACAGGGTTTCCTCCGGACAGACTAATAGGAAAGGTTCCTATCAGTGACGCGTAGCGACGCGTCCACGTCAAGAGGCGTGCATGGTACGGACTTGGTGTGTGCGCCATGGATTTGGCGGGCGCGGCATGGACGTACGGACCGTTCCGAACCGAAGTGATCCGCGATGTCACAGCTATGTGCTGGGTGCGATCTGGGGCGGTCACAACCCGGCGGTGGGGCGGCAGTTGGCCGCCGTGCGGCGTTCTCCATTACGCACACTGGTTCTACAGAGCAGGTCAGTACGAGCACAACGGATGACGAGTGGGGGCATGCGCCATGGCGGACGGTTGCCGGGACTGCGAGACATGTACGAGGTCGTGGCTGGGGCGGCTGCTCCAGAACGCTGCGGTGGGGCTGATGCATGTGGTGACGATCGGCATCAGCTATCTGATCAAGAAGGGGTTCAGGCGGCACTGCCCGCAGTGCAAGCACCTGCTGTCGCGGCACTCGCGCAGGGCGGACGGTTCATTCCGGGACTGAGCACCTACTGGCGCGCCCGTTGCCGGGGGCCCGTCCCGAGGACCGGCCCAGGAGCCCGACCCCGAGGACCGGCCCAAGCCCGGCCCAAGAGGGAGACGCAGGTCACATGCGGTCCTGTCACATCACCCCGAGCCGTTCCGTCAGGGAGGTGTCAGCACAGCAACCGCAACGACACAGGAGAGCCCATCATGGATGCTCGCTTGAACCTCTTCGGCAACCCACTCCTCGGCACGTTCCTGAAGCACCTCAACTCGGCGGGCAAGGCGGTCACGGGCTCGGCGCTCCCGGCCGCGACGCAGGAGCTGGTGAAGCTCCGCGCCAGCCAGATCAACGGCTGCGGCTTCTGCACCGACATGCACACCAAGGACGCCGCGAAGGCCGGGGAGACCTCGACGCGCCTCAACCTGGTCGCGGTCTGGCGGGAGGCCACGGTGTTCACCGACGCCGAGCGCGCCGCCCTGGAGCTGGCGGAGCAGGGCACCCGCATCGCCGACGCGGCCGGTGGTGTCACGGACGAGGCGTGGGCGAACGCGGCCGAGCACTACGACGAGGAACAGCTCGCCGCGCTGGTGGCCATCATCGCCATCATCAACACCTACAACCGCCTGAACGTCATCGTCCAGCAGCCCGCCGGCGACTACCAGCCCGGCCAGTTCGGCTGAGACCGGGCCCGGCGTCCGCCGTCGGAAGCCCTCTTGGACGGTCGAGCCGGAGGCGCTCGGCCTTCGGCAGCCCCGCGACCACCAGGTCGTAGGAGTCCTCGATGAGCTCCCGGACCAGCCGGTCCGGGAGGCCGCCGTCGACCGTCACCGTGTTCCAGTGGCGCTTGTTCATATGCCACCCCGGGATGATCAGCTCCGGATGCCCCTCACGGAGCCGACCCGCGTCCGCCGGGTCGCACTTCAGATTCACCGTGAGGGGGCGGGCGTCCAGCGTCGTCAGGGCGAAGATCTTGCCGAGCACCTTGAAGGTCGAGACCTCCGGGTGGCGGGAGAACGGGAACTCCTCCACCACGGCGTTGAAGGAGAGGCAGAAGGACCTCAGTTGTTCGGGGGTCACTCCGGATTCTCCTCGTACTCGACGTACTCGACGTGCTCGACGTGCTCGACGTGCTCGACGTGCTCGACAGAAAAGGCTCAAGGGTGCGACGACGAATCCACCGTAGCCCGTGCCTACGACAGCCGACCCGACTGGCGAGAATCCGTGGCGGCTCGGCAGAAACGCTCGTGGTCGAGGCCACGGCCCCTGCATAACCTGCCGAAAAGCGCGATTCCACGCGCTTTCCGGCACACCACGGAGGTTCGAGTTGGCAGGCGATACGACGACACAGCAGACACGAACGACGCAGGGGAACGGTCCGCAGGCGGACGCGGCCGCACATCCGATGGACGTCGGCATGCTGCTGTACGAAGGGCATACGACGCTCGACTTCGTCGGTCCGCATCTGGCCTTCGCGAGTGCGGGCATGCGGGTTCACCTGGTGTCGCACTCACTCGACCCCGTGGCGTCCGACAGCGGCCTGGCCGTCCTGCCGACGGTCACCCTCCAGGACTGCCCCGCTGACCTGGACATCCTGTTCGTACCCGGCGGACGTATCGACGAGGTGCTGCTCGACCGCGCCAAGCTCGACTTCCTCGCGCACCATGGCCGTACGGCCTCGTACATCACCTCGGTCTGCACCGGCTCGCTCGCGCTCGCCGCGGCGGGCCTGCTCGACGGCTACCGGGCCGCGACCCACTGGGCCACACGGGACCAGTTGGCGCGGTTCGGC
The DNA here is from genome assembly GCF_018883605.1 of Streptomyces niphimycinicus. Classification (GTDB taxonomy): domain Bacteria; phylum Actinomycetota; class Actinomycetes; order Streptomycetales; family Streptomycetaceae; genus Streptomyces; species Streptomyces niphimycinicus. The sequence goes on along the minus strand of NZ_JAHLEM010000653.1, from coordinate 7,367 downwards.
GTCGAGGTGTCGAACGAGCGCGTGTGCGTCGACCGGAACAGGGCCACCGGCGGCGGTGTGACCGCGGGTATCGACTTCGGGCTCACCCTCGTCGCGCGCATACTGGGCGAGGACGCCGCGAAACTCTCCCAACTGGCCATGGAGTACGACCCCCAGCCGCCCTTCGACGCCGGTACCCCCGAGGGCGCCGGGCCCGACGTGGTGGCCCGATTCGCCGAGTTCGCGGCTGCCACCTTCGGCGAACGCATCGACGAAACCATCGCCCGCGCCGTCTCGCGGACATTGGAGCAGCGCGCAGGGGCTCAGTCGTAGCACCGCTTACGCGCGGACCAGCCTGATCGTCTCGTTGGGCACGATCGTGCCCTCCGCACGGCGTTCGAGCACGAGGAGGCCGACCGCGATGTTCCGGTAGGTGCAGGCCAAGCGGGGGTCTCCCATCAGAAGGAGGGCCACCTCGACAGCGCCGGCGCTTCCAGACGGAGGAAGGTGGCCTCCGACGCCGTGAGGGGCCGTAGTGCCGTGGCGTGATCGGTGGTCGCCGCCCCTTATACCGGCACGCATGCCTCGGCCCAATGGTTGCTTCGCATCAAAGGATTTCCAGTGGGCCCCAACCCCGAGTTGCGGCCCCCCACGTGCGGGGTGACGGTGGACATAAGGGGGACACAGGGGCGTGGGAGAACGTGGGGGCCGAATGGCAGAACGTGGGGGCCGAATCGGAGAACGTGGGGGCTGAAGAAGACGCACAACGCACAGGACCGCGCCGGTACACGGAGCACCGGACCGTCGTCCTCAGGGCTTGGGCCCGGCTTTCCGCGCAGTGGCGCGTGTCCGCGATCGGGGGAACGCACTGACCGCGACCGCGCACAGGAGCGGAGAAGGCAATGACGAACGGACCTGGGCCCGTGGGGCCCATGGGCAACGGCCCGAACGGGGAGCGGCCGCCGCGGGCCGGTATGCCGCTGGGGACGCAGCCGACGGAGTACACCGGGCGATATGTGGTCCTGCTCGATCAGCAGGAACCCGAGCGCGGGATGGAGGCGCTGCGCTCGTCCGTCGGGATCGCGTCCGTGGAACGCGTCCGCGGGGCGGAACCCGGGGCGGCGGAGCTGCTGGCAGAGCCCGATGTGTCGGTGGTCTTCGACGAACTCGGCGTCGCCGTCGTCGATGTGCAGCCGGACCAGCGCCATGCGCTGGTCACCACGGCGGAGGCGGAGCCGACGATCATCGCGACGGAGCCGGAGCGCGTGGTGTACGCGTCGGTGATCACGGAGCCGCACCACACGCTGACCGGCTTCTTCCCTACCTACCGCAGCGACGAGGACGAGGTGACCCGGCACACCCGGGCCGAGCTCGCCACCTCGCTGGGACCGGCGTGGGACGAGCAGAACACCACCTGGGGGCTCCAGGGGATCCGCGCCAACTGGTCGCATCTGACGGGCAGCGGGGTGAAGGTGGCCGTGCTCGACACCGGTGTGGACACCGACCATCCGGATCTGACCGAATGCGTCGAGGCGACGGCCTCCTTCGTGCCCGGGGCGAGTGTCGAGGACGGCCATGGCCACGGCACCCACTGCGTCGGCACGGTGGCCGGTCCGGCCAAGCCCGGGCACGCGCCGCGGTACGGCGTGGCCGGTGAGGCCGGGGTGCTGGTGGGCAAGGTGCTCAGCGACCAGGGCGTGGGCTCCGACGGCCAGATCCTGGCCGGGATGGCCTGGGCGGTCTCCCAGGGCGCCCGGGTGATCTCGATGTCGCTCGGGGCTCCGGTGGAGCCTGGGGAACTGTTCCCGCAGACCTACGAGAACGTGGCGCGGCGAGCGCTGCGGCGCGGCACCGTGATCGTGGCCGCGGCGGGCAACGAGAGCCGGCGGCCCGGCTTCGTGGCGCCGGTGGGGCGGCCCGCCAACTGCCCGTCCATCCTGGCGGTGGCGGCGCTCGGCAAGGATCTGGGGACCGCGTTCTTCTCCTGCGGCGCCATCAACGGCGAGGGCGGGGAGATCAATATCGCGGCGCCGGGGGTCGACATCTTCTCGGCCGCGCCCGGCGGGACGTACCAGACCATGAGCGGCACGAGTATGGCGACGCCGCATGCCGCCGGTGTCGTCACGCTGCTGGCCCAGGCGCATCCGGAGGCATCGGCGGCCGACCTCGGCACCCGACTGCGGTCCGGGGCCCATCCGCTGGCACAGCCGGCCGCGGACGTCGGCGCGGGTCTGCTCCAGGCCCCGTGAGCGGGGACGCTGTGGGGCAGGCGGCGCGATCCGGGCCGGTCGGGGTCATCCTCTCGGTCGACCCGGACCGGTTCGCCCAGGTCGTGGAGGCCGCGCGCCGGGTCGGGCTGACGGTTACCGGTGAGCAGCGGATCCTCGGCTCGCTGTCCGGGACCATCGCCGAGGACAGGATTCCGGTCCTGGCGGCGGTGGACGGCGTCGAGTCGGTGGACCGGGAACAGATCGTCCGGCTGCCGCCGCCGCCCGACTCGCCGATCCAGTGAGCCCCGCAGGCTGCGGGGTGCGGGATGCGGGATGCGGGATGCGGGCTCAGACGTGGTTGAACGGTTCGGCGTAGGCGAAGGCGCCCTTGAGAGTGGGCTGATAGGCGGTCAGGGTCCGGACCTGGAAGTAGTCGCCCCAGGCCGGATCCGGGGCCGTGATGCCGTAGTCGGTCGACGGGCGGAAGCCGAACCGGCCGTAGTAGGCGGGGCTGCCCAGCAGGGCGACCAGAGATTCACCGAAGGCGTCCGCGGCGCCGAGCACCGCGTGGACGAGCGCCTGGCCGACGCCGCGGCGCTGATGGGCGGGGTGCACGCTGAGCGGTCCGAGACCGAGGGCCAGGGCCAGGTCGGAGCCGACATGGCCGCGGGTGCAGACGACATGTCCGATCACCTCGTCGCGGTCGCCGGTGGCGACGAACGACAGGGCGGGCAACCAGCCGTCGCTGATCCGGAGTTCGTCCAACAGGGTGGTTTCGACCGGGACCGGGACCGGGGTGTCCGGGGTATCCGAGGTGTCCGACTTCGCGAACGCGGCCGAGGTGACGGCCCGGATGGCGTCGATGTCGGAGCGGGTCTCTCGTCGGATCAACATCGGGTCAGGATGCGTCCCAAAGCGGTGCGGTCGCAAACCAATTGTGCGCCGCCGCGCGAGACGGTCTTCGGGGTCAGCCCTTCATGGCGCGGGCGGAGAGGGCCCGTTCCACCTGGATGTACGTCACGTCGTGGTCGGCCAGGACATGCGCGGCGACACCGGGGCTGGCGGTGAGGGCGAGTAGCAGATGCTCATCGCCGATGTACTTGTCGCCACGGGCGAGGGCGATCCGCAGCGAGCGCTCCAGCACCGACTTGGCCTCCCGGGAGAACGGGCGGCGCAGGGGGCGCCTGCCGCGGCGGGGAGCGCGTGCGGAGGCGGCTCCGGGAGCGGAGTCGGTGGTGGATCCGGCCGTGGCGAGGGCGCCCACGCCATGTGCCTCCTCCACCCGCGCGACGATCTCGTCCACATCGATGCCGAGCCCGGCCAGCGCCTCCACATCGGCGCCGGTAATGCCCCCGCGCCGCCGGACCTCGGCCAGAGCCCGCTCGATCGAGGCTCGGCGGCCGTGCGCGCCGAGGGCGGTGAGCACCTCGGCGGCGGGGCTGCCTTTACGGTCGCTACGGGCACGGGCGTCGACCTTAGGGCCGCCGCCGTCCTCCTTACGGCCGCCGCCGTCCTCCTTACGGCCGCCACCGTCCTCCTTACGGCTGCTGTCGGCACCGCTGCCGCCCGTCCCGCTGCCGCCCGTACGGTCCAGGAGCGCGAGCAGCAGCTCGGCCTCGCCGATCGTTTCGGCGCCCGTGTCCTCCGCGTGGCGGACGGCGCCGCGTACGACCTCGCGGGCACTGGTGGTGAACCTCTCGAACATCAACGCCTCCCGTGCTTCTTGTGGACCGCCTGCCTGCTGACGCCCAGTTCGGCGGCGATCTCCTGCCACGACCAGCCCTTGGCGCGGGCGCTGCGCACCTGCACGGCCTCCAGTTGCTCCAGCAGTCGGCGCAGCGCGGCGACGGCGCGCAGTCCGACCCGGGGGTCCCGGTCGCCCGCGCGCTCGGCGAGATCCGTTGCTTCGGTCATGCTGTCAATGTAGGTTGACGCCTCGCTCGCCGTCAACATGGGTTGACGAATGAGCCCGTAATTGGTTCGACGCGGCCGCCGGACATCCGGCAGCCTCCCGTCATGGACCCCCATTACTGGCCCCTGTACGGGCTTCGCCTTCGTACGCCGCGCCTGGAACTGCGGCTTCCCGACCTCCCCCTCCTCGACGAACTCGCCGCGGTCGCGGCGGACGGGGTGCACGACCCGGCCGAGATGCCCTTCAGCATCCCCTGGACCGATGCGCCCCCGGAGGAGCGCGGACGCAGTTCCTTCCAGCATCTGCTGGGCACGATCGCCGAGTGGCGGCCGGAGAAGTGGACCCTGAGCCTCGCGGTGCTGCACGAGGGAGCGGTGATCGGGCGGCAGGACCTGTTCGCGACCGACTTCGCGGTCACGCGGGAGGCCGAGACGGGCTCCTGGCTGGGCACCGCCCATCAGGGCAAGGGCCTGGGCACGGAGATGCGGGCGGCGGTGACGCACCTGGCGTTCGAGGGCCTGGGCGCGCTGTCGCTGACCTCGGGCGCGATGGTGGAGAACGGCCGCTCGCTGGGGGTCTCCCGGCGGCTCGGCTACCGCCCCGACGGGCTGTCCATGCTCGCCGTGAAGGGCGAGGCCCGCACCCTTCAGCGGCTGCGACTGGATCGCGCGGCCTGGGAGGAGCACCGCACCACCTCGGTCGAAATGACCGGACTGGAGCCGTGCCGCGCGCTGTTCGGCGCTCCGTGACGGGGCCTGATGGCCCTGGTGGGCCCTGGTGGGCCCTGGTGGGCCCTGGTGGGCCCTGATGCAGCCCGATGCGAGAGTGCGAGGCCGCATCGCCCGCTCTACGGTGGTTTGAGGGGGCCGGTGCGGCTAATGGAGGTGGCATCCATGGCGGGCAAGTTCGAGATCTACGAGGACAAGGGCGGCAAGCACCGCTTCCGGCTGAAGGCGGGCAACGGCGAGATCATCGCCGTCGGCGAAGCCTACGAGTCCAAGTCGGCCGCGCAGAAGGGCGTCGAATCCGTCAAGAAGAACGCCCCGACGGCCGAGGTCAAGGAAATCCCGAGCGACAAGATGTAGGCGCGAAGGCCGGGTAGCCGTGCCCTCGTGCGGGCAACCGCGTGCGCACGGCGCTGGTTACCCTCCCTTCCGTGGTCAAACCTCATATAGCGAAGCCTCTGGCCAAGGGGCGCGCCTCGCTCCGGCGTCTGCGCACGGCGCTCCGGCGTCTGCGCATGGCGTTCCTGCGTCGCTGGCGCCATCCGCGGCTGAGATGGCCCAAGCGGATCATGGCCGCCTTCGTCGGCTGCCTGGTGCTGGCCGTACTCGCCGCCGGGATCTCCCTGCGGCTGCTGTACGCGGGCGATCCCGGGCCCGGTACACAGACCCGGGGCCGGGACGCCGTATGGCTCGGACACGCCTGGGTGGACGCCCGCAAGGGCGAGGCCGAACTCCAGGGGCTGGTGCGGCGGGTGCGCGGCACCGGGATCCGCGATCTGTACGTCCACGCGGGCCCGTTGGAGCACGACGGCACCCTGCCCAAGGAGCGCTACCCGAAAGTGGGGTGGCTGCTGAAGGCGGTGCACCGCGAACTGCCCGGCGTCCGCGTCCAGGCGTGGCTCGGCGACGTCCTGGACACCGAGGGCCCGACCGGGCTCAGCCTCGCCGACGGCGACAACCACGCGCGGATCGTAGGCTCGGCGCGGCAGGTGCTGGACGCGGGTTTCGACGGCGTCCACTTCGACCTGGAGCCGCTGCACTCCGAGGACCGGGCCTACCTCGCCCTCCTCGACGCGCTGCACGCCCTCACCCGTCCCCGCCACGTCCCGCTGTCGGTCGCGGCCCACCAGATCGACCCGCTGCCCGCCCTGCACTCGGTCGCGGGGTTCCTCACCGGCCATCCCAAGTGGTGGTCGCAGTCGTACTTCGGGCAGGTGGCACGACGGGTCGACCAGATCGCGGTGATGTCGTACGACACCTCGATGCCGATGGAGAGCCTCTACGGCGGCTATGTGGCCCAGCAGACGGAACTCGCGCTCGAGGTCACCCCGCCGACCACGGATCTGCTGATGGGCCTCCCCGGCTACCACACCAACAACTTCGGCCGTCACGCCTGGGCCGAGACCGTCCCGGCCGCGGTCCGCGGCGCCCGCCTCGGCCTCGGCCGCGAGGACCGGCGGCGTGAGCGCTTCGGGGTGGCGCTGTACGTGGACTACGCGGCGACGGACGACGACTGGGCGGCGTACCGGGACGGGTGGGGGCGACGCGAGGCGGACTGACCGGGGCGGGGCGTTCGGGACGAGCGCCCCGCGGTGCGGGCGCGCCCGGTCAGGAGCGGGACGGGGTGACCAGGCCGGACTCATAGGCCGCGATGACCAGTTGAGCGCGATCGCGGGCGCCCAGCTTGCCCATGATGCGGCTGACATGGGTCTTGGTGGTGAGCGGGGAGAGGCCGAGGGTCTGGGCGGCCTCGGCGTTGTTGAGGCCGCGGGCGACGAGGGCGAGCACCTGACGTTCGCGCTCGGAGAGCGCGGCCAGTGCGGCGGGGGCCGGGGCGCCGGGCGGCGGGGCGTCCGGGAGCCGCAGGACGCGGGCGATGAGGCGGGCGGTGGGGCCGGGCGAGAGCAGGGACTCCCCCGCCGCCACGGTCCGTATGGCGTCCAGGAGTTCGGCGGGCCGGGTGTCCTTCACCAGGAAGCCGGACGCGCCCGCGCGCAGCGCCTCGACGATGTGCTCGTCGGTGTCGTAGGTCGTCAGGACGAGGACCTTGACACCGGCCAGGTCCTCGTCGGCGGCGATGCGGCGGGTCGCCTCGATGCCGTCGAGATCGGGCATCCGGATGTCCATGACCACGAGGTCGGCGCGGGCGGTGCGGGCCAGTTCGACGGCCTCACGGCCGGTGCCCGCCTGCCCGACCACGTCCATGTCGCGGGCCGAGGAGACCAGCATGGCGAAGGCGGACCGGACCAGCCTCTGGTCGTCGGCGAGCAGCACCCTGATCGGCACGGCGGCGCCGGATGTCGGATCCGGTGAGGTGGTGCCGGACGATGGGACCGATGCGGCGGTCTCGGACGAAGGGTCCGGCGCGACGGTCCCGGAGGCGGGATCCACGGGGGCGGCGCCTGACGCCGGGGCCGCCGGGTGTGCCGGGCGAGTCCCCGACGCCGGGTCCGCTGGGCGAGTCCCCGACGCCGGGTCCGCTGGGCTGGTCCCTGGCGCCGGGTCCGCTGGGCTGGTCCCTGGCGCCGGGTCCGCTGGGCT
>NZ_JAHLEM010000652.1 GCF_018883605.1 Streptomyces niphimycinicus | reverse complement strand
CGCGGGAGCCCGCCGCGGCCAGGACGACGCCCGCCCGGGACGGAGCCGGTACGCCTGTCCCGTGCGAAGCCGCGACGCCTGCCACGCCCACCCCGTACGGAGCCGCGACCTCCGCGACGCCTGTCCCGTACGCAGCCGCCGCGCCCATTTCGTACGGAGCCGCCGCGCCCGCCCCGTGCGGTGCCGCGGCCCGGTGGCCTGCCTCCGCCAGCCGTGCGTGCAGCGCCTCGGCGAGCAGCGGGTCCGGGCCGAGCGGGGCGGCGATCCGGACGGTGAGGTGGGGCGCGGCGGCGACGGCGTCCGGGATGTCTTGTTTGGTGTGGTGGCCGCGGCTCAGGAGCAGCGGGACGAGCACGGCCTCACCGCGCAGCGCGGCCAGCGTGTCGGTCAGCAGCGGCTGGTTGAGCTCGATATGGCCGAGGCGTACGGGGAGTCCGGGGCGGAGCGCGCGGACGCGGTCCAGGAGTGCGGTCACGGTGCGCAGCGCCTCGGGGTCCCGGCTGCCGTGGGCGACGGCGACGAGCGTCGGCGGGCGGTCGCGGCCGCTCCGGCGGGCGTCGTGGCGGCTGCCGGGGTGGCCGCCAGAGCGGCGGCCGTGGCCCAGCCGGTCGAGCTGGGTGGTGAGCTGTGCGGTGAACCGGGTCATCAGCCGCGATGCGCTGTCGAAGTCCGCCGTACTGTCGATATCGGCCGTGCCGTCGGGGCCGGAAGAACCGGAGTGAGGCGTCATGGCCAGAGCCTGGCAGCGCCGGATTGCACCGCCGTTGCGCCGCCGTGACGGGTGGTTGCGCCGATTTCACCGGCCGCCGGGCCCCGTGCTGAGGTCCGCTTCCCGCGGGCGTAATCCGGGGCGACGCGGGCCGTAACACGGCCGTAGCACGCTCCTTGCATGGCGCACGTTCCCGGGGAGCACTCCCCCGCCCCCGATCCCGCTCCCGGCCCCGCCCCCGTCGACACGCACTGCCCTTACTGTTCGCTCCAGTGCGGGATGACGCTGCGCGCGCTGCCTCTCGACAAGCTGCCTCTCGACAGGCTGCCTCCCGACAGGCTGCCTCCCGACAAGGGGACGGGCGACGGGCCAGGCGGTGTCGAGGTCATCGAGCGCACCGCCTTCCCCGTCAACCGCGGCGCGCTCTGCGGTAAGGGCCGCACCGCGCCCGCCGTGCTCTCCTCCCGGGTGCGTCTGACCGAGCCGCTGGTCCGCCGCCCTGACTCCGGTCGGCTCGAACCGGCCACCTGGGAGGAGGCCCTCGACCGGACCGCCGAGGGCCTGGCGGCGACCGGCCGGGCGCATGGCCGCGACGCGGTGGGGGTCTTCGGGGGCGGCGGGCTGACGAATGAGAAGGCGTACGCGCTGGGGAAGTTCGCCCGGGTGGTGCTCGGCACCTCGCAGATCGACTACAACGGCCGGTTCTGCATGTCCTCGGCCGCCGCCGCCCATCAGCGGGCCTTCGGTCTTGACCGCGGGCTGCCGTTCCCGCTGGCGGACGTGGCCCGCACCGGCTGCGTCGTCCTCGTCGGCTCGAACCTGGCCGAGACCATGCCACCCGCGCTGCGCTATCTGACCGAGCTGAAGGCGGCGGGCGGCCGGCTGATCGTGGTCGATCCCCGGCGCACCCGTACGGCGGAGCAGGCGGATCTGCATCTGGCGCCGCGGCCCGGCACCGATCTCGCGCTCGCGCTGGGGCTGCTGCATCTGGTCGTCGCGGAGGGCCGGGTGGACGAGGAGTTCGTCGAACGGCGCACCAGCGGCTGGCCCGAGGCGCGGGCCGCCGCGATGGCCCACTGGCCGGAGCTGGTGGAGCGGATCACGGGCGTCCCCGTTCCTGAGCTCCGTAAGGCGGTCACGATGTTCTGCGACGCCGAGAACGCGATGGTGCTGACCGCCCGGGGCCCCGAGCAGCAGTCCAAGGGCACCGACACCGTCGGCGCGTGGATCAACCTGTGTCTGGCCACCGGCCGCGCGGGCCGCCCGCTGTCCGGTTACGGCTGCCTGACCGGCCAGGGCAACGGCCAGGGCGGTCGCGAACACGGCCAGAAGGCCGATCAGCTTCCCGGCTACCGCAAGCTGGCCGACCCGGCCGCGCGCGCCCATGTGGCGGCCGTATGGGGCGTCGAGCCCGACGCCCTCCCCGGGCCGGGGCGCAGCGCGTACGAACTCCTGGACGCGCTCGGGCGGGACGTCCGGGCGCTGCTGCTGATGGGCTCCAACCCGCTGGTCTCCGCCCCGCGCGCGGCCCATGTGGAGTCCCGGCTGCGGTCGCTGGACTTCCTGGCCGTCGCCGATGTCGTGCTCTCGGAGACCGCCGCGCTCGCCGATGTCGTCCTGCCGGTGGCCCAGTGGGCCGAGGAGACCGGGACCATGACCAACCTGGAGGGCAGGGTCGTCCTCCGCCGGGCGGCGCTGACCCCGCCGCCGGGCGTCCGGACGGATCTGTGGGTGCTGAGCGGGCTCGCGGCCCGGCTCGGCTGGGAGAAGGGGTTCCCGGCCGACGCGGAGGAGGTCTTCGAGGAACTGCGGCGGGCCTCGGCCGGCGGCCCGGCGGACTACTCGGGCATCACGTACCGGAGGATCGAGGAGGAGGACGGGGTGTTCTGGCCCTGCCCGGAGCGCGCGGAGGGGACCGGCCGTACGGACGCGGAGGGGACCCACGCGGCAGGCGCGGAGAGAGTCGGCCCGCACCCCGGTACGCCACGGCTCTTCCTCGACCGGTTCGCCACCGACGACGGGCGGGCCCGCTTCGCCCCCGTGAGCCATCGCCCGGCCGCCGAGGAGCCGGACGCCGCGTATCCCGTACTGCTGACGACGGGCCGGGTACTGGCCCAGTACCAGTCCGGCGCCCAGACCCGGCGGGTCGCCGAGCTCAACGAGGCCGCGCCCGGCCCCTACGTCCAGCTCCACCCGCTGCTCGCCGAGCGGCTGGGGGCGGCCGAGGGCGTGCCGGTCGCGGTGGTCTCCCGGCGTGGCCGGGCCGTTGCCCCGGCCCGGATCAGCCGGGACATCCGGCCGGACACGGTGTTCATGCCGTTCCACTGGGCGGGGCCGGGGCGGGCCAACACGGTGACGAACCCGGCGCTGGATCCGGTGTCGCGGATGCCGGAGTTCAAGGTGTGCGCGGTGCGGCTGGAGCTGGCCGAGGGCTGAGGGCCGAGGGCTGACCGCCCCGGGGCTCAGCGGGGCTCAGCGGGGTACAGCGGGGCTCAGCGGGTCCAGCCGTCGACCTCCTTCAGGTACGCCGCCCGCGTCTCCTCGTCCAGGAAGGCGGCCTCGAAGGAGTTGCGGGCCAGGGTGCGCAGGGTCGTCTCGTCGAGGCCGAGCGCGTCCCGTACGGCGGTGTAGTTGTCGCCCACGTAGCCGCCGAAGTAGGCGGGGTCGTCGGAGTTGACCGTCACCAGCAGACCGGCGTCCAGCATCGCGGGCAGCGGATGGTCCGCCAGGCGGTCCACGACGCGCAGCCGGACGTTGGACAGGGGGCAGACGGTCAGCGGGGTCCGGTCCGCGACCAGCCGGGCCACCAGTGTCTCGTCCTCCAGGCAGCGCACCCCGTGGTCGACGCGGTCCACGCCGAGGATGTCCAGCGCCTCCCACACATACGCGGGCGGCCCCTCCTCCCCCGCGTGCGCGACGCACTTCAGCCCGGCCTCCCGCGCGAGCGCGTACACCTCGCGGAACTTCGACGGCGGATTCCCGACCTCCGCCGAGTCCAGGCCGACGGCGGCGATCCGGTCCAGGTGGGGGCGGGCCGCCTCGAAGGTCTCCAGGGCCGACTCGGCGCTCTCGTCGCGCAGGAAGCACATGATCAGGCGGGTGGTGATGCCGTACGTCCGCGGCGCCGCGTCCAGCGCGCGGGCGATCCCGCGGATGACCGTGTCGATCTCGACGCCGCGCGCGGTGTGCGCCTGCGGGTCGAAGAAGATCTCGGCATGGCGCACACCCTGCGCACGGGCGCGGGCGAGATACGCGTTGGTGAGGTCGGCGAAGTCGTCCTCGGTGCGCAGCACGGTCATCAGCGCGTAGTAGAGGTTCAGGAAGTCCTGGAGGTCGCTGAAGGAGTACGCGGCCCGCAGCTCCTCCTGGGTGGCGTACGGCAGCTCGACCCCATTGCGCTCGGCGAGCGCGAAGGCCAGATCGGGCTCCAGGGTGCCCTCGATGTGGAGATGGAGCTCTGCGGTGGGGATCGGGGGCATGGAGGGGATCACCTGCTGGTCCTCGGTGGTGCGGAATGACTGGTCAAGGCTATGCGGGAGCGGATGCATCACCCTTGTGGGGGTAATGCGAACGGAAGACGGATACCACCGGGAGGCCGTCGCTACGGTGAGCGAGACAGTACGCTCCGTAGCAGATGGAGGACACGGTGACCGCGATATTGGAGCGGCCGATGACCACAGAAACACCGGATGCCGAGGAGCCCCGCAAGGGGCCCCGCACTGAGTTCGAGGAACTGCTCCGGACCACGGAGGAACTGGACACACCGGACGGCTACAAGGCCGAGCTCATCAGGGGGAAGATCGTCGTGTCGCCGTGGTCAAGGCCGTTTTACAAGCGGCACATGAGGTCACTGCGCCTACAGCTCGCGCCCCATGTCCCCGAGGGCCATGACGCCGATACCTCCCCCTTTCTCTTCAGCTTCCCCACATCCGAGCGCGCCTACGGCCCGGATCTTCACGTCGCGGACCTGAAGGCGTTCGTGGGTGACGCGCGCCATGTGGACGGCGCGGCGCTGTCCCTCGTCGCCGAGCTCACGTCCGTCTCCACCCGGGATGTCGACTGGCAGGAGAAGCTCGAGGTCTACGGTCGCCATGTGCCGGTCTACCTCGTGCTCGACATGCAGACCGAAGAGATCACGGCCTTCTGGGACCCTTCAGACCACGGCTATCTCGCCCGTATGACGGTCCCGTTCGGTAAGCCGCTGCCCATCCCCGCGCCGTTCGGCTTCGAGCTCGAGACTACCGATTTCGTGGATGAGCCAGAAGAGGACCAGGAGGAAACCGCCGAGTAACCCGACGCAACCGCCACCCCCTCTCCCGCGTCCCACAGCGCGACCGGATCGGTGATGCGGGGAGGGGGAGCGCATGCCGGGGTGGGTGCGGGGGCGGTTGCCGCGGACGCGGCGGGGGTGGCGGCGGCTGGTGCAGGGGTGCGTTCTCGTCTGCGTACTGGCCCTGCTCCCCGCGACCTGGCTGCGGCTGACCACGGACGACCGGATCCATACGGTGGCCGATGTGCCCTCGGCCCCGGTGGGCGTGGTCTTCGGGGCGGGGCTGTGGAACGGGGAGCCGTCGCCGTATCTGGCGCACCGCCTGGACGCCGCCGTACGGCTCTACAAGGACGGCAGGGTCCATGCGCTGCTGGTCACCGGGGACAACAGCCGCCATGACTACGACGAACCGGACGCGATGCGCGCTTATCTCGTCGAGCGCGGGGTCCCGGACCGGCGGATCGTGAGCGACTTCGCGGGGTTCGACACCTGGGACTCGTGCAGCCGGGCCCGGCGGGTCTTCGGGGTGCACAAGGCGGTGCTGGTGAGCCAGGGGTTCCATGTGCGGCGGGCGCTGGCGCTGTGCGGGGCGGCGGGGATCGACGCGTACGGGGTCGCGGTCGACGAGCCGCACGATACGACCTGGTACTTCGGTGGGACGCGGGAGGTCGTGGCGGCGGGCAAGGCGGCCCTGGACGCGGCGTTCGAGCCGGATCCGCACTTCCTGGGGCCACGGGAGCGGGGGATCGAGCGGGCGCTGGCGGGGCGGGGGGACTCCGGCTCCCACTGAGCGGTCGCCCCGCCCCTCGCCCCCGCCCCCGCCGCCGGTCGCCCATTGCCGGTCGCCCGTCGCCGTCAGCCGATCGTCGTCTCCGACACCACCCACGCCAGATAGTCCTCGCTGCCGTTCACGATGGGCGTCGCGATGACCTCGGGCGTCTCGTAGTCGTGCGCCTCGCGGATATGGGCCTCCAGCTCGTCGTAGCGCGCGGCGGTCGTCTTGAACAGCACCTGCCATTCGGCCGCCGTCTCGACCTCCCCCTCCCACCGGTACACGGATGTCACGGGCTGGCTGATCTGCGCACAGGCCGCCAGCCGGGCCTCGATCGCCCCGCGGGCCAGCGCCTCGGCCTTCTCGGGGGTGTCGGTGGTGGTCAGTACGGTCAGGTAGTCGGCCACTGCTGCGGTACCTCTCTCCACGGCGCGGTCGTACGGTCCGACACCGCGCGCGGCTGCGAACTGGCGCCCACCACGCTAGCCGGTGAGGATTGAGGGAACCCGCCGACGATCAGACCGGACCGATCGAGGGGCTCTCATGGATGACCTCACCGCGCTCGCGCGCCACCATCTGGACCAGGCCAAGGCCGATCCGCACGGGCGCAGCGCACATCTGTTCCTGCACGACGGCCCGCTGCGGCAGAGCGTGATCGCCATGGTCTCCGGCTGTGAGCTCGATGAGCACAACGCTCCTCCGGCGGCCAGTCTCCAGGTGCTGCACGGGCATGTACGGCTGACCGGCGGCGGTGACCGGATGGATCTCATCGCGGGCCAGGTGCAGGAGTTGCCGCATGAGCGGCACGGGTTGCGGGCGTTGGAGGACTCGGTGGTGCTGCTGACCGCCGTGACCGCCACGCAGGGCTGTCCCACCCCCTACGAGGACGCGGCCACCGCCTGACGGCGACCTGGGGCCTGGTCGCTGTCCCCGCCCCGGAGCCGGGTGAGCGGACCACCGGAGGCGAGCCGGTCACGGCTCGCCTCCGGCTCGGGTCCGCGGAGCAGCGCGGGGATCAGTGGGGATCAGTGGGGATCGGTGGGGATCAGGTGAGCTTTCGCGCCCCGTAGCGTGAGCTTTCGCGCGCCTATCGGGACGGGGTCGTGACGGACACCTCGGCGGACGGGCCGGTGCCGGTGGCCGTCACCGCCGCGAGCGAGAAGGTGTACGCGGTGGATGGGCGCAGATTGCCGATCACCCGCAGCATGCCCTTGGCCCGGGGCTGGGCGACCAGGACGTCGCGGCCGGTCACGGTGGTCACGCGGCCGTCGGAGCGGGTGATCCGGTAGCCGATGAGAGGCGTGTCCCCGGCGGCCCTGGGCGGCGTCCATGACACCGTCGCGGCCGTGGCATCGGCGTTGGCCTTGACCCCGGTGGGGGCGCCGGGCAGGGCGCCGGGGCCGCCAGCGGTGGGCGTCACGGGGGCCGCTGGGAGGGACGCCTCGCTCACACCGGCCTTGTTGCGGGCTGTGACGGCCCCCGGGAAAGGTAGGATCTACGAGAGGAACACGTCAATACAGTGGGCGCGGAATCACCCCACTTCGCCTCCGGTGCGTCAATTCATTGGACCTATCGGCCCGGTGAGGGGTGTTCGGGGTGTCAGGGCGCCGCGTCGCAGCACGACGTACCGGCCGCGGGCCTCGCCGACCTCCGGCAGCCGCCAGCCCGCCCTGACATGGCCCCGGGCGCCCCGGGCCCCGGTGGACTCCGTACCGGACTCCGCGCCGGACTCCGGACGCAGCACGCGCGTCACCTGGAGGGCGGGGCCCCCGTCGCCCAGCAGCAGACGGGTGCCGTCCGGCCCGTTCGCGACGGCCGGAAACCCCGCGCCCCCGGCCAGGACATCGAGCCCGGCTCCGGTCACCTCGGCCGTGACGGACGGGTCCGGGGTGTCGGACACGCTCTGCGCCTGCGGTTCGGCGCGGCTCTGGAGGAGGGCGAGCAACTGGCCCACGAGCACCGGGTCATGCGCCCCGTCGTAGATCCACCGCTGCCCCAGCGCCCCGTGCTCGGTCGTGCCGATGAGGGCCTGCTCGGCTCCGGCGAGCGGCGCCGCGCGGTAGGTCATCGGTACGTGGCACCAGGCGGGCCGGTCACCGGCGTCGTCCCGCACCACCATGAACTCGATCCCCACCTCGCCCTCCGGGTCGTCGAGCCGGAAGCCACCGGCCCGGGACAGCTCCGGCGCGCGCCGGGCGGCGGCGTACCACGGCTGCCCGGGCAGCCACGGGGTCAGGATCTCCAACTTGGTACGACTCATCGTGGTCTTATGATCGACATGACGGGTGAACGCCTGGCCCCGTCGTGTGCTTCCCGCGGAACGGCCGTGTGCTTCCCGCGGAACGCGCGACGGCCCGGCGCGCCATGCGCGCCGGGCCGTCGGCCGATCCCCCCACGGGCCGGCCAGTTGGTTCAGGAGCGGGTCGCCCCGACCGCCGCGCTCGTCGCGTCCGCGGACCGGTCGTCGGCGCGGTGCCCCTTCTCGACCTTCACGATCTCGCAGGTCTTGGACGGCTTACCGGGCTTGGCCGGCTCGCTGGGCTTACCCGGCTTGGTCGGCGTCGTGGGGTGGGCGGGGACGGCGGAGACGTCGTCCTTGCTCCCGGCCTTGCCGTCGATGATGACGATCGTGCACACCTTGCCGGGCTTGCCCGGCAAGGTGGGGATGGCGGGGATGGCGCAGATGTCGCCGTGTCCGCGGGCGCCGTCCTTCGGCGCCACGGTGACCGTCTTGCCGTCGGCCTTGACCGCCTCGGTGGCCTTGACCGCCTCGGTCAGCTCGACCGACTTGGCGGGCTTCGCGGGCTTGGCGGGCTTGACGCCCTTGGCGCCGTGCACCACCCGGCAGGTGACCGTGTCACTGGGCTTCGTCTTGGCGGCGGAAGCGGAGGACGACGCCGAGGCGGGGACCGCGGCACCCAGCGCCAGGGCACCGGCCGCCATGGCGAGCACGACACCCCGCCGCTTCGCGGACGTGGCACGAGGCAGGAAATGAGACATGGGCACAGCTCTCCTTGATTCGGGGAGTGGAACTGGCTGCCGAAGGACCCTTGATCCGTCGGCGCACTCACCGTGGCGCACCGATGCTGAGTCCTCGCTGAACCGCCTGAGGCCCCGCTGAAACCGCTGCCGGTTCAGCGGGGCCTCAGCTTGCCCATGCCATCCTGACCGCGTGCGCATACTGGTGGTGGAAGACGACGCCCGGCTCCGCGAACTGCTCACCGAGGGCCTGGAGCAGGAGGGTTTCACCATCGAGACGGCGGCGGACGGGCTCAGCGGCCTGGCGCTCGCCCGCTCCGGCGGATACGCGGCGATCGTGCTGGATGTGATGCTCCCCGGATGCTCCGGCTATCAGGTGTGCTCTCGGCTGCGCGAGCAGGGCGACTGGAC
>NZ_JAHLEM010000651.1 GCF_018883605.1 Streptomyces niphimycinicus | reverse complement strand
TCAGCGGCCTGGCGCTCGCCCGCTCCGGCGGATACGCGGCGATCGTGCTGGATGTGATGCTCCCCGGATGCTCCGGCTATCAGGTGTGCTCTCGGCTGCGCGAGCAGGGCGACTGGACGCCGATCCTGATGCTCACCGCCAAGGACGGCGAGTACGACGAGGCCGATGGGCTCGACGTGGGCGCGGACGACTATCTGACCAAGCCGTTCTCCTTCGTCGTGCTGATCGCACGGGTGCGGGCCCTGGTGCGGCGCGGGGGGCTGGACCGGCCCGATGTGCTGGAACTGGGCGATCTGCGGCTGGAGCCCGCCGCGTTGGCCTGTGCGCGCGGGACGGAGGAGGTCACGCTCACGGCCAAGGAGTTCGCCGTGCTGGAGTACCTCGCCCGGCGCGCGGGCCAGGTGGTCTCCAAGTCCGAGATCGTGCAGAGCGTGTGGGACACCGCGTACGACGGCGGGGCCAATCTGGTCGAGGTCTATATCCGGAGCCTGCGCCGGAAGATCGATGTGCCGTACGGACGGCAGTCGATCCGCACGATACGGGGCGCGGGCTATCTGCTGGCCCGCGACGGAGGGTGAGACGGTGGGGCACATCGGCGCGGACGCGGGGCGGACCGCGAACACGGGGCACATCACGGACGCCGGGCAGGATGCCGGACAGGACATCGGGCACCCGGCCGACGGCGAGGCCCCAGGGGACACGGGAGGCCGCCGTCCGCGCCTGACGTCCGGGTTGAGCGTGCGCGCCAAGGCCGTGCTGGCGGCCGCCGGGACCGTGGCCTTCGCGATCGGGCTGTGCATGCTGGCCCTGGTGCTGGCCCTTCAGCACAACCTGCGCGCCAGCGCCGACCTGGACGCGAGGAACGCCGCCGTGGCGATCAAGGGCCAGTTGGCGCGGACCCACCCCGCGCCGAAGCGGGCGCTCATCGTCGCCCCCGGCGCGGTGACGATCAAGGACGTCGCCGGCCGGACGGTCACCCCCATCATGCCCACGGAGGCCGGTTCGCGGCAGACGGAGGCCACCCCGCAGGACTCGACCGCGGCCACTGCGGCCGAGCCGCTCGACGCCGGCCAGCCGTACAGCGTGAAGGTGAGCCCCTCGACCACCGCCGTCGACAACGCCACCGGGCTGCTGCTTCGCCAGGCCGCACCCGCGGCCGCCGGTCTGGTGCTGTTCGTGGCGGGGCTCACCTGGCTGCTCGTGGGGCGCGCCCTGCGCCCGGTCGCCGCGATGCGGCGGGAGTTCACCGAGATCACCGAGCGCGATCTGCACCGCCGGGTGCCGGTGCCCCGGGCGCGGGACGAGATCCACCGGCTGGCCCGCACCATGAACGCCACCCTGGACCGGCTGCACCGGGCCATGACCCGGCAGCGGCAGTTCGTGGCCGACGCCTCGCATGAGCTGCGCAGCCCCATCGCGGCCGTGCGCGCCCAGCTCGAACTGGTCCTGGCCCGCCCGTCGCGTACCGACTGGCCGGCCGCCGTGCACAAGGCGCTGCGGGACACCGACCGGCTCCAGGCCGTCGCCTCCGATCTGCTGCTGCTCGCCCGGCTGGACGCGCAGGAGGCGCCGCGCACCGCGGCGGTGGATCTCGGCGCGCTGGCGGCCGAGGAGGTACGGCGCCACCCGGGCGCGCTGACGTTGGCCGGGGAGCAGGAGCGGGCGGCCGTCGTGACCGGCAGCCGGGTGCAGTTGTCGCGGCTGCTCACCAACCTCGCCGACAACGCCCGGAGGCACACCCGTACCACCGTCTCGATCACCGTGGCGGTCCGCGGTGGCCAGGTCGAACTGGCCGTGGACGACGACGGTCCGGGCATCCCGGAAGCCGACCGCGAGCGCGTGTTCGAGCGGTTCACCCGGCTGGATGACGCGCGGGCCCGTCAGGACGGCGGCACCGGTCTCGGGCTCGCCATCGCCAATGACATCGCTCACGCCCACGGTGGCAGCCTTACGGTGCTCACCAGCCCGCGCGGCGGGGCTCGCCTGCTGTTGTGCCTGCCGCGGACGGACCCCGCCCAACCCTGACCCCGGTGCGGGCACGGCGGCTCCCTCGTGAGAGTTTGGCAACTACCGGACCAGACTGATCAGTTGGTCAGTAGTATCTGCCCTTTCCTGGCCGTGTCCCAGATGGAGGTGTCAAAGGTGCTGTCGGGGACGGAGGCCGTCGTCGTGGCCGCGTCCGCGGTGCTGGTACTGGTGCTGTCGCTGTGCCTCACCTGGGTGGTCAGACTCCGTCGCGCGCTTGCCGGCGCGCGTACGGCGACCGAGCGAGAACGAGCCGTTTCCGAACGGGAACGAGCCAATACCGCGCGCGAGCGAACGCTGGCGGCCGAGCGCGGCGAAGAGGTCGCGCGACTGGCCGCCGTACAGAGCGATCTGGACGAGGCGGCGCGCCGGGAGCGGCGGCTGCGCGACTCCGTCCAGGCGTCGTTCGAGTCGGTGGCCCGCAATATGCACGCCATGTCGATGGTGCAGCAGCAGGTCCTCGACGGGCTCGAGCAGCAGGTCGAGGACGCGCGGCTGATGGGCGAGGTGATGAAGGCGGACCACGCGGCCGCCCAGATGACCCGCAAGGCCCAGACGCTGCTGGTGATGTGCGGGATCTGGCCCGCGCGGCGGGAGCCCCGGCCGGTGTCGCTCTTCGACTGTGTGCGGGGCGCGCAGTCGCGCATCGTGGAGTTCGGCCGGGTGGACGTCCACGGCGGGCAGACCCTCTACGCGGTGGCACCCGCCGTGGAGGGCCTGATGCACGCGGTCGCCGAACTCCTGGAGAACGCCACGGTCTTCTCCCCCTCCCGCACCCAGGTCGCGGTCGCCGTGCGGGAGGTCGCGGCGGGCGCGGTCATCGAGATCGACGACGCCGGGCTCGGCATGCCGCCGGACGTGCTGGAAAAGGCCGTGGCCCAACTGCGGGACGGTCTGGACCTGGCCCAGCTCGGCGCCGTGCCACGGCTGGGGCTCGCCTGTGTCGGGCGCTGGTCGCGGGAGCTGGGCTTCGGGGTGGAGCTGTCCACGGCGTCGGCGTACGGCGGTACCCGGGTGGTGGTCTTCGTACCGCACCGGCTGCTGACCGAGCCGACCGGCGCGGTCCGGGCGGCGGACCACAAGCCGGTGGTCGTGGAGCCGGTGACCGTCGGCACGGTGAGCCACGACGCGGGCGGCACCGGCCTCGGCCCGGCCGCCGCGGACCCGGCCGGGAGCGGCTCGCTGGGCG
>NZ_JAHLEM010000650.1 GCF_018883605.1 Streptomyces niphimycinicus | reverse complement strand
AGCGGCCGGGTCCGTCCGTACCGTTCCCGGCGATCCGGACGCCGTCGCCGCGTTCCTGGCGCGCAAGCCGCCCATCGCCCTGCCCGGGGTGGGGCCCGCGACCGCGCGCACCCTGAGCGCGTACGGGCTGGACAGCGCCGCGCGGATCGCCGCCGCGCCGCTGTCCACCCTCCAGCGGATCCTCGGCGCGGCGACCGCGCGCCGCGTCCACGCGTGGGCGCGCGGTATCGACCCGGCGCCGGTCACCCCGAACGCCCCCGCCCGTGCGGTGGGCGCGGAACACCGCTTCCGTCACGATGAGTTGGACCCTGTCCGCAGGCGCCGCGCGCTGCTCACCCTCGCCGACGGGCTCGGGGTGCGGCTGCGGACGAGTGGGCAGGTCGCGGCCGCGATCAGCCTCACCGTGCGCTACGCCGACCGCTCCACGACCACCCGCTCCCGCACCCTGACCGAGCCGACCGCGCACACCCCCGCGCTGACCGCCGCCGCGTACGCGCTGCATGACGCGCTCGGGCTTCAGCGGGCCCGGGTGCGGTCCGTGGCGCTGCGCTTCGAGGGGCTGATGGACGCCGAACTCGCCTCCCATCAGCTCACGTTCGACCCCGCGGACGAGAAGTCACGCCGTCTGGAGGCCGCCGCCGACCGGGCCCGGGCCCGCTTCGGTATCTCCGCGGTCCGGCCCGCCGGATTCCTGGACGTCGCGTGAAAAGGGTGTAAACGTTCCTTCACCGGCAGATGGCTGGATGCCTTTGCTACTCGCGCGTAATTTCGGTTGAGCGCACCACTTCTTGTGATCCGGATCGCAGGGCGCAGCGCAAGCGCACCGTCAGCGCACCCTCAGCGCGACTCTCTCCCCCACCAGCGAGGAGTTCATGTGATGCTGCCCCGGAGGCGTATCCGGCGATTCCGGAAGACCGCGAAGACCGCGAAGACCGCGAAGACCGTCAAGACCCCGAAGTCCGTCAAGACCGCGAAGTCCACGCCCCGTACGTTACTGCCCGCCCTGGCCCTCGCGGTCGCGGCGACCGTGGCGACCCCCACCGCCGCGCTCGCCACGGACACCGCGTCGCAGGGGGTGAGCAGCGGCTGGAACGACTACTCCTGCAAGCCCTCGGCCCAGCACCCCCGCCCCGTCGTCCTGGTGCACGGCACCCTCGGCAACTCCGTCGACAACTGGCTCGGCTTCGCGCCCTACCTGGTCAAGCGGGGTTACTGCGTCTTCTCCCTCGACTACGGCCAACTGCCCGCCGTGCCGTTCTTCCACGGTCTGGGGGCGGTCGACCAGTCCGCCAAGCAACTGTCCACCCATGTGGACCGGGTGCTCGCCGCCACCGGCGCCGCCAAGGTCGACATGGTCGGGCATTCGCAGGGCGGGATGATGCCCCGCTACTACCTCAAGTTCCTCGGTGGCGCGCCGAAGGTGAACGCCCTGGTCGGCATCGCCCCCACCAACCACGGCACCACCCTGTCCGGGCTGACGAAGCTGCTGGACTACTTTCCCGGGGTCGGCGATCTCATCGCCAAGGGCACCCCGGGGCTGATGGACCAGGTGGTCGGCTCGGACTTCCTGCGGCGCCTCAACGAGGGCGGCGACACCGTCCCCGGAGTGCGCTACACGGTCATCGCGACCAAGTACGACGAGGTCGCGACCCCCTACCAGGCGCAGTTCCTCTCCGGTCCGAACGTCAAGAACGTGCTGATCCAGGATCTGTGCGCGACCGACATCTCCGAGCATCTGGCCATCGGCCTGACCGACGGGCTGGCCTTCCACGAGGCCGTCAATGCCCTCGATCCGGATCACGCCACCCCGACCACCTGTGCGTCGGACGACTGACGCTTGACAAGGGCGGGGGCCGACCCCGTCGCCCGTCGGACTGGTCCGCCTCCCGCCGCACCAGCCCCGCCCGGCGCCGACGGCCACGCCGCCGTGGCGGAGCGGGTCGGCGCCACCCGGCGGCGGCTGATGGACGGGCTGACGGACGACCAGTACCTGGAGACGGCGCGGGTGCTGAGCCGCATGGCCGCGGACCTCGAACACGTCGAAGGGCGATCCCCCCGGGGGTGCCGGTCGGCCCTGTCGGCCCTGTCTGTCCGGTGGTCGTCCGATGGCTCTCGTCCGGCTGCTGTCGTCCGAATTACTCGGCGACGAGCTCGACCTCGAGGTTGCCCCTCGTCGCCTTGGAGTACGGGCACACCTGGTGCGCCTGCTCGACCAGCTTGTGGCCGGTCTCGTTCTCCAGGTCGTCCGGCAGTTCGACGCGCAGCGTCACCTTGAGCCCGAAGCCGCCGTCCGCCTCGTCCTTGCCGATGCCGACCTCGGCGGTGACGGAGATGTCCTTGGTGTCGACCTTGGCCTGGCGGCCGACGAGGCCGAGCGCGGACGCGAAGCAGGCGGCGTAGCCCGCGGCGAAGAGCTGCTCGGGGTTGGTGCCCTGGCCGTTGCCGCCGAGGGCGGGCGGCATGGCGAGCGGCAGGTCGAGCTGTCCGTCGGAGCTCACGGCCCGGCCGTCGCGTCCGTTGGCAGTGGCCACCGCGGTGTAGATCGCGTCCATGAAGACCATCCCTTTCGTATCAGGCAGTCGGGAGGTGGGCGCCCGGTGCGCCCCGCCTCCGGACGGAAGTACAGCACACAATTAAGTTGTGCACAACTAAAGGGTACGCTGGACACATGTCACACCAGTCCGACCGCACCACCGACCCCACGACCGGGGGCACCGACCCCGAGCCGCATCCCGCCGATGAACTGCTCCGGCTCGATCGCCAGCTCTGCTTCTCCCTGCACGCCGCCTCCCGCGCCTTCGACGGCCTCTACCGCCGGGTGCTGAGCGACACGGGGCTGACCTATCCGCAGTACCTGGCCATGCTGGTGCTCTGGGAGCACGGGGAGATGCCGGTCAAGCGGCTGGGGGAGTTCCTGCGGCTGGACTCGGGTACCCTCTCGCCGCTGCTCAAGCGGATGCAGACGGCCGGACTCGTCCAGCGCGAGCGCAGTGCACACGACGAGCGCTCGGTGACGGTCCGGCTGACGGCGGAGGGCGCGGCGCTGAAGGAGCGCGCCCAGGGCGTACCCCTGAAGGCGATCGAGGCCAGCGGCCTCGGCCTGGCGGAGGCGGTGGACTTGCAGGCGCGGGTGCAGCGGCTGACGGCTGCCCTCGACGCGGCGCTGGCCGAGGAGGCGTGATCGCCGGGCTGGAGTGACGACGGGCGGGGGAGCCAAACCTTCTGTGCCTCAGGAGCGCTCCGCGAGGTGGCGATCGACGAGCTGCTCGAACGCGCGCGCCGCCGCGGAAGGGGTGCGTTCCGCTGGGGTGGCGAGGGAGATGGGCCAGTCCAGGTCGGCGTCGGCGATATCGAGGGTGGTGAGATCGTCGTCGGGGCCGACGGCGCCGCGAGGCAGCAGCGCCAGGCCGAGGCGGTTGCGAACGAAGTCCACACCAGCGGCGATGTCGGTGATCTCGATGGTCACGTGCCGCCGAAGTCCGGCGGCGGTGAAGGCGCGATCGGTCACGGCCCGGTTCCCGTATCCGGATGGGAAGTCGATGAAGGGCTCGTCGGCCAGGTCCGAGATCGCTGCCGTGGCGCGGCCGGCCAGAGGGTGTTCTCGTGGAACCACGAGATCGAGCCGTATCGAGGTCAGGTGGCGCAGTCGCGCGGTGGCCGGGCACTGCCCGGGGAGCGAGACGAAGGCGAGGTCGAGCCGGCCTTCGGCCAGTGCCGCGATGAGTTCCGGCGATCCCCCGCCGGACGCCGCCGTCGCCAGGCGCACGGACACCTCGGGGTGATCGCGGTGGAAGCGGCCCAGCAGGGCGGGCAGCTCGATCGGCCCGAGTGAGCTCATGGTTCCTATGCGCAGGGTGCCGCGCAGTCCGCCCTGAACGGCATGGACGACATCACGGGCGTCCCGGACGGCGTCGAGCGCCACTCGGGCCTTGGGGAGGAGTTCGAGCCCGGCATCGGTAAGGCCGACCCGTCGGGTCGTGCGCACCAGCAGCGGGGAGGCCAGTTCCTTCTCCAGAGCGGCGATCGTGGCCGACACGGTGGACTGCACGATGTGCAACCGGGCCGCGGCGCGGGTGAAGCTGCGTTCCTCCGCGACGGCGACGAAGCATTCCAGCTGACGTAGTTCCACCCGCCATTTATAGCAGGAGTCGATGAATGTTATTGGCAATCTTCGTTGGACTCGATGACCAAGCCGCCGCAGGCTGGTGACCGGCACCGTTCGCGGGCCGCATCCCAGCTATCGCGAGGAGTGGAACGCGTGACCCTCTTGATCACCGGAGCCCGTGGCGGCATCGGCGCCGGCCTGCTCCGCCGCCTGCATGAATCCGGGCACCGGGTCCGAGCGGCCAGCCGAGCCCCGGAGAAGCTCGATCTGCCCGCCGGTGTATCCGCCGTCCCCCTCGATCTCGCGGACCCGACGACTTTCGCCCCCGCGCTGGCCGGAGTCACCGACGTCTTCCTCTACGCCGAACCGGCCGGGATCGAGGCACTGCTGACCGCCGCCATCCCGGCCGGGGTGCGGCGGGTCGTACTGCTCTCATCGGACTCGGCGGCCCTCCCCGGCGCGGAGCACAACGCGCTGGCCCGCCACCATCTGCGGGTGGAACGGGCGCTACGGGCCACGCCGCTGACGGCGACCGTGCTGCGCCCGGGCGGGTTCGCCACCATGGCGCGGCACTGGGCCGAGTCCGTCCGTGCCGGGCGACCGGTCGAGCAGGCGTATCCGGACGCCCGGCTCGATGTCATCCATCCCGATGACATCGTCGACGTCGCCGAACTGGCGCTCACCGGCGGCCGGCTGGACGGTGAGACCATCGGTCTCGGCGGCCCGGAAGTGCTCAGCTTCCGCGATCAGGTCCGGATGCTGGGGCAGATGCTCAACCGCCCGCTCGAGCTGCGCGAACCCACCCGGGAAAGGGTGGCCGTGCACCTGGGCGCCCACGTGCCCGCGCCGTTGGCCGAGTCCGTCCTGGACTACTGGGCCGCGCTGCCCACCGGGCACCGCGAGGCGGCACGCTCCACCCAGCGGCTGACCGGCCGCCCCGGCCGTCCGTTCCGCCGCTGGGCCGCCGACAACCTCGACCTCTTCCGGTGAACCGCTTGGCCCCGAGGTGAACTGCCCCACATTTGGATCGTTCGATCCGTAATCCATTGACGTTCACGCGGGGCCGGAGTATGGATTGTGGCATGAACGATCCACAATTCGTCGCGAGCGGTTCGGTCCGCCCTCGCACAGCGTCCGCCGACGGGTCCGGTACCGGCCCTCCGACCCTGAGCCGGGCGACGGTGCTGCTGCTGGCCGTGGTGTGTGGCGCGGCGGTGGCGAACATCTACTACGCCCAGCCATTGCTGCCCGTGATATCGCGGGCGCTCGGGGTGTCCCAGGGAGCCGGCGGCCTGGTGATCACCGTCTCGCAGATCGGCTATGCGCTCTCGCTGGCGCTGCTGGTGCCCCTGGGGGACGTACTGGAACGGCGCCGCCTGGTGACCGTGCTGCTGGGCCTGAGCGCCCTCGCGCTCCTCGGTGCGGCGGCGTCCTCGTCGCTCGGGCTGCTGCTCGCCGCGATCGGGGTGGTCGGGGCGACCTCCGCGGTGGCGCAGATCGTGGTGCCCATGGCCGCGTCGCTGGCGCCGGACCACCAGCGCGGGTCGGCGGTGGGCACGGTGATGAGCGGGCTGCTGATCGGGATCATGATCGCGCGTACCGTCGCCGGGGTGCTCGCCCAGATCGGTGACTGGCAGCTGGTGTTCGTCTTCGCCGCGGTCCTGATGGCGGCTCTGGCGGTCACCCTGCGCCTACTCCTGCGCCCTGTCCCGCGGTCGGAGAGCAGCACCTATCCCCAGCTGCTGCGCTCGGTACCGGCGCTGGTGCGCGGCGAATCGCTGCTGCGCAGGCGCATGGCCCTGGCGGCGGTCGGCATGGGCTGCTTCACCGTCCTGTGGACCGCGTCGTCGTTCCTGCTGGCCGGTCCGCCGTACGAGTTCGGCCCCGCCGTCATCGGCCTGTTCGGCCTGGCCGGGGTCGTCGGAGCCGCCGCGGCGGCGAGGGCCGGTCGGCTCGCCGACCGCGGCCACGGCCGCCGGGTGACCACGGGCGGACTGGTCCTGCTGGCGGCCAGCTGGCCCGTGCTCGCCGTCGCCGGGGTGGGCGGGCCGAGCGGCCTGATCGCACTGACCGCCGGGATCATCGCGCTCAACCTCGCCCAGCAGTCCCTGTTGATCAGCCACCAGAGTGCGATCTACCGCCGCGTCCCGCACGCTCGAAGCCGCGTGACGACGGCCCTCATGGTGTCCGCGTTCGCCGGGGCCACCGTCGCCTCGGCGCTGACCGCGGCGCTGTACCCGTTCGTGGGGTGGCCGGGCGTGTGCGGGCTCGGCCTGGTCATCGCACTGGTCGGGGCCGGCATCTGGACTCTGGAGCTGGTCCACCCCAGCCCCGCCGAACCGCCGGCCGAATCGTCGGCGGCCGTGCGGCACCCGGTGGGCGCGGGCCGTGTGAGCTCGTGCCGTGAGGAGGTTGGTTGTGCCTGAGATCCATCGAGTGGCGATCCTCGACGACTACCAGGGAGTCGCGCGCCGGTACGCCGACTGGAGCACCCTGCCGGACGGCGCACGACTCACGGCCTTCACCGAGGCCCTGGGCGGTCCCGAGGACGTGATCGCCGCGCTGGAGCCGTTCGACGTCGTCGTGGCCATGCGCGAGCGCACCGCGTTCCCGGCCGAGGTCATCGACCGGCTGCCGCGCCTGCGCCTGCTGGTGACGACGGGCCCGGCCAACGCGGCCATCGACGTGGCCGCGGCCCGGCAGCGCGGAATCGTGGTGTCGGGCACCCGTGGGGCGGGGCTGATACCGACGGCCGAGCTCACCTGGGGCCTGATCCACGCCCTTGCCCGCTCCCTTCCCGCCGCGGACCGCGACGTACGCGGGGGCGGCTGGCAGCGGACCGTCGGGCGCGATCTGCGCGGCGCCCGCCTCGGCGTCATCGGGCTCGGCGGTGTGGGCACCCCCGTGGCTCGCGTGGGGCTCGCCTTCGGTATGGACGTCGTCGCCTGGAGCGCCCACCTCGACGCCGAGCACGCCCGTGCCGTCGGGGTCACCCCGGTCGACAAGCGGGAACTGCTGGCCACGTCCGACGTGGTGACGATCCACCTCAAGCTCTCCGCCCGCACCACCGGACTCCTGGGCCCCGACGACCTCGCACTCATGCGACCGGACTCGCTGCTGGTCAACACCTCGCGCGCGCCCGTCGTCAACGAGGAGGCGCTGCTCGCGGCCCTGCACGCCGGGACCATCGGCGGAGCCGGTCTGGACGTCCACTCCACCGAGCCCCTCCCGGCCGACTCGCCGTGGCGCACGGCCCCGCGCACGGTGCTCACCCCGCATCTGGGCTACGTCACCGAGGGCACCTACGACGTCTTCTACTCCGACGCGCTCGAGGACATCCTCGCGTACGCCGCGGGCCACCCGATCCGCGTGGTCGCCCCGTGAGCGGACCGCCCACCACCACGTACGGCACCCACGAACACGAAAGGCACGACCCCGTGGCAACGCATGAGCGGTACACAACGACGAAAAGCGTCGAGGACGGCGACGGCTCGGGATTCCGGCTCCCCGCCATCTGGGTACGCACCCTGGGCGAACTCACCTTGAGC
The DNA here is from genome assembly GCF_018883605.1 of Streptomyces niphimycinicus. Lineage (GTDB taxonomy): Bacteria > Actinomycetota > Actinomycetes > Streptomycetales > Streptomycetaceae > Streptomyces > Streptomyces niphimycinicus. The sequence continues at coordinate 4,722 of NZ_JAHLEM010000650.1, read as the reverse complement.
TACGTTCCCGACGCGGGCGTCGACATGATCCCGACCCGGGTCTATCCGGCCTCCGCCGAGGAGGACTGGCACGCGCACCGCACGCATATGACCGAGGCGGGCCACCTGCCCATGGGATGCGGGGCGCTGCTCGTCGAGCGGGGCGGCACCCGCCTGCTCATCGACGCCGGCCATGGCCGCATATCGGGCGAGGACCTGGAGCACTTCCAGCACGCCTTCGGCCATGTGCGGAACCTGCCCGAGTCACTGGCGACCCTCGGCGTGGACCCGGCCGAGCTGGAGACGGTGGCCTTCACCCACTTCCACGGCGACCACACCGGGTGGGCCCGGCCCGACGCGGTCGAGGATCCGCGGAGCCTCTTCACGAAGGCGCGCTGGATGGTCGGGAAGGGCGAGCTGGAGAGCGTCCCGCCCGGGACCGGCCCGGTCCTGGCCGGCCAGGACGAGCGCACCGTGGTCGTGGCCGACGGGACCGAGATCGCGGGCGGGGTCCGCGCGTGGTCCCTTCCCGGGCACACCCCCGGGCACACCGCCTGGATCCTCGACACCGGCGACGGCCGGGAGGTCGTGGCCTTCGGTGACGCCATGCACTCACCGGTCCAGGTTCAGCACCCGGACTGGGAAGTCGTTCTCGACACCGACCGGAACGAGGCCGAACGGTCACGGCGCCGGCTCGTGGACTACCTGGCCCGGGACGGGGTCTACGGCTTCGGTGTCCACTTCGCCGACCAGCAGCTGGGAACCGTCGACGGCGCCGGCCGCTGGCGCCCCTGGAACGACGCGGCAGACGCTTCCTGACGCCGGGCCCGACCCCCGCCACAACGGGCACGCGCTGAAGGACGAAGGGCGTGTCCAGCCCCTGAATACGGTTAAGGAGATTGATTGTGAACCCGGTCCCATCACCTGCCCTGGCGGCGGGCAGCTACCACCTCGGGAATGATCTCACCGTCATCCGCCTCGGCTTCGGTTCGATGCAACTGACCGGCCCGGGCGTCTGGGGAGATCCGAAGGACCCGGACGAGGCCGTACGGGTGCTGCGCCGGGCGGTGGACCTCGGTGTGAACTTCGTCGACACGGCCGACTCCTACGGCCCCATGGTCGCCGAGCCACTCATCAGGAAGGCCCTGCATCCCTATTCGGACGGCCTGGTCATCGCGACCAAGGCGGGTCTCACCCGCCAGGGACCCGACCAGTGGCTTCCTGTCGGCAGGCCCGAGTACCTGCGCCAGCAGGCCGAGATGAGCCTGCGCAATCTTGGCCTGGACCGCATTGACCTGTTCCAGCTACATCGCATCGATCCCCATGTGCCCGTCGAGGAACAGATCGGGGTACTGAAGGAGTTGCAGGAGGAGGGCAAGATCCGTCATATCGGACTGTCCGAGGTGTCCATCGAGGATGTTGAGGTGGCGACGCAAGTGGCTGCGATCGTCTCCGTGCAGAACATGTTCAATCTGGCCGATCGCGCGGCGGAGCCGCTGCTGGACTATGCCACGGAGCACGGCATCGGCTTCATCCCCTGGTTCCCCTTGGCCACCGGAAGACTTGCAGAAGGAGACGGCCCGTTGGCCGCGCTGGCCGAGCAGCACGGTGCGAGCCCGGCGCAACTTGCCCTGGCCTGGCTTCTCAAGCGTTCCTCCGCAATGCTGCCCATCCCGGGAACCTCGTCCGTGGCGCATCTGGAGGAGAACGTGCGAGCTGCCGATATCGAACTGTCCGACGCCGAGTTCGACATCCTCTCCCAGGCGGCCCTGTAGCACGTGGCCCTGGGGTCGCCGGCCTGTGGTGACGCACTGCGCGTACGTGTGGAGAGCGCAGCCATGGGCGGGACGGGCCCACGCCGTCGGCCGAGTGGGGACACGGCGTGCCTGCCCGCTAAACTGGACTGATCGTTCCTTTAAAGAGGAGGTATGCCGTGTCCCCTGCCGGCCGCCCCCGCGCCTTCGTCATCGAGGGCGTCCTGGAAGCCGCGATGCGGCTGTTCTGGGAGCAGGGCTATGAAGCGACATCGATGGCCCAGCTCCGGGAGGCCACCGGCCTGTCTTCGGCAAGCCTGTACGGTGCCTTCGGTTCGAAACAGGGTCTGTTCGAGCGGGCGGTGGAGCACTACATGGCCGGGCCGGGCAGCGTCACCGACGTCATCGGCGACGAAGCTCTGAGCCCGCGCGAGGCCGTCGCCCGGATGCTGCACCGATCCATCGACATGCAGACCGACACTTCCCACCCGCGAGGCTGCCTCGTGGCCCTGTCGGGTACCGTCCGGGCCCCCGGGGACGACGAAGCCGCAGTGCGCCGGACAATGGCGGCGCGCCGTGCGACGGACCGGGCACGGATCAGAGAGTGCGTCGTCCGTGGCGTTGCGACGGGAGAACTCGCCGAAGAAACTGACGTGGACGGTTTCACATCCATGATCCACGGCTTCCTGCTCGGCGTCTCCACACAAGTGTGCGACGGCGCGCCCGCCCGGGATCTGCACGCCGCGGCGGACGCCGCCCTCGCTGCCTGGCACGCACCGTCCGCGCGGACGGCCGGCACGTAGGCGAGCCAGTTCCGGGGGGTGCCGTCATCCTCCCCGGAACCGGCTCCGTCCGATCGGCCGCGGACGCCCACGGTGTCCGCGGCACCCCAGGGCCTCAGCCTCGGCCGCGGCGTACGGCCTTGCGGCGGTTGGCGGCGGCGAACAGTACGGCCGCGCCGGCGGCGAGGACCGCGGCGCCGCCGATGGCCATGGGGGCGGTGGATCCGTCGCCCCCGGTCTCGGCGAGATGCTGCCCGTCGGCGGTGCCGCTGTCCTGCGGTTCGGCGTCCGAGGCCATGACCTTGGCGCTCTTGGCGCTCTTGGCCTCGGGCTGGTTCGCCTCCGTGCTCTGCTCGTCCGCCGCCTTCGGCTGATGGTTGGCCTCGGCGCCGTCGTCACCGCCGTGGCCATGGTGATCGACGGTCGACTTCTCGGCGCCCTCCGCTATCTGTGCGGCATTGGGCGCGGCGGCGGTGGGCGCGGAACTCGCGCTCGCCCCGGCCCCCTTGGCCGCCGCGTTCCCGCCTCCGCCGAAGGTCACGTCCGAGCAGGTGTAGAACGCCTCCGGGCTGTCCGAGCGCTGCCAGACGCTGTAGATCAGATGGCGGCCCGACTTGTTGGGGACGTTCCCCGTGAAGACGTAGCTCCCGTCCTTCAGCGTGGGGTCGGTGACCTTGGCGAACGGCTCCGACTCCAGGTCCGCCCAGGTCAGCGGCTTCGTCGGGTCGTAGCCGTCCTTGGTGACGTATAGCTCGAAGCTGCCCCGGTGGGGTGCGGTGGCCCGGTAGGTGAAGGTGTGCTCACCGGCCGTCATGGGGGTGGCGGGCCAGTCGGCGCGCGGCAGGTCCAGGCCCTTGTACTTGTCGCGGCCCGCGCTGCACAGCTTTCCGTCCGGGATGATCTCCTTGTGGCGCCCGGCGGCGTCCGGGATGTTGACCTCGTTCCAGTCGTAGAGCGCCTGGGTGCCGCCCGCCTGGACGGCCGCCTTGCAGGCCGCCGAGTCCGGGCTCTCCGGCCCCTCCGCGAAGCAGGCCGACACCCGGCTGACCGGGTTCTGCATCGAACCGTGCGCGGTGGCCGGGTCCGCGTTCAGCGCCGTGAGCGCGAGCGGCACCACGCCGAGCACGGCGAGCCGGGCGGTTCTGCGGTGAGCGGTCGCACGAGCGGTCATCGTCGGGGGCTCCTTCGGTGGGGGGACGCGCTGGGAGGCCAGCGGTTGGCGTGTCGCGGTTGGGGGTGATGCGGTTGGGGGTGAGCGGTTGGGGGGTGACGCGCAGCACGCTAGCCCCGCCCAACGGCCCCGCCGCCGGTCTTATGGCGCCGTTAAGGAGCAGCTCAGGCGGAGCTGAGGATGGGCCCGTCCCGGGGATACCCGAGGTGATCGCTGGCCGATGATTGCGGAGGGGCGGCGGCGTGGAAGGGTGGCACATATGACCGCAACGAACTCTCGCGCCTCGGCCCGTGAGCTGATCGAGGCCATCGTCGACCCCGGTAGCTGGCACGGCTGGGACGAACCGGTGGAGATCACCACGGACGACCCCGACTACCGGGCCGACCTGGAACGGGCACGGGAGCGCACCGGGCTGGACGAGTCGGTGATCACCGGTGAGGGCCGTATCGAGGGGCGCAGGGTGGCGCTGGTCGCCTGCGAGTTCCGCTTCCTGGCCGGTTCGATAGGGGTCGCCGCGGGGGAGCGGCTGGTACGCGCCGTGGAGCGGGCCACGGCGGAACGGCTGCCCCTGCTCGCGGCCCCGGCGTCGGGCGGCACCCGGATGCAGGAGGGCACGGTCGCGTTTCTCCAGATGGTGAAGGTGGCCGCGGCGATCACCGACCACAAGGCCGCGGGCCTGCCGTATCTCGTCCACCTCCGCCACCCCACGACCGGCGGCGTCCTCGCCTCCTGGGGCTCCCTCGGCCATGTCACCGCCGCCGAGCCGGGCGCCCTGATCGGCTTCATGGGCCCGCGGGTGCACGAGGCGCTGTACGGGGAGGAGTTTCCGCCCGGCGTACAGAACGCCGAGAACCTGATGAACCACGGCCTGATCGACGCGGTCCTGCCGCTGAGTCGCCTGTCGGGCGTGGCGGCACGGGTATTGAGAGTCCTCTGCGCCGGCGAGCCCGCGGCTGCCTCCGGCTCCGGGGTGGCTCCGGCTTCCGGCGCGGGGGCCGGAGGCGGGGCCGCCACCGAGCCGGAGGCAGCCGCGGGC
>NZ_JAHLEM010000065.1 GCF_018883605.1 Streptomyces niphimycinicus | reverse complement strand
TCACTCCGGGCATTCGTCGCGCGTGTGCGGGACGACGCCGACGTCCGCGTCATCGTCTTCGAGAGCGCTGACCCGGAGTTCTTCGTTGCGCACGGTGACATGGCCTACCTCACCGACCCTGACGCGCTGCCCGCGGCCACTCGCGCCGCGATCGCGGCCGCGCCGGGTTCGACCGTCCCGGAAGGGCTGAACATCCTCCAGGCGATGAGCGAAGAGGTCCGCTCGCTGCCGCAGGTCACCATCGGCAAGCTGGCGGGCTTCGCGCGCGGCGCGGGCAACGAGTTCTTCATGTACCTGGACATGCGATTCGCGGCGATCGGCAAGTCGGGGCAGGGGCAGCCGGAGTCCTTGATGGGGATCCTCCCCGGAGGCGGCGGCACGGTGAACATGACGCGCCTGGCAGGAAGGGCCCGCGCACTGGAGCTCATCCTCGGCGCCGAACTCGTGGGCGCGGAGCTCGCGGAACGGTACGGCCTGATCAACCGTGCCCTGCCCGCCGCCGAACTCGATTCCTTCGTCGACACCCTCGCCCGACGGATCGCCGGCCTCCGGCCGGAGGTGATCTCCATCACGAAGGCCGCGGTCGACACGGTCGCGCAGCCGATTCCGCGTGCGGCGTACGCCGTTGAGAACGAGGGCCTGTTCGCGGCGTTCGGCGATGAGGTCACCGAGCTCGCCCACAAGCTGCTCGCCGCTGGTATCCAGACCCGCGAGGGCGAACGGGACCACGAGCGCATCGCCAACAGCATCTGAGTGCCCAAGCTCTCGCCATCCGTGCGCAGAGGCTCCGTGGGAAGAATTCCTCAGCCATTGCCGGCCCGCGCGTTGCCGAGTGCTCAGGCCGACCACCCTGGTTC
>NZ_JAHLEM010000649.1 GCF_018883605.1 Streptomyces niphimycinicus | reverse complement strand
GCGCGCCTTAGGTCGCCGCGAGCCTTAGGTCGCCGCGGGGCGCACCCCGTCCGCGAGCCCCGCCTCGAACAGCGCGTGCGCCGCCCGCAGCACCAGCGCGTCCGCGTGGCGCGCGCCCACCAGTTGCACCCCGATCGGCAGCCCCGCGCCGCTGAGACCGCACGGCACCGACGCCGCGGGCTGCTGGGTCAGGTTGAACGGGTAGGTGAACGGCGTCCAGCCCGTCCACCGGGTGTGCTCCGACCCCTTGGGCACCTCGACCCCCGCCTCGAACGCGGTGATCGGCAGCGTCGGGGTGACCAGCAGGTCGTACGCGGAGTGGAACCGCCCCATCGCATGGCCGAGGGCCATCCGGACATCCACGGCCGCCAGATAGTCCAGCGCGCTGTACGACGCCCCCTGGGCGCAGATCTCGCGCAGCCCCGGATCCAGCAGCTCCCGGTCCTCCGCCCCCAGCGGCTGTACCACCCGGGCCGCGCCGCTGAACCACAGCGTGTGGAACGCCTCCACCGGATCCTCGAACCCCGGGTCGATCTCCTCGACCACCGCGCCCAGCTCCGCCAGCAGATCCACCGCCCGCCGCACCGCCGCGGCCACCTCCGGGTCGACCGCGGCCGCACCGCCGAGCGCGGGGCTGTAGGCCACCCGCAGCCCGTCCACCCCGCCCCCGCCGGGGGCGAGCGCCTCCTGGAAGCCGCCCCCGGAGGGCGCCAGTTGGGACCAGTCGCGCCAGTCCGGACCGGAGATCACATCCATCAGCAGGGCCGCGTCCGCCGCGTCCCGGGTCATCGGCCCCACATGGGCCAGCGTGCCGAACGCGCTCGCCGGATAGAGCGGAACCCTCCCATAGGTGGGTTTCAACGCGAAGATGCCGCAGAAGGCCGCCGGGATACGGACCGAACCCCCGCCGTCCGTCCCCAGACTCAGCGGACCCGCGCCCAGCGCCACCGCGGCCGCGCTGCCACCACTGGAGCCGCCCGCGGTCCGCTGGGGGGCGTACGGATTGCCGGTGACCCCGTAGACCGGGCTGTCGGTGACGCCCTTCCAGCCGAACTCCGGGGTCGTCGTCTTCCCCACGAACACCGCGCCGTGCTCGCGCAGCCGGGCCACCGAGGGCGCGTCCTCGTCCCACGCCCGGCCCTCGGGCCGTACGGTCCGCGAACCGCGCAGCGTGGGCGCGCCGCGCAGCAGCAGGATGTCCTTCACCGACACCGGGACGCCGTCCAGCAGGCCCGCGGGGGCCCCGCGCCGCCACCGCTCGGCGGACTCCTCGGCCTGCCGCAGCGCGCCCTCGGCGTCCACCCGGCTGAAGGCGTTCACCTCCGGTTGTATCTGCTCGATCCGGTGGAGGACGGCACGGGTCGCCTCGACCGGGGAGAGCTCGCCGGAGGCATAGCGCTCGATGAGTTGAACGGCTGTCAGGTTGTGAATGTCCGTCATCCGGCTCTCCGTTCAGGTCGTGCGATCAGT
>NZ_JAHLEM010000648.1 GCF_018883605.1 Streptomyces niphimycinicus | reverse complement strand
CGCCGGAGGCATAGCGCTCGATGAGTTGAACGGCTGTCAGGTTGTGAATGTCCGTCATCCGGCTCTCCGTTCAGGTCGTGCGATCAGTCCACCGGTACGTACCCGAGGCGTTTGTCGACGATGTTGAGCAGTGGCTCGCCCGCGCACCAGCGCTCGTAGTTGTCCTGGAACTGCTCGGCCAGATGGTCGCGCCAGCCGACCGTGTCGCCGCTCATATGGGGCGAGATGAACAGCCCCGGCACGTCCCACAGGGGATCGTCCGAGGCCAGCGGCTCGTGTTCGAAGACATCCAGGGCCGCGCCGCCGATCCGCCGGGCGACCAGGGCCGCCGTAAGGTCCTTCTCGACGACCAGGGGGCCGCGGCCGACGTTGATGAACCGGGCGGTGGACTTCATCCGGTCGAAGATGTTCCGGTCGAACATGCCGCGGTTGGCGTCGGTGAGCGGTGCCGCGCACACCACCCAGTCGGCCGAGGGAAGCAGCTCGGGCAGCTCGTCGCCGCCGCGCACGCCCGGCCGCGCGGTGCGGCCGACCAGGTCGACCACCACGCCGAGCGAGGCCAGGGTGGAGTCGATCGCCCGGCCGATGGGGCCAGCGCCCACGACCACGGCGCGGGTACCGGCCAGCCGCATCGTCTCCCGGTGCTGCCAGCGGCGCTGCCGCTGTAGCTCCCAGGTTCCATGGAAGTCCTTGGCCATGGAGATCACCAGGCCGGCCACATACTCGGCGATCGGCTGCTCGAAGACCCCTCGGGCATTGGTCAACACGGTGTCGGAGGTGACGAGTTCGGGGCAGAGCAGCCGGTCGACCCCCGCGCTCGCGGTATGGACCCAGGCCGGCCGGGGGCCCTCGCCCGGCCAGGCGTCGCGGACCGCGTCGGAGGTGAAATCCCAGACCAGGAGCACATCCGCGGCAGGGAGCGCCTGGGGGAGCGAATGCTCGTCGCAGACGAGCACCTTCGCCCGGTCGGCCACCCGGTCCAGGTGGACCGGCGGCTGGTCGCCGAAGACGACAACTGTGCTTTCGGACATAGGCGGGAAACCGTTTCGAAACGTGGATGGGTTTGCCTGAAGAAGGAGGGGGCAGGCGCCTCAGTTTGAGGATTGACCACGCTAGGCAGCGGAAACTACCGTCGTCAACAACGGCATCTGTCCCGGCGTCCCCGGCAGTAGGCCGGTCTCTCTCCATCGCAACCTCTGGCCAATGGTCCAGTCCCTCCGTTCCGTATTGGGGCTCGCTTTGGACGTCTCTTTTCTGGGTGGCCCACAGCCGCAGCGCGGTGTGGGTGTGGTGGCACCGTTCGACTTCGCACTCGACCGTGAACTATGGCGCTGGGTACCCGATGAGGTCTCCCTGCACCTCACCCGTACCCCGTTCGTACCCGTCGAGGTCAGCCTCGACCTGGCCCGGCTCGTGAGCGAACACGAGACCTTGCACGACGCGGTGCAGGCACTGGCGGCCGTCGCGCCGGAAGTGGTGGCGTACGCCTGCACCTCGGGCAGTTTCGTCGGCGGCGTGGCCGGTGAGCGCGCGATGTGCGCGGCCATGTCCCAGGCGGGTGAGATCCCGTCGCTGACCACCTCGGGCGCGCTGCTGGAGGCGCTGCGGGAGATCGGCGCCCGGCGGATCGCGGTGGTGACGCCGTACACCCGCTCGGTCACCGACTCGCTCGAGGAGTATCTCGCCGAGGGCGGGATGACCGTCACCGGACGCGCGTATCTCGGCCTGACCCGGCACATCTGGAAGGTGCCGTACCGCGACGTGGTCGACATGGCCCGGCAGGCGGTGGTCGGGGCGACCGACGCGCTCTTCATCAGTTGCACCAATCTGCCGACCTACGACGTGATTCCCCAGCTCGAGGCGGAGCTGCGGATGCCCGTGCTGTCCGCGAACCAGGTCACCATGTGGGCAGCGCTGCGGGCGATCGGCGCCGAGGCGGTCGGGCCGTACCAGGCGCTGATGGACCCGGTCGCCCGGTCCGGTCCGGCGGGGATGTCGGCGTCGCCGATGAGCCGCCCGCTCCCGGTGACGGACCCCGTCGTCGAATCGGTCATCGAGGCCGTGGAGTCGGTCGAGGCCGTGGTGGACGAGCCGGAGGCGGCGCTGGCCGGGGCGGCGTCGCCCGGGCTGGACGGCGATCCGGCCGACGGGCTCGACCCGGGCTTTGGCACCGGCCTCGGCGAGGGCCCCTACCTCGACGATTCGGGCGGCCCGTCGGCGGTGTGACGGGCGGGCCCGCCCGCCGGTGTGAGGGGCGGGCTCGCCGCCGGTGTGACAGGCAGGTTCTGTCGCCGGTGTGAGGGGCGGGCCGTCACCTGCGCGAGGGGCGGGCCCGTCACCTGCGCGAGGGGAGTTGTCCGGCGGGTGGGAACCCGCCGGGCCTCCGCGGTGTATGAGAAGTGACAGCAGTGCAGCAGGGGGCGGCGCTCACGGGGGCCGCCAGTAAGGAGGCAGTCATGGTGGACTCGACGCGCCCGGCCCCGGACACGGTCGGCTTTCTCTACCCCGGATACTCCGCCGAGGACGAATACCCCCGCCTGGAAGGCATGCTCGGCGGCGACAGCGGCGATATCCGGCTTCCCCTGGTCCATACCGACATCGGTGAGGACGCCCATCGGGTCGACGCCCTGCTGGAGATGGGTTCGGCGGCCCGTCTCGCGGCCGGGGTCGCCGAGCTCGCCGAGCGCGGGGCCCGGGCCGTGGTCTGGGCCTGCACCAGCGCCAGCTTCGTCTTCGGCTGGGAGGGCGCCCATGAGCAGGTGCGCGAGCTGGGCGAGACGGCCGGATTGCCCGCCTCCAGCACCTCCTTCGCCTTCGCCCACGCGGTGCAGGCGCTCGGCGCCGAGCGGGTGGCCATCGCCGCCACCTATCCGGAGGATGTCGCCGACTACTTCAGGGCATTTTTGAAGGCCGCGGGCGCCGAGGTGGTCTCGATGCGCGGCAGCGGGATCATCACGGCCGCGGAGGTCGGCACCTGGGGCCGGGACGAGGTGCTGGAGCTGGCCCGCGCCGGGGATCACCCCGAGGCCCAGGCGGTGCTCCTTCCCGACACCGCCCTGCACACCGCCGCCTGGATTCCGGATCTGGAGGCGGAGCTGGGCAAGCCGGTGCTCACGGCCAACCAGGTCACCGTCTGGGAGGGGCTGCGGCTGCTGGGCCGCGATCCGGTCCATGACCGGCTGGGCACGCTCTTCGCCCGGAGCGGCGGATAGCGGCGGGTGGTCCGGCCGCCGAGGGGCGCGACACGGTGGCCGAGGGCCGGTGACGGGGAGCTGAATCCCGGCGGAATTCCATGTCGCTCTTTCGCCATCACGGCATTCCGCTTATCGGACTGCGCCTAGCATGCAGCCGTGCGTCGCCAACATCTCTCCCCGGTCCCGCCGGCACGTTATCTGCTGGTCGCCGGCGCGGTGACGGTGGCCGCGGCCGTCGGAATCGGCGTGCTGGCGGTCGGCGGAGACTCCTCGGACGACCCTCGTGCGAACCCCTCCGCGACCGCGAGCGCGCCCGCGAAGGCATCGGACGGGCTTCGGCACACCTCCGTCGAGGTGTCCGAGGGCGGCTGCGGCCGCGGCTGGACCGATGCCACCCGTGGCAAGCAGGTCTTCGATCTGCGGAACACCTCCAGCAGACCGGCCGAGGTCTATCTCACCGATCCGGCGAACGGCGCCGTCTACGGAGAGGTGGAGGGCCTGGGCCCCGGCACCAGCAGACCGCTGAGCGTCACGCTCGGCGGGGGCTCCTATGCCTTCGTCTGCCTGCCCGAGGAGGTGGACGCGGTCACCGGGCCCACCGTCACCGTCCCCGGACCGGCGCGGGGCGGTGGTCCGGCCGCGGTTCCGGTCAACCAGCAGGATCTGATCCCGCCCACCATCGCCTACCAGAAGTGGGTCACGGGCCGGATGGACGAGCTGGTGCGGCGCACGGACGCGCTGCGCTCGGCCATCCGCTGCGGTGACCTGGCCACGGCCCGTGCGGCCTGGCTGTCCGCCCATCTGGTGTACGAGCGGATGGGCGCCGCCTATGGTGCCTTCGGCGACGCCGACGGGGCCATCAACGGCACCACGGCGGGGCTGTCCGGCGGGGTCCATGACCCGGACTTCACCGGATTCCACCGCCTCGAGTACGGCCTGTGGCACGGCCAGTCCGCGAGCTCCCTGCGCCCGGTCGCCGACCGGCTCGTCGAGGACGTCCGAGGGCTGCGGGACGACTGGCCGCAGGAGCGGATGGACCCGGCCGACCTGGGCCTGCGGGCGCACGAAATCATGGAGAACACCGTGCAGTTCGAGTTGACCGGCCGCACCGACTACGGCAGCGGCACCAATGTGGCCACCGCGCGGGCCAACCTTGACGGCACCCGGGCCGTGCTGACCCGGCTGGAGCCGCTGCTGAAGCCCCGTGCCCCGTGGCTGCCCGAGCTGAAGAGCGACCTGGACCGCACCGAGCGGACCCTGGAGCGTTCGCACCACGGGGACCGCTGGACCCCGCTGGACCGGCTGAGCCGCACCGACCGCCAGCGGCTCAACGCGGACGCGGGCGCGCTGGTGGAGCGGCTGGCGCAGGTGGCGGCGCTGATGGATGTGCGGAGGACCCGGTGAGCGAGGTGCTGCGCAGGGGCTTTCTGCTGGGCGCGGCCGCGGGCACGGTCGGCGCGGTGGCGGCCGCGGCCGGGGGCACGGCGGCCGCGAAGGAGGAGGGGCGGGAGCAGAAGCCCGCTCGCGTCCCCTTCCACGGCGTCCATCAGGCCGGCATCCTCACCCCGCCCCAGCGGGCCACCGCGCTCATCGCCTTCGACGCCATGGCCGAGGGCCGCGAGGAGCTGACCGACGCCTTCCGTACGCTCACCGAGCGGTGCCGTTTCCTCACCACCGGAGGCACCCCCGACCCGGTCGGGATCACCGCGCCGCCCGCCGACTCCGGCACCCTGGGCTCCCAGGTGGCCGCCGACCGGCTGACCGCGACGGTCGGCGTGGGCGCCTCGCTCTTCGACGAGCGGTACGGACTGCGCGACCGCAGGCCCCGGCGGCTGACCGCGATGCGGTCCTTCCCCGACGACGATCTCGACCCCGACTGGTGCCATGGCGATCTGAGCCTTCAGCTCTGCGCCGACAGCACGGACACGGTGCTGCACGCGCTGCGCGACATCGCCCGGCACACCCGGGGCGCGTTGCAGATCCGCTGGCGCGTCGACGGCTTCGTCAGCCCGCCGCGCCCGTCCGGCACCCCGCGCAACCACCTGGGGTTCAAGGACGGCACCGCCAACCCGGACACCGATGACGCCCGTGCGATGGACCGTCTGGTGTGGGTGGGCGCCCACTCCGGGGAGCCGGCCTGGACGACCGGCGGCAGCTATCAGGTGATCCGGCTGATCCGGATGCTGGTGGAGTTCTGGGACCGGGTCTCGATCAGCGAGCAGGAGCGCATGTTCGGCCGCAACCGGGACTCGGGCGCCCCGCTGGATGGTCAGCACGAGTTCGACACCCCGCGCTACGCACAGGACCCCAAGGGCGACATCATTCCGCTGGACAGCCATATACGGATGGCCAATCCGCGCACCGCCCGGACCGAGGACCAGCGCATCCTCCGCCGTGCCTACAACTACGACCGGGGCATGGACGCCAACGGCAACTTGGACATGGGGCTGCTGTTCTGCTGCTACCAGCAGGATCTCGCGCGTCAGTTCGAAACCGTGCAGAAGCGTCTGGCGGGGGAGCCGCTGGTGGACTACATCACCCCCTTCGGCGGCGGCTATTTCTTCGCGCTTCCCGGGGCGCGGGACCGCTCCGACTGGCTGGGACGGACCCTTCTGTCCTGACCCCGCCCCACCTTCCGGTCAAGAACGCCTCAAGAGTTCCTTGGATTCTTCTGACCCTCTATTCACTCGGCCGCCTCCATGGATTCCATCGGAGAGTCCTGCCCGCGGCACAGGATCAGGCGCAGGCGTGAATCGCGAATCATGTGGAGGCATGGGATGGGCGGCACGGCAGGATCCGAAGGCGGCCGACGGCGCGGCCGGGCAGCGCGTTGGGGTGCCCTGGCCGGCGCCGCGGCCCTGGCGACCGTGGGCGGGGTGGCCCCCGCATGGGCCGCGCCCGCCAAGGGCGGCGACACCGCGACCCCGGTGAAGCATGTGGTGGTGATCTTCGACGAGAACATCTCGTTCGACCACTACTTCGGCACGTACCCGAAGGCGGCGAACACGGACGGCACGAAGTTCACGCCGTCCGAGCACACACCCAAGAACATCGACACCCTGGCGCACGCCGGGCTGCTGGAGAAGAACCCCAATCTCTACAAGCCCAAGCGGCTGGCCAGTGACCAGGCCATGACCTGCGACCAGAACCACTCCTACGGACCCGAGCAGTACGCGGCCAATGGCGGCAAGGCCGATAAGTTCGTGGAGAACACCGAGGTCAGCAAGTGCACCGGGCTCTTCGGCGAGCCCGGTCTGGTGATGGACTACTACGACGGCAACACCGTCACCGGCCTGTGGAACTACGCCCAGCACTATGCGATGAGCGACCGTTCCTTCAGCTCGGCCTACGGCCCCTCCACCCCCGGAGCGCTGGAGCTGGTCTCGGGCCAGACCCACGGCGTGATCTCCACCGACCCCAAGTCCTCCACCGAGAACCCCCGGCAGACCGACAAGCCGGACGCGTACACGGTGGCCTCGCCGGATGCCAAGGGCGTCGGCACGGTGATCAACGACCCGGATCCGGCCTTCGACGACTGCTCCAACAAGGACCACACCAGCGCGAACGCCCTGGCCCGCATGCAGGGCAGGAACCTCGGCGATCTGCTCAACGCCAAGGGCGTGACCTGGGGCTGGTTCCAGGGCGGCTTCCGGCCCAGCACCGCCTGGGACGGCCAGCAGGACCACTACGCCAAGTGCTCCGGCACCACCCATAAGAACGTCGGCGGCGCCTCGTCGGTGGACTACAGCCCGCACCACGCCCCGTTCCAGTACTACAAGTCCACGGCCAATCCGCATCACCTTCCGCCGAAGAATGTGGGGGAGATCGGCCGGAGCGGTCAGGCCAACCACAACTACGACCTCACCGACTTCGACGCGGCGCTCAAGACGGGCCATCTGCCGGCCGTCAGCTTCCTGAAGGCCGCCGAGTACCAGGACGGCCACGCCGCCTACTCCGACCCGATCGACGAGCAGCACTTCCTGGTCAAGCAGATCAACGCGATCCAGAAGTCGCCGCAGTGGAAGGACACCGCGGTCGTCGTGGCGTACGACGACAGCGACGGCTGGTACGACCACGCCTACGCCAAGCCGCTCAACGGGTCGAAGGACCAGACCGCCGGCTCCAACGGCAAGGCCACCGACAGCCCCGCCTGCCAGTCCGGCCCCGAGCCCGCGGCCGGCTACCAGGACCGCTGCGGCCCCGGCCCCCGGCAGCCGCTGCTGGTGATCTCCCCCTTCAGCAAGGCCAACAAGGTCGACCACACTCAGACCGAGCAGACCTCGATCACCCGCTTCATCGAGGACAACTGGCACACCGGCCGGATCGGTGACGCCTCCTTCGACGGCCGGGCGAACTCGCTCTCCGGGCTGTTCGACTTCCGCCACCCCAACAACACCCAGGTGCTGCTGAAGTCCGACGGCTCGGTCGCGTCGGTGCAGAAGGCCGGTCACTACACGACCTCCGCGCTGGCCGCCCACGCCCCGATCGTGAACGCGGCCGCCGCCAACGCCCTCACCACCCGGCGTCTGGCCGACGACCGGGGCACCTCCGTCGCCCTGCCCATCGGCCTCACGGCGGGTGTGCTGGTGCTCGGCGGCGCCGGTACGGCGCTGGCCATCCACCGTCGCCGCACCGTGCGGACCGCGGGCTAGGCCCGTCCGCGCGAGCACGGCACACCGCCGTCGGGTCCGCCGCCACACCTCCTCCCCAGGTGGCGGCGGACCCGGCCGTATGCCGGGGCGGGGATGTCGTGGGCCACACAGCGGCGGGGCAGCAGCGGCTGGGAATAAAGCGGAGCCTTTCTCCGGTTGAATGCGGGCGGTAGACGTAGAGGCGTACCTGGACGGAGAAGTCCGGACAGACGTACGCGCACCGCAGTGCGACCAGGGAGGCGGGCCACCGTGGCCGATGAGCAGGACCGGCGAGACGACCAGCACGACACCATCCGGGCCCGGCCGCTCGGCAGCGCACCGGTGCCCCTGTCGGTGCTGGACCTCGCGACCGTCGGCAGCGGGGCGACGGCCGCCGAGGCGCTGCGGACCACCACCGAGCTCGCCCGGCTGACCGAGCGCCGGGGCTTCCACCGCTTCTGGGTGGCCGAGCACCACTCCATGCCCGGGGTCGCCAGCACCTCCCCGGCGGTGATCCTCGCCCATCTCGCCGCGCACACCGAGCGGATCCGGCTGGGCTCCGGCGGGGTGATGCTCCCCAACCACGCCCCGCTGGTCATCGCCGAGCAGTTCGGCACCCTGGAGGCGCTCGCCCCCGGCCGGGTGGACCTCGGCCTCGGCCGCGCGCCCGGCACCGACGGGGCCACGGCCGCCGCCCTGCGCCGTACCGACCGGCTGCGCGAAGGCGCCGACGACTTCCCCCAGCAGCTCGCCGAGCTGACCCGCTTCCTTGACGACGACTTCCCCGACGGCCACCGCTACGCCCGTATCCACGCGGTGCCGGGGCCGGTGCAGGGCACCGTGCCCGGCGGGGTCCAGTCCGCCGACCGGCCCTCGATCTGGCTGCTGGGCTCCAGCGGATTCAGTGCCCGGCTCGCCGGGATGCTCGGTCTGCCGTTCTCCTTCGCCCACCACTTCTCCGCGGCCAACACCGTGCCCGCGCTGGACCTCTACCGCGAGACCTTCCGGCCGTCCGCCGCGCTGGACCGGCCGTACGCCTCGATCGGCGTCTCGGCCTTCGCCGCCGAGGACGAGAAGGAGGCCCACCGGCAGGTGCTCACCGGCGCCCTGGCCATGGTCCGGCTGCGCACCGGCCGCCCCGGTCTGGTGCCGACGCCCGAGGAGGCCGAGGCGTACGAGTTCAACGAGATCGAGCGCGACTTCATCAACAGTTGGCTCGCCAACGTCGAGTACGGCACCCCGGACCAGGTCCGCGAGGGGCTCGACGGGCTGATCAAGCGCACCGGAGTGGACGAAATCAAGATCACGGCCAATGCGCACGGCCGTGACGCCCGTCTGCGCTCGTACGAGCTGATCGCGGATGCCTACGATCTCCCGACGGCGCAGACGGAGGCGTAGCCCCAGCTAGCCGGAGGCCGGGCAGGTGATCATCGTCTGTATGCGGTCCGGCGGCACCGGACGGGAGTAGAACCACCCCTGTCCGGTGTCGCAGCCGATCCGCCTCAGCCGCTCCGCCTGCTCGGCGCTCTCCACGCATTCGGCCGTCACCGTGAGGCCCAGCCGGTGCGCGAGCTGCACCAGCGCCTCGACGATGGTCTCGTCGGCCGGATTCGGATGCTCCTCCGCCCGGAATCCCTGGACGAACGAGCCGTCCAGCTTGAGCGTGGAGACCGGCAGCCGGCTGAGATAGGCGAGGTTGGAGTAGCCCGTCCCGAAGTCGTCGATCGCGATGGGCACGCCCATGTCGCTGAGCCGCTGAAGCGCCTGAAGCGGACGCCCGGTCGACCCCATCACCGCCGACTCGGTCAGCTCGAGCTGGAGCAGATGCGGCGGCAGCCCGGTCTCCGCCAGGATCGTGCCGACATCGGCGACCAGGTCGGAGTCCCACACCTGGCGGACCGCCACATTGACGCTGACCACCAGCGGATGGGTCGGATTGGCCAACTGCCAGGCGCGGGCCTGGCGGCAGGCGGTGCGCAGCACCCACCGCCCCAGCGGCACGATCGCGCCGTTCTCCTCGGCCAGCGGGATGAACCGGTTCGGCGACAGCCGCCCGAACTGCGGATGGTCCCAGCGCACCAGCGCCTCCACCCCCCGGACGACCCCGTCGCCCAGCCCCACCAGCGGCTGGTAGTCGAGCACGAACTCCTCGCGCTCGACCGCCGGGCGCAGGGTGCTGGACAGCGCCTGCCGGGTCATCCGATGGGCGTTGCGCTCCGGGTCGAAGAGGGTCCAGCGCGCCTTGCCGTCCTCCTTGGCCCAGTACAGCGTGGTGTCCGCGGCCTGCATCAGCCAGGTGGTGTGGGTGCCGGCCGCGGGCCGCTCCACCACGCCGATGCTCGCCGACACCGAAAGCCGCTGCCCGCCCACGTCGAACGGCTCCTGTAGGGCGGCCAGCAGCGACCGGGCGAGGTCGCAGAGCTGCTCGGTGCCGGTGGAGTTGCGGACCAGCAGGGCGAACTCGTCCCCGCCGAGCCGCGCCACCAGATGGCCGCCGGGCGCGGCGCATTCGGTGAGCCGCTGGGCGACCGCGCCGAGCAGCCGGTCGCCGACCCGGTGGCCGAGGGTGTCGTTGACCGCCTTGAAACCGTCCAGGTCGAGATAGCAGAGCCCGATCCGGCCGGTGCCCCCGTGGTCGTAGGTGGCCGCCTCCAGCGCCGAGGTCATCCGCTCGAAGAACAGGCTGCGGTTGGGCAGCCGGGTCACCGGATCGTGCATCTGTAGATGGCGCAGCCGCCCCTGGAGATCCCGCTGATCGCTGATGTCGGCCATCGACAGCAGCAGAGTGTGGCTGTCCGGGGCGGGCTCGATGGTGATCTCGGCCCACAGGGCATGGCCGTCGGGGCGCAGCAGGCGCCGGGTGCGGCGCAGCCGCGCGAGACGGCCGCCCAGGACGTCCCGGTACTCCTTCCAGGTGCGCGGATCCTCGCGCAGATTGGCCAGATCCGCCGCGCTGCGGGTGGTCAGCATGGCCGGATCGGTGCCGAGCAGGGCGCCGAGCGCGGGGTTGGCGTCGCGCACCCTGCCCTCGCGGTCGACGACGGCCATGGCGAGGCGCGCCACATTGAAGGCGGCGCGGTAGTCGGCGGGCGCGGGGCCCGGGGTTGGGCCGGGGCCCGGGGGCGCGCCCGACGCCGA
>NZ_JAHLEM010000647.1 GCF_018883605.1 Streptomyces niphimycinicus | reverse complement strand
CGGCGGTCCCGTCCCGAGCCCTCGGCCCGGGACGGGACGAGGACGGGACAGGACCGCCGGGGCGAGGGGGTTCACGCCCGTTTGACGTAGTCGCGCAAGTGGACGGCGGTGAGGGAGCCGCCGGTGTCCACGAGGTCGGCGGGGGTGCCGGTGAACACCACCTGACCGCCGTCATGACCCGCCCCCGGGCCCATGTCGATGATCCAGTCCGCATGGGCCATCACGGCCTGGTGGTGCTCGATGACGACGACCGTGTTGCCCGCGTCGACCAAGCGGTCGAGCAGGGCGAGCAGTTGGTCCACATCGGCGAGATGCAATCCGGTGGTCGGCTCGTCCAGAACGTATGTCGTACCACTCCGCGCCATATGGATGGCCAGCTTCAGCCGCTGGCGCTCACCCCCGGAGAGCGTGGTGAGCGGCTGGCCGAGCCCCAGATAGCCCAGCCCCACCGCGGCCAGCCGGTCCAGGATCAGCCGGGCCTGACCGCCTGCGAAGAACTCCCGCGCCTCGGTCACCGACATGCCCAGGACATCGCTGATGTTCCGCCCGCGCAGCCGGTACGTCAGCACCTCGGGCCGGAACCGCTTTCCCTCGCAGTCCTCGCACACCGAGGCCACCTCGGCCATCATCGCGAGATCGGTGTAGATCAGCCCGATGCCCTTGCACCGGGGGCAGGCACCCTCGGAATTGGCGCTGAACAGACCCGGTTTGACGCGGTTGGCCTTGGCGAACGCCGCCCGGATCGGATCGAGGAGCCCCGTATAGGTGGCCGGGTTGCTGCGGCGGGAGCCACGGATCGCCGACTGGTCGGCGACGATCACCTCCTCCCGCCCGGACAGCGATCCATGGATCAGGGAGCTCTTGCCCGATCCGGCGACACCCGTGACGACGGTGAGCACACCGAGGGGGATGTCGACGCTCACATCCCGCAGATTGTGCAACCGCGCGCCCCGGACCGGCAGTTGCCCACTGGGCTGCCGCACCGTCTCCCGCAGCCGCACCCGGTGGTCCAGATGGCGCCCGGTCAGGGTGTCCGAGGCGCGCAGCCCGGCCAGGTCGCCCTGGTAGCAGATCCGCCCGCCCGCCGCCCCCGCGCCGGGCCCCAGGTCCACCACATGGTCCGCGATCCGGATGGTCTCCGGTTTGTGCTCCACGACCAGCACCGTGTTGCCCTTGTCCCGCAGTTGGAGCAGCAGCCGGTTCATCCGCTCGATGTCATGCGGATGCAGACCCACCGTGGGCTCGTCGAAGACATAGGTGACATCGGTCAGACTGGAGCCCAGATGGCGGACCATCCGCACCCGCTGGGCCTCGCCCCCGGACAGGGTCGAGGACTCCCGGTCCAGGCTCAGATAGCCCAGGCCGATCTCGACCAGTGAGTCCAGGAGCGCCCGCAGGCTCTCCAGCACCGGTCCGACGGAATCGTGCCGGACCCCGGCCACGAACTCCGCCAGATCGCTGATCTGAAGGGCCGAGCACTCGGTGATGGAGCGGCCGTCGATCCGGCAGGACCGGACGGCCTCGCACAGCCGGGCGCCCTCACACTCGGCGCACTCGGTCAGGGCCATGGCCCGGTCGGCGAACGCGCGCATCCGCGGCTGCATCGTCTCCCGGTCCTTCGCCAGGTACAGCCGGCGGACCTTGGTCACCAGCCCCTCGTAGGTGAGGTTGTTCTTCCCCACCTTGATCTTGGTGGCCGGTTTGTGGAGGAAGTCCTCCCACTGGGCGGGGGAGTAGTCCCGGAGCCTGATATCGGGGTCGAAAAGGCCGGAGGCCGCCATAACCTGCCAGTGCCAGCTCTCCACCTCGAATCCGGGGACGGTGATCGCACCCTCCCTCAACGACTTCTCGCTGTCGACGAGTTGGGCGATGTCGATATCGGTGACCCGGCCGAGCCCCTCGCACCGCGGACACATGCCCTCGGCCGTGTTGAAGCTGAAGGCGAGCGGAGGGCCGACATAGGGGCTGCCGATCCGGCTGAACAGGATCCGCAGCAGGGTGTGGGCATCGGTGGCGGTGCCCACCGTGGAACGGGAGTTGGCGCCCATCGGCTCCTGGTCCACGATGATCGCCGCGCTCAGATTCCGCAGCGAGTCGACATCCGGACGGCCGAGCGTCGGCATGAAGTTCTGGACGAAGGCCGTATAGGTCTCATTGATCAGCCGCCTCGACTCCGCGGCGATGGTGTCGAAGACGAGCGAGGACTTACCGGAGCCGGAGACGCCGGTGAAGACCGTAAGGCTTCGCTTGGGAATGTCCACACTCACGCCCTGGAGATTGTTCTCCCTGGCGCCACGGACCTTGATTTCGCTGACATCCATGCCTTCAAGTGTTTCATTGAAGTGCACGTTGAGACTTTTCGCGGATTTCCTCCCAACACCCGCCGGATCCGGTGCGGCAGAGCCGCGCTAACCTTCAACTCGCCGGTGAACCCTAGCCGGGAAGGTGACGAACCGTGAGCCGTACGGACGCCGCGCTGCGCCCCGTCGATCTGGCCCGGATGGCGGGTGTCTCCACCCAGCAGATCCGCAACTACCTCGACGCGGGCATCCTGCCCCCGGCCGCCCGCACCCCCGCCGGCTACCGCAGGTTCGAGGACCGGCACCGCAGAGCCCTGGTGACCTACCGGGCCCTGCTGCCGGGATACGGCGCGGAGACCGCCCGCGCGGTCATGCGGGCCGTCCACGCCGAGGACATCGCCCTGGCGCTCACCCTCGTCAACGCCGGCCATGCCGCGCTCCACGACCAGCGGCTCTCCCTCCAGGCGGCGGGGGAGGCGCTGGAGACGGTCGCCGGGCAGACCCCGGACACCTCGGCGCCCGCACGCTCGGGGCCACTGCGCATCGGTGAGGTGGCCGCCCGGATCGGGGTGCGCACCTCGGCCCTCCGGGTCTGGGAGTCCGCCGGTCTGCTGCGCCCGCGCCGCGACCGGGGCACCGGCTACCGCGTCTACGGCCCGTCCGACATCCGGGACGCCCGGATGATCGACCTGCTGCGCCAGGTCCGCTATCCGCTGCCCCAGATCCGGCCCGTCATCGAGGGCCTGCGCCGCACCGGCGGCAGCGACGCCCTGCGCACGGTCATCGCCCGGCGTCAGGAGGGGCTCGCCCAGCGCGCCACGGCCATGCTCGAAGGCTCCTGCCGGCTGCACCACTACCTCACGGAAGATCGGTCGGCCGAGGACCGATGAGTTCCCGGCGCGGGAGCGGTCGATAGGGGTAGACGCTCTCCAACGCAGGAGGAACCGATGGCCACCGACGGATTCACCACATGCCTGTGGTTCGACGGCAACGCCGAAGAGGCGGCGCAGCACTACATCTCGATCTTCAAGAACTCCAGGCTCGGACGGATCGCGCACTACACCGGGGCAGAGCCCGGCGGCGCGGCGGGATCCGTGATGACCGTCGAGTTCGAGGCCAACGGACAGAAGTTCGTGGGGCTCAACGGCGGGCCGCAGTTCACCTTCAGCGAGGCCATCTCCTTCCAGGTGCACTGCGCGGACCAGGACGAGGTGGACTACTACTGGAACAGGCTCTCCGAGGGCGGCGAGGAGGGCCCCTGCGGCTGGGTGAAGGACAAGTTCGGGGTGTCCTGGCAGGTCGTCCCCGCCGTGTTCCTCGACATGGTGACCGGCTCGGACCCGCAGAAGGTCAAGCGGGCCACCGACGCGATGATGAAGATGGGCAAGCTCGATATCGCCGCGCTCCAGGCGGCGTACGACGGCGCGTAGCCGGCCCCGGGGCCGGTCCGCACGGCATGCGGTCAGGCTGCCGTACGGCCCCGGCCCGCGTCGTACGGCTCCGGCCCGCGAGTGCGCCGCTAGTGGCGCAGGGTGAGGTCCGCGGGGTCGGTGTTGGCGCCGCAGAGGAGTACGGCGACCTTCTCCCCGGGCCGCGGCCGATAGCCGCCGGAGGTGAGGGCGGAAAGCGCCGTGGCCGCCGCGTGCTCCACCGCGATCCTGCGGTCGTCCCACAGTGCCTGCCGCGCGGCGACGATCGCCTCGTCGGACACCAGGACGGACCGCACCCCGTCCTTACGGGCCCACTCCAGCGCGTCCGAGGACACATGGCGTGCCCCCAGCGAGTCCGCCGCGACCGAGTCCACCGGGACATCGACCACCGCACCGGCCTCCAGCGCGGCGTTCAGGGCCCGGCATCCGTACGGCTCCACGGCCACGACCCCTACCCCGCGCTCCAGGGCGGACACCGCGACACCGGTGAACAGCCCGCCGCCCCCGACCGACACCACCACGGTGTCCAGATCGGGCCGGGCCTGGAGGATCTCCTCCATCACGGTGCCCGCCCCGGCGGCGATCAGCGGGTGGTCGTAGGCGTGCGACAGCAGCGCACCGGTCTCGGCGGCGTGCTTCTGCGCGGCCTCCCGCGCTTCGTCGTACTCGGTGCCGATCTGATGGACCTCCGCGCCGAGCCGGCGCAGCCGGCCGACCTTCACCGGGGGAGCGGTCTCGGGCACGAACACCGTGGCGGGTACCGAGTGCCGCGCCGCCGCCCACGCACACGCGAGCCCGGCGTTTCCGCCGGAGGCGATGGTGACACCGGTGTCCGGCAGGGTGCCCGCCTCCCGGTGGGACCTGACGAAGTTGAACGCGCCGCGCGCCTTGAAGGTGCCCGTGTGCTGGAGGAACTCCAGGGCCAGCCAACCCTCGGCCGCGCCCCATGTCCCCTGCTCCACCGGAGCGAGCGCCACCGGCCGGATATGTCCCGCGACCCGTTGGGCCGCGGCTCGTACGTCCTCGATGGAAAGAGTCACTGAAACACTGTAACAACCACTGGTACGCTCGGTCTGTGCGAAGCAACCGGGACCGAGCCGATCAGCCCACCCTGGAGGCCATCGCGGAGGCCGCCCTGGCCGTCGTGGACGACGAGGGGCCCGAGGCGCTGAGCTTCCGCAGGGTGGCGCAGTCGCTGGGGGTCTCCCATGCCACGGTCTTCCGCCGCTGCGGCGACTTCGACGGTCTGGTGAACGCGTGCGCGGACCGGCTGGCCGCGCGGCTGCCGCGGGTGGGGCAGGACCTCGACTGGGCCACCGCCACCGAGGCCCGCTTCTCCGCGTTCTACGAGGTGCTGATCGAGCATCCCGGGCTGGTGGCGCTGCGGTCGGGCCGCGCCTGGTGGGGCCCGCATCTGCTGAGCCGCCTCGTGGAGCCGCAGCTCGCGCACAGCATCGCCGCGGGAATGGCGCCCGAGGCGGCGATCCGGATCTACCGGCGGCTGTATCTGCTCACCCTCGGCGCCGTCGCCTTCGTCGACCACCGCGACGCGAAGAAGGTGCGCAGCGCCGCGCGCACGGCGCTCGCCGCCCTGGACCCCGAGGAATTCCCGGCCCTCACCGGAAACCTCGGCGTCGTCGTGCCCGCGCTGACCGACCACGAGGTCTACCGGGGCGCGCTGCGGCAGCTCATCGACGCCTCCGCGGCGGCCTGCGCCGGACGGTGACCAACGCCCGCGGGGCGGGCCCGGAGAGGGCCCGCCCCGCTTCGCGCCGCGATATGGCTACAGCGTCTGCTGCACCCGCTCCGCCACCAGCTTGATGAAGCGCGACGGATCGCTCAGCTCACCGCCCTCGGCGAGCAGCGCCATGCTGTAGAGCAGCTCGGCCGTCTCCGCGAGACCGCTGTCGTCCTTGCGCTCACCATGGGCCTTGCGCAACCCGCTGACCAGCGGATGGGTGGGGTTCAGCTCCAGAATGCGCTTGATCTGGGGCAGATTCTGGCCCATGGAGCGATAGATGTTCTCCAGGGCCGGGGTGACATCGAAGGTGTCACCCACGATGCAGGCCGGGGAGGTGGTCAGCCGCGTGGACAGCCGCACCTCCTTGACCTGCTCGCTCAGCGCCGTGGTCATCCAGGAGAGCAGCTCGGCGAAGTCCTTCTGCCGCTGCTCCCGCTCGGCCTCCGCCTCCTCGTCCTTCTCGTCCTGGGAGTCGAGGTCGACCTGCCCCTTGGCGATGGAACGCAACTGCTTGCCGTCGAACTCCGGCACGGCGTCGACCCACAGCTCGTCGATGGGGTCGGTGAGCAGGAGCACCTCGAAGCCCTTGTCCCGGAACGCCTCCATATGGGGCGAGCTCTCCATGATCGAGCGGGATTCGCCCGTCATGTAGTAGATGTGCTCCTGCCCGTCCTTCATGCGCTCGGTGTAACCGCGCAGAGTGGTCGGCTGCTCGGTGTCGTGTGTCGAGGCGAACGAACACACCTCGAGGATCGCCTCGCGGTTCTCCAGGTCGCCGAGGAGACCTTCCTTGAGAACGCGGCCGAATTCCGTCCAGAAGGTCCCGTAGCGCTCCGCGTCGGAGGACATGATGTCCTTCACCGTCGAGAGCACCTTCTTCACCAGGCGGCGCCGCATGAGCTGAATCTGGCGGTCCTGCTGAAGGGTCTCCCGCGAAACGTTCAGCGAGAGGTCCGCGGCGTCCACCACGCCCTTGATGAAGCGGAGGTATTCCGGCATCAGCGCTTCGCAGTCGTCCATGATGAAGACGCGCTTGACGTAGAGCTGCACACCCCGCTTGCGGTCCTGCATATACAGGTCCTGCGGTGCGCGGGCCGGAATGAAGAGCAGCGACTGGTATTCGAAGGTGCCCTCCGCCTGCATGCGGATGGTCTCGAGCGGATCGACCCAGTCGTGGCTGATGTGCTTGTAGAACTCGTGGTATTCCTCGTCGGTGACCTCGTCCTTGGGGCGGGCCCACAGCGCCTTCATCGAGTTGACGGTCTCGAGCTCGGGCGCCTTCTCCTCGCCCTGCTCGGCCTCGTCCGTCTCGTCCGTCGTCACCGGGGCCTGGGCGGGGGCCATCCGGATGGGCCAGGTGATGAAATCCGAGTGCTGCTTGATGATTTCCCGGATCTTCCAGGGCGAGGCGTAGTCGTAGAGATGGTCCTCGGTGTCCTCCGGCTTGAGCTTCAGCGTCACGGAGGTGCCCTGGGGCGCGTCGTCGGCCGGTTCGAGGGTGTAGGTGCCCTCGCCGCTGGAAACCCAGCGGGTGCCCTGGCTCTCCCCGGCGTGACGGGTCAGCATGGTCACCTCGTCGGCCACCATGAAGCTGGAGTAGAAACCCACCCCGAACTGCCCGATGAGGTCCGCCGAAGCGGCCGTGTCCTTCGACTCCCGCAGCTCCTTGAGGAATGTGGCGGTGCCGGAGTTCGCGATCGTGCCGATGAGCTCCACGACTCCGTCGTGCGACATGCCGATGCCATTGTCGCGGACGGTCAGTGTGCGGGACTCCTTGTCGACCTCAATGGCGATATGGAGATCAGAGGTGTCCGCCTGAAGGTTTCCGTCGCGGAGCGATTCGAGCCGCAGTCTGTCCAGCGCGTCGGAAGCGTTGGAGATGAGCTCGCGCAGGAAGACGTCCTTGTTCGAGTAGATCGAATGGATCATCAACTGGAGAAGCTGCCGCGCCTCGACCTGAAACTCGAAAGTCTCGACCCCTGTAGTCAACTGTTTCCCCTCATGAGATAAGTGTCGACGCCATCAAGCACCGTGCGTCATCGACAGTTTATCGAAGGTGAGGGGTGCCGAGCGGCCTTCCGGGGAGATGACGGACGGCCGCTCACGGGACACGGATGCGGTGGCCCGGGCGAGGGAGCCGGAGTGCGTCAGCCGTTGCCGCGCACCCTGCTCCAGTCCAGGGCCTCGGCGGCCTCCCGCTGGATGACCTCGGCCGCCTCCCGGGCCTCGGCGGGGACGTCGCCGTGCTCCGCCACGAGGCTGTCGTAGATCGGCACGAAGTCGGGTTTGTCGGTCGCGGTCATGTGGCGCACTTCCTTGGCTGCGGATTCCGGGTCAGCCCCCGGCTACCCGATCTATCAAACGGTCATGCTTTGGCGTAGATCACACAGGGGTTTCCGGTGATCCACAGGGGCCCGGCGGGCCGGCAGGCACCGGGCCCCGTCGCAGGTCAGTGCCCGGCGGGCGCCGGCTCCAGGACGAAGACCGGGATCTGGCGGTCGGTCTTCGTCTGGTAGTCGGCATAGTCCGGGTACGCCTCGACCGCGCGCTCCCACCACAGGGCCTTCTCCTCGCCCGTGACCTCGCGCGCGGTCATGTCCTGCCGCACCGGGCCGTCCTGGAGCTCGACCCGCGGGTCACCCACGACGTTGTAGTACCAGACCGGATGTTTGGGGGAGCCGCCCAGCGAGGCGACGACGGCGTAGACGCCGTTGTGCTCCACCCGCATCAGCGGGGTCTTGCGGATCTTTCCGCTCTTCGCGCCCCGCGTGGTCAGGAGGACCACGGGCATGCCCCGCATGGTCGTTCCCTCGGTGCCACCGGAGCTTTCGAACAGCTCGACCTGATCCCGTACGAACTGCTCCGGGCTCGGCTCGTACTCACCCTGCAACGGCATGATGTCCGTCCCCTTGCTGCGTTGTCCCTGATGCGAAGACTCGCCTGACGTCTCCCCGTGTCCATCCTCAACACAGGGAGTGCGCGAGATCATCCCGACCGGCTCCGGCCCGTCGGGGCAGCGACGGGGAAGTCGTCCCTTACGCCGCCATGCGGCGCTGTTCGGGAGAGGGGGAGGGAGAGGGAGTGAGGGTGGGGGTGGGGGCAGAAGTGGGGGTTTCCTTGTCACCATTCCGCTCCGCCGCGCGCTTCGACTCATCGGACTGACGGCCACGAGCGGGGAAGGTCAGGTCCGGTACGTCGACGACCGGCGGCAGATCGGGAGTGAGCAGGGGCTGCTCATTTCTGTTCATGGGCAGCGGGTACCCAGGTGCGGCAGGCTCACCCTGCGATACCGGTCACAGTCGGACATGGCGGTCAGATCGGCGGTTCACGCCCGGGTGCGGTTCACCCCCGGGCGTGGGCGGACCGTGGAGACGTCGCCGATCCGTGACGCGTCCACGGCCTGCCCTCGGCGCCGGCGGTTCAGCCCACGCGTTCGATGCGCGCGTTGCGGATCAGGAATTTGCCCGGCTCGCGAACCTGTTCGAAGGCGGCGTTGTTGAGCAGGGCGCAGCTTCCCGAAGTCGAGGCGACGGAGACCGTTGTCGACTTGTCGTTGTCCAGATTGGTCACCTTGAGTTTGGTGCCGACCGGGAATTGATTGCTGGAGGCGGCCGGGGCACCGCCCTCACCGGACAGAGTGACGGTCGACCCCGCGCAGACAACCTCGCCGGAGGCGCCGGAATCACCGGCACCGGAGTCCGAGGGTGCCGCGGAGGCGGGAGCCGAGGCCGAGGCGCCGCCGTCGGCCGGGGCCGTCGCCTCCCCCTGGCCGGCCGCCTCGTCGACGGCGCACCCCGACGCCTGCTGCTTTCGCTTGATCTCCTCGATGACGGCCTGACGATTGGCTATCCGCGCCTCCGACTGTGCGTCCGGGTTGGCCTGCTGGTCCGCGATGAACTTCTGGTTGTTGGCCAGCGCCTGCTCCAGCCCGGTGCAGGCCGTGGAGGACTGCGCCGCACCGTCCGTGCTGGCGTTGCTGGTCGCCGCCAGGACCCCGGCGCCGGTGCCCGCAAGCGCGAGCGCACCGACCAGCAGGCCGAGCTTCTTCTTGCCGCTGAGTGTCCTTTTGCGTGTCATTTCGACTCCCTTTCGAGCTGCTCGTCCTTCCATACGGGCGGATGTCGAAGTCGTCTCATGGCCGGCGGAAAATTTTTTGACGAATGTGATTGAAGATTAAACGGTGCTGGGGCCTTCCGGGCCTCACCTTA
>NZ_JAHLEM010000646.1 GCF_018883605.1 Streptomyces niphimycinicus | reverse complement strand
ACGGGCGGATGTCGAAGTCGTCTCATGGCCGGCGGAAAATTTTTTGACGAATGTGATTGAAGATTAAACGGTGCTGGGGCCTTCCGGGCCTCACCTTAAAAGGGCCTTAAGGCTTCATGAAGCCTTAAGGCCCTTTCGGGCGTATGCCGATTCCCTCAGCCCAGCCGCCGGTGCAGGAAGTCCAGCGTGCTCCGCCAGGCCGACGTGGCGGATTCCGCGTGATAGGACGGCCGCTCGTCATTGAAGAAGGCGTGACCGGCGGGATAGAGCCGGAAATCCGGCTGCACCCCGGACTGCTCCCGGATGGCCAGGCGCAGCCGCTCCAGACCGTCCAGCGGCACACTGCTGTCGTTCTCCCCGAAATGGCCCAGGATGTCGGCCCGCAGCCCCGAGAAGTCCGGCAGGTCGCCCTGGATGACGCCGTAGAAGGGCACCGCCGCGCCGACCCGGGCATCGGTGGCGGCCAGATACAGCACGAAGCCGCCGCCCATGCAGAACCCGACCGCCCCCACGGTGGCGGTGGTGACCTCGGGCCGGCCGAGGAGATGGCCGACCGCCCCGGAGAGCAGCTCGACACCGCGCTCCACCGGCAGCTCCGCCATCATCCGGTGCGCCTCTTCGGCGTCATGGGCGACGCTGCCCCCGTACAGATCGGGCGCCAGCGCGACGAAGCCCTCGCGGGCCAGCCGGTCGGTGACATCGGCGATGTGGTGGTCCAGGCCCCACCACTCCTGAATGACGATCACCCCGGGCCCCCGCCCGGAGGGCGGCAGCGCCAGATAGCCGTGGGCGGTGGTTTCCGCGCCGGGGAAGGTCACGTTCTGACGGGTGGGGGAGCCGGACGGCTCCGGGGCCTCGGGCATGGGTGTATCGCTCCTGTCCTACCGATCGTCACCGGCCCCGCTGTGGCCGCGGGTCAGGATCCGGCGGCGAGTTACGACGTGGCCGACGCGCGGATGTCGTGTCCGTCCGAGGTCAGACAGCGGCCCGTGGACAGGTCGTAGCGCCAGCCGTGCAGGGTGCAGGTGAGCACGTCGCCCTCGATCTGCCCGAACCGGCCGAGGTCGGCGCGCAGATGGGGGCAGCGCCGCTGCACCCGCCAGCCGTCCAGCACGATGTCCTGGCCGTCGTCCTGGCATGAGTCGTAGTAGTTCTCCACGTACTCGATGCGCTCCATGGACAGGCACTTGAAGAACACATACAGGAACTCGTTGTACGGCCCGATCCGGCTGGCGGTGAACCGCATCGACAGCAGCAGGCTGTTGGACCAGTCCACCTCGCGCCGGTCGATGTTGGTGGCCACCAGATCGGCCGAGGTGGACAGCGTGTAGCGGCAGCGCTCACCGTCCCAGAGGCGGACCTCCCGCGCCGGGAAGTCGATCACGATCGGCACCTCGCCCACGTCCAGCCGCGCCGGGCCGCCGACGCCCGCACAGATCCGGTCGGCCCGCGTCAACAGCGGCTCCCACCACTGCTTCAGCTCGGCCAGCAGCCGCTCGCGCGGCAGCGCCGGGGCCCGCGAGGCGCGCTCGGCGGCGAGCACGGGCTGCTGCCGCCGGGCGAATTCCCGCAGATACGCGCGCTTCTCGCCGAAGATGTGCTCGATCTCGGACTCGGTGTAGCGGTGGGTGAGCTTGCACGCGGTGTCCTCCGGCTCCGCCACCGTCCCCGGCAGCAGCAGATGCGCTCTCACCTCCGGGCGCGCCCGGCCCAGTTGGCGCAGGAACTCCAACTGGTCCACGAAGATGCTCGTCCCGTCCTGGCCGGTGCCGTTGTGCTCGAAGAGCTCGTCGTCGAGGAAGCACGGCGGGCCCGCGTTGGGGAACACATGCTTGGCCTCCACCGCTTCGATATAGCGCAGCGCCCGGTCGAACTGCCCCTGCCGCTTGCGCGCGGCGAACTCCTTCTTGGCGGAGTCCGGCAGTTGGTACACCATCGGGTACCAGATCGCCCCGGAGAACTGGACGAAGTACGCGTCCACCTCGCCGAACTCCCGGATGGCCGCGATGTCCAGCGGATGGGCGTCGTTCTGGTTGAGCAGTACCGTCTCACCGTCGTCCAGCGAGAGCGCCGAGTCGCCGATGGGGCCGTCCCCGGGGCCGGTCAGCGCGGTGATCATGATGCGCAGGCCGTCGCGCTCGACCGGTGCGCCCGCGCGGGTGTGAAGGAAATTCGTGAAGCCCAGCGCGCTCAGCTCGCGTTCGAGCTCATCGGTGGCGAAGGCCGGAAGCAGCACCGTGATGTCCTTGCGCACGTTCCGGCGCAGATTCTCCGCGTCGAAATGGTCGCGGTGCAGATGAGAGACATACAGATAGTCCGCCGCGCGCCCGTAGTAGGCCCAGTCCAGATCGGTGTTGTCCGGGAACGGGAACCACGAGCCGAAGAAGGCGGGATTCACCCATGGATCGCAGAGCACCGACCCCGCCGCGGTTTCGATGAACAGCCCAGCATGCCCAAGTCCGGTCACACGCATACCACAGCACCTCAACCCGGTCGGTGACGTCCGATATCTCCACCGTGTGGGGGTTCGTGGTGATGCGCATCCGCGGCTGCGCTTGCCGGGTGGCGGGATCCGCCACCCGGGTCACGCCGGTGTGCCGGAATCTTGCCGGGCTTCCGGCGCGCCGTCGTCTTGTCATGAGACCGTGGCGCGTGGCCGTCCGCCGCTACGGCGCGGAGGCCGGAAGATGCGCCGCTGCGTGGGCGAATGGTGCGGATGAGGGGGTTGGGTGGTGCGGATCACGATGGTCGCGCCCGCCGTCAACGCGGCGCTGCGGCAGGTGCGGTTCGACGACGCGCCGCCGGACCCGGCCGGGGTGCGCCGGGCCGAG
>NZ_JAHLEM010000645.1 GCF_018883605.1 Streptomyces niphimycinicus | reverse complement strand
GGGGGCCGGGCCGAGCAGCGCGGGCGCGCAGCGGGCCAGCAGCGCCCCGGCGGCCGCGGCGATCGACATGATCACGCCCAGCAGCAGCACCCCGGCCAAGGGCGCCAGCGCGGAGAGGGCCGAGACGAAGGCGTGCGGCCAGTCCTCGTCGACGTACGAACCGTCGGTGAACGGCAGGGCGATCAGCATCGCCGAGGCGGGCAGCAGGGACAGGGTGAGCCCGCTGACCAGCCCGCCGATGGCCAGATGCAGCCCGTACCAGAGCAGGGTGCGGGCGCGCGCGTCCCATGACCCGGCGGGCCCCGCCGCGAGTTCCGCGGACTCCGGAAGCCCGCACAGCGAGCGCGCGGCGGTGGCCTCCAGGGGGCGTACGAGCGGGAGCAGCGCGGTCGGCACGGCCAGCGGCAGGGCCAGGCCGAAGGTGCCCAGTTGCCACGCCAGGGAGGTGAAGGGAACGGCGTTTCGCAGGAGCATCGCGAGGACGACGCCGGTCAGCAGGTAATACGGCATCAACAGGGCGCCGCCGAGCACCAGATGGACCCAGCGCAACTGAGCCCGGCGGCCGGCCACCGCACGGAGCGCCCGCCGCCACCACGCCCCGGTCACGGGACCCGGTGCGCTGCCGCGCCGCCGGTGGGGCCGCACTCGCGGACGAGGCGCCCGCCGTCTGTGAGGACGGGTAATCCGAGGGTCATCCGCACAGCGTAGGTCAGCTTCATCGGCGCGGTCGGCTCCTTGGCGGGCGGGCGGGTGCCGGACGCGTCCGCCCGCCGGGAAGGGTGTGGGTCACGGGGACCAGCCTCGCGGCGCGGCGGGCGCCGCACCTCACCCTGTCCGACGATCCGCCTCCGCCGCGTGGCGGAGCGGGCCGTCCTCCCTTGGGTCAAAGACGGCGCGTCGCGAGGGTGAGCCGGTCCCGGGCGTCGAACAGCGCGTCCTTGATCATCTGCTCATGGGTGGGGGTGAGCCGGGCCACCGGCACCGAGCAACTGATGGCATCGCGCGAGGGGGTGCGGTACGGGATGGCGATGCCGAAGCAGCGCAGCCCCAGGGTGTTCTCCTCGCGGTCCACCGCGTACCCCTGCTCCCGGATCAGGTGCAGCTCCTCGATCAGCTTCTCGCGGTCGGTGATGGTGTGCTCGGTGAGCTGGCCCAGGGTCTCCGGCAGCAGCTTGCGCACCTGCTCGTCGGAGTACGTGGCCAGCAGCGCCTTGCCCAGCGAGGTGGAGTGGGCGGGCAGCCGGCGGCCGACGCGGGTGAAGGGGCGCAGATAGTGCTGCGACTGCCGGGTGGCGAGATAGACGACGTTGGTGCCGTCGAGGCGGGCGAGGTGGATGGTCTCGGTGGTGTCGTCCGAGAGCCGGTCCAGGGTGGGGCGGGCGGCGGTCACGACCTCGTCGCCGTCGATATAGGAGGTGCCGACGAGCAGGGCGCGCACCCCGATGCCGTAGCGGGTGCCGGTGGCGTCCGTCTCCACCCAGCCGAGCTCCACCAGGGTGCGCAGCAGCATATAGAGGCTCGACTTGGGATAGCCCACGGCCTCCTGGACCGCGGCGAGGCTGTGCATTCCGGGCCGGCCGGCGAAGAACTCCAGCAGTTCGACCGTGCGGACAGCCGATTTGACCTGGGCCCCGCCCGTCTCGGTAGCTGACATCGCCTTGACCCCTCTGTTCGACCAGCCATAGAGTCCCGAGGGGAAATTCATCACCCGGGACAGCGTTCAGCATATCGAACACCGTCGATGTGTGGGACGCAAGCAGCGGTAACACCACAGCAGGAGGAATCCGCGGTGTCAGCACCAGTGTGGAGCGTCGACCCCCGAACCGGAAAGCAGCGGGAGCAGGTAGCGGTCGAAGCCACGGCGGAGGAGGTCGACCGCGTGGTGCGCGCGGCCCACGCCGCCCGCGGCTCCCTGGCCGACCGTACGGTGCGCGCCGCCCTGCTGCGCACCGCCGCCGATCTCCTCGACGAGGCCCGCGACCAGTTGGTCGAGGCCGCCGACGCGGAGACCGCGCTCGGCCCCGCCCGGCTCACCGGCGAACTCGCCCGCACCACCTACCAACTGCGGGCCTTCGCGACCATCGTGGACGAGGGCGCCTTCCTCGACGTCCGTATCGACCACGCCGACGCCACCCAGACCCCGCCCTGGCCCGATCTGCGCCGCTACAAGCTGCCGCTCGGCGTCGTCGCGGTCTACGCCGCAAGCAACTTCCCGCTCGCCTTCTCCGTGCCCGGCGGCGACACCGCGAGCGCCCTGGCCGCGGGCTGCCCGGTCGTCGTCAAGGCCCACCCGGACCACCCCGCCACCTCCGAGGTGGCCGCCGCCGCGCTGCGCCGCGCGGCCGAGCGGGTCGGGGTGCCCGCCGATGTGATCGCGGTGGTGCACGGTTTCGAGGCGGGCATCGAGCTGGTCAGGCATCCGCTGATCGCCGCCGCCGGCTTCACCGGTTCGGTCCGCGGCGGCCGCGCCCTGCACGACGCGGCGGCCTCCCGGCCGGTGCCGATCCCCTTCCACGGCGAGCTGGGCAGCCTCAACCCGGTCGTGGTCACCGAGGCCGCGGCCGCCGAGCGCGGCGACCAGATCGGCGCGGGGCTCGCGGGCTCCATGACGCTGGGCGTGGGCCAGTTCTGCACCAAGCCCGGCTTTGTGCTGGCCCCGGCGGGACCGGCGGGCGACGGCCTGGTGAAGTCCCTCACCGAGGCGGTCAGCAACACCGACGCGGGCGTCCTGCTCGACCACCGGATGCGGGACAACTTCGTCGCCGGGGTCAAGGAGCGCGCCGAACTGGCGGACGTGGAGGCCCCGGTCACCCCCGGCTCCGGCGGCGAGCACACGGTCAGCGCGGGCTTCCTGACCGTCCCGGCGCGGCGGCTCACCGAGGACGGCCCGCACGATGTGCTGCTGGAGGAGTGCTTCGGCCCGGTGACGGTCGTGGCGCGCTACGAGAGCGACGACGAGATCAGCGCGGTGCTCGGCCGGCTCCCGGGCAACCTCACCGCCACCGTCCAGATCTCCGCCGCCGAGGGCGAGGGCACCGAGGGCCGGGCCGGTGCGCTGATCGCCGAGCTCACCCCGCTGGCCGGACGGGTCCTGGTCAACGGCTGGCCGACCGGTGTCGCCGTCGCCCCGGCCCAGCACCACGGCGGCCCCTACCCGGCCACCACCTCCACCTCCACCTCGGTCGGCGGCACCGCCATCGAGCGCTGGCTGCGGCCGGTGGCCTACCAGGACACCCCGGCCGCCCTACTGCCGCCGGAGCTGCGGGACGAGAACCCGCTGGAGCTGCCCCGGCGGATCAACGGCATCCGGGAGCAGCGCGGCTGAAGCCCCGGAACGGCCTCCGGGAGCAGCACCGCTGACGCCCGGACCGACGGCGCGGCCGCCGGACCCGCGGACCTGACCCGCGGTTCCGGCGGCCGTGTCGGCATGCCCGGGGCCACCTACGGTTCCCGGGGTCTCCCGGCGGCCGATTCGCCGGTGCGGTCACCCGGGCGCCGCGCCCGGCATGGGCATCGCCGCAGGTCGGCGGGGATCCATAAGGTTCCCTTGAAGGCATCCGACAGGGAATCGCGATGGACGCCGGGGTGAGCCCGTTCCATAGTTGTTGGACATGGAGAGCCTGGCGGGCGCCGAATTCGCGCCACACAC
The DNA here is from genome assembly GCF_018883605.1 of Streptomyces niphimycinicus. Classification (GTDB taxonomy): domain Bacteria; phylum Actinomycetota; class Actinomycetes; order Streptomycetales; family Streptomycetaceae; genus Streptomyces; species Streptomyces niphimycinicus. The sequence continues at coordinate 7,593 of NZ_JAHLEM010000645.1, read as the reverse complement.
GACGTATCTCACCACCGCGTCCAGCGGTCTGATCCCCGCACGCTCCGTGGCCGCCGTGAAGGCGGTCCTCGACGACTCGGCCGCCGGACGGCCCGTCATCGACGTCGCCTTCGAGGCGGTCGAGGAGAGCCGGGCCGTCTACGCCCGGCTCGTCGGCGTACCGGCGCGGCGGGTCGCGGCGGGCAGCTCGGTCGCCGTCTACGCGGGGATGATCGCCACCTCGCTGCCGCCCGGGGCCGAAGTCATCGTCGCCGACGGCGACTTCAGCTCCCTGGTCAACCCCTTCGCCGTCCGCGGCGACCTCAAGCTGCGCATCGTGCCGCTGGAGGAGATCGCGGAGGCGGTACGGCCCGGTACGGCGCTGGTGGCCGTGAGCGCCGTCCAGTCCGCGGACGGGCGGATCGCCGATCTCGCCGCCATCGGGGAGGCGGCCCGGACCCACGGGGCCCGCACTCTGGTGGACACCAGCCAGGCGGCCGGCTGGTTCCCGGTGAACGCCGACGAGGCCGACTACACGGTCTGCGTGGCGTACAAGTGGCTGATGTGCCCGCGCGGGGCCGCGTTCCTGACCGTCCCCGAGGATCTCGGCGAGCTCACTCCCGTCTTCGCGGGCTGGGTCGCGGGCGAGAAGCCCTGGGAGAGCTGCTACGGACCGGTGGCCGAACTCGCCCACTCCGCCCGCCGCTTCGACGAGAGCCCGAGCGTGTACTCCTACGTCGCGGCCCGGCACTCCCTCGGGCTGATCGAGGAGCTGGGCACCGAGACCATCGCCGCCCATGACCGCGCGCTCGCCGACCGCTTCCGGGCCGGGGTCACCGGGCTCGGCCACCAGCCCGTCGCCGCCCCCGGCTCGGCCATCGTCTCCGTACCGGGGCTGGGGGACGCCGCGTCCCGGCTGGCGGAGGCGGAGGTGCATGTCTCGGCGCGGGCCGGCAACCTCCGCGCCTCCTTCCACCTGTACAACACGGCGGCCGATGTGGACCGGGTGCTGGCGGAGCTGTCCCGCTGAGGCGGTCTCCCTGGGCACAGAGAAAACCTGCTCCCGGGGCCGGAACGGGGATGGAAAAAATCTGAGGGAAGCCGGGGCACCCCGGCTTCCCTCAGATCACGGACGTCAGCCAGATCACGGACGTCAGCTCAGCGCATGGCGGTGATCACCGTACGGGCGTGAAGTCCCTTGCCCCGATGAATTCCGGCCGGGGGACCGGTGCCGCGAACGGCTCCACCGCGGTGTTCTCCACGCTGTTGAACACGATGAAGACGTTGCTGCGCGAGTAGGGCGTGATGTTGTCGCCCGAGCCGTGCATGCAGTTGCAGTCGAACCACGTCGCCGAACCGGCCTTGCCGGTGAACAGCTTGATGCCGTGCTTGTCGGCGAAACCGGTGAGCGCCTCGTCGGACGGGGTGCCCGCGTCCTGCATCTGGAGCGACTTCTTGTAGTTGTCCTTCGGTGTCTCGCCCGAGCAGCCGAGGAACGTACGGTGCGACCCCGGCATGATCATGAGGCCGCCGTTGGTGTCGTAGTTCTCGGTCAGCGCGATCGAGACCGACACGGTCCGCATGTTCGGCAGCCCGTCCTCGGCGTGCCAGGTCTCGAAGTCCGAGTGCCAGTAGAAGCCCGAGGCGCCGAAACCCGGTTTGACGTTGATCCGGCTCTGGTGGACGTAGACGTCCGAGCCGAGGATCTGCCGTGCGCGACCCACCACTCGCGGGTCGCGCACCAGGTTCGCGAACACCTCGCTGATCCGGTGCACCTCGAACACCGACCGTACGTCCTGCGACTTCGGCTCGATGATCGAGCGTTCGTCGGCGCGCACGTCCGGGTCGGCGACCAGCCGGTCCAGCTCGGCGCGGTAGACCGCGACCTCGTCCGGAGTGATCAGCTCGTCGATTGCCAGGAAGCCGTCGCGATCGAAATCGCTCAGCTCGGACGGTTGCAGCGGCCCGGGGGCGCCGGGGTCGGACCACACCACGGGATCCACGCGCGGCGTGGCGACCTCCATGGCCCCACGGGTCGGGTACAGGTCAGTGACCGCGGTCATCGGATCATGCCTCCTCGGTCTCGGTGATCAGCGGGTATACGCCGTTCTCATCATGGTCCTCCCGTCCCGTGATCGGCGGGTTGAATACACAGACGCATCGGAAGTCCGTTTTGGGGCGCATCGTGTGCTTCTCGTGCCCGTTCAGCAGATACATGGTGCCGGGCGTGATCCAGTGCTTCTCACCGGTCTCGTCGTTGGTGAGCTCGGCCTCACCCTCGACGCACAGCACCGCCTCGATGTGGTTCGCGTACCACATCGAGGTCTCGGTGCCCGCGTAGAGGATGGTCTCGTGCAGCGAGAAGCCGACGCCTTCACGGGCGAGCACGATGCGCTTGCTCTCCCAGGTGCCGGTCTTGGCCTTCACATGCCTCTCGGTGCCCTCGATGTCCTTGAAGGATCGGACGATCACGGTGAGTTCTTGCCTTTCTCTTCTCTGCGGTACGGGAGGGTTATGCGGTCTCGCGGACCGCGCGGGCGAGGGTCCGCAGCCCCTCGTCCAGGTCATCGGGGGAGATGGTCAGCGCGGGCAGCAGCTTGACGACCTCGCTCTCGGGGCCGGAGGTCTCCACCAGCAGCCCCAGCTCGAAGGCGCGCTTGCAGACGGCCGAGGCGCGCGGCTTGTCCTCGAACTCCAGGCCCCACACCAGGCCACGGCCGCGGAAGTGGGTGCCGGACTGCTCCTCGCAGATGGCGCGCAGGGCCTGCTCGACCTGCTCGCCGCGGGCCAGGGTCTGCTTCTCCATCTGGCTGTCGGCCCAGTAGGTGTCCAGGGTCGCGGCGGCGGTGACGAAGGCGGGGTTGTTGCCCCGGAAGGTGCCGTTGTGCTCGCCGGGCTCCCAGATGTCCAGCTCGGGCTTGAAGAGCGCGAGCGACATCGGCATGCCGTAGCCGCTGATGGACTTCGACACGGTCACGATGTCCGGGGTGATGCCCGCCTCCTCGAAGGAGAAGAAGGCGCCGGTGCGGCCGCAGCCCATCTGGATGTCGTCGACGATCAGCAGCATGTCCTGGCGCTCGCACAGCTCGGCCAGGGCGCGCAGCCACTCGGGCCGGGCCACGTTGATACCGCCCTCGCCCTGCACGGTCTCGACGATCACGGCGGCGGGCTGGTTGAGGCCGGAACCCTGGTCCTCCAGCAGCCGCTCGAACCACAGGAAGTCCGGGACCGTGCCGTCGAAGTAGTTGTCGAACGGCATCGGGGTGCCGTGGACCAGCGGGATGCCCGCACCGGCGCGCTTGAAGGCGTTGCCGGTCACGGCCAGCGAGCCCAGCGACATGCCGTGGAAGGCATTGGTGAACGAGACGATGGACTCGCGGCCCTTGACCTTACGGGCCAGCTTCAGCGCGGCCTCGACGGCGTTGGTGCCGGTCGGGCCCGGGAACATGACCTTGTAGGGCAGATCGCGCGGGCGCAGGATGTTGTTCTGGAACGACTCCAGGAACGCGCGCTTGGCCGTGGTGGACATGTCCAGGCCATGGGTGACGCCGTCACGCTCGATGTAGTCGATCAGCGCCCGTTTCAGTACCGGGTTGTTGTGGCCGTAGTTGAGCGACCCGGCTCCGGCGAAGAAGTCGAGGTAGGTATGGCCGTCCTCGTCGAACATGTGGCTGCCCTGCGCACGGTCGAAGACGGCGGGCCAGCCACGGCAGTAGCTGCGCACCTCCGACTCCAGGGCCTCGAAGACGCTCAGGGCGGGCGGGGTGATGGTCACAGCGTTCTCCTGGGAGAGGGGTGTGAGGGGGGTGAGGGGGGTGAGGAGGGAGGATCGGGGTGTGATCAGGGGAGATCAGGTCCGGTCCGCGCGTGGCCCGAGCGGGCCGAGCGGACCGATGCGGTAGAGCACCTCGGGCTCGTGCCCACCGTCGGGGAAGAGACCGCCGTGGAAGAGCACCTCGCGCTCGAGCGGCGCTTCGTGCCGTTCGGCGAACGAGGTGAACAGCCGGTTCGAGGCGGTGTTGTCAGGGGTGATCGTCGTCTCGATGCCGCGGACGCCCGCCGTGGCGACCCGCGCGACCAGCCCGTCCAGCAGGGTGGCGGCCAGTTTGCGGCCACGCCAGGCGTGGTCGACGGCGACCTGCCAGACGACGAGGGTCTCGGGGCGCTCGGGCCGGACGTAACCGGTGATGAAGCCGACCGGTCCGCCGTCGGCGTCGCGCGCCACAACGGATGTGGCGGCGAAGTCGCGGCACCACAGGAGGTAGCTGTAGGAGGAGTTGAGGTCCAGGGTTTTGGAGTCGCGAGCGATTCGCCAGATCGCGGCTCCATCCTCGACGCGCGGTGTGTCGAGGGTGAGGCCCTCCGGCAAATCCAATTCGCTACGGACTAGGTCTGCTTGTGCGGCGGTCATGCAAATTCAATTTACCCAGCAGAATCAGAAAATGCATCGTGGTGGGGGGTTACGTGGAGGGGGGTTGATGTGTTATCACGCGGGAGCGCGCGTGCGCGCGGCCGTTGGCCGAAAGGCGGTAATTTGTAGGGGAGTTACTCGGGCAAAGCGGATCGCATGTGTGGTCCGTCACATGTATGTAACCGGCCGATGACCGTCTTGAATTACGGGATCAGGAACCCGTGGAAATTTTTTTGTTTAGGAATCGCAATGGCGGGCAGACGAATGTGGAAGCAGTAGCGGAAAAACGCGGAGAATTTCTGGCCATGCCGCCATGAATTCAATCCCCCACAGTGAACCGAGCGAAGTCGCCGCGGACCGCGAAGGCCCCGGAGGCGCCGTTGCCCGAGGCCGAGTACGCGTCCCGGCCGGTGTCCCGGTCCCCCTCGGCGTGGTTGTACTGCCCCGCGAAGACATACCGGCCCGCGCGTACGGTCGCGCCCTTGCGGAGCGTCCAGCGGTGGACCAGCACACCGTCCTCGACGCGGGTGGCGGTGGCCATATCGCCGGTCGGCAGCGAGCTCCAGGACCCGGTGGAAACCACGTCCCCGGTGTCCGCGACCCGCAGCTCCACCGTCAGCGAGGTCAGCGGCCTACCGATGGTGAGCGTGATCTCACTCTGCGCCCAGTACGGATTGGAATGGGCGTTGATGGCGCCCCTGGACCGGACGGTCGGCTCGGCGAGATGGTTTGGACCGGCCGCGGTGGGATAGGCGCTCGGCGTGTGCCGCTCAGCATCGCTCTGCGACCCGGCGCCCGGCTCCTCCCCGGGCCGCTTAGCCGCGCCCGCGCCCGCACCGGCCGGAGGCGCGGGAGGCTCGCTCGAGGTGCGCACCGTCTGCGGCCGCTCGGCACCGTCCATGGCCACCACCGCGATCCCCGTCGCCGCGACCGCCGCGGCCAGCCCGGCGACCGGGCCCACCAGCCGGGTCGGCCAGGTCCGGCGCGGGCTCGTCCGCGCGCTCCGGCTCCAACTCCGGCCCCGGCCCTGGTCGTCGGCCGCCATGCCCACCGTGACCCGGGTCAGCATCCGGATCCGGTCCGGCTCATGGGAGGCGGCGGCCGTACGCAGCTCGGCGACGACATCGCGGCCCTCGGGGCGCTCGCGATGCTCGATCATCAACTGCCCCCTCCCGCATGCCCGGCGTGGCCCATATGACCCGAGTGGCGAGCGGGTCCTGCGCGGCCTGTGTGCCCTGTGTGCCCTGTGTGCCCTGTGTGCCCTGTGTGGCCCTTGTTCCCGGAGCGGAGCGTTCGTACCGTCTGCTCGGCCTCCGTCGCCCCGGGCAGCTCGCCCTCGCCGTCCGGAGAGCCGAGCAGCCGCTCCAGCTCGGCGATTCCACGGGAGGTCTGGCTCTTGACCGTGCCCACCGAAATGCCCAGCGTACGGGCCGTCTCCCGCTCGGAGAGGCCGAAGGCGTGCCGCAGCACCACACATGCCCGCTTGCGGAACGGCAGCCGGACCAGCGCGGCCTGCACATCCACCACGGCGGACACATCCGGATCGTCCACATGGTCGGAGCGCTGCGAGGAGAAGAGCGCCACCCGCCGCCGCTCGCGCACCAGGCTGCGGATCCGGGAGCGGGCCAGGTTGGCGACCACGCCCCGGGCGTACGCGGCGGGGTGGTCGGCGGCCCGCACCCGGTCCCACTGGTGCCAGACCGCCACCAGCGCGTCGGCGGCCAGGTCGTCCGCTCCGTCGGAGCTGCCGAGCAACAGATGGGCGAGGCGGGCCAGTTCGGCGTGGTGCCGCTCGAAGAAGTCCCGGAATGCGGCCTGTGGGTCGGTGGGGTGCCGCGAGTTGGGGTGTGGGCCGGTGTACGCGTCGGCCGATAAGTCATCGGGGTCCTCCGGTGCGCGGGGCGCTCGCGCGGTGCCCGCGGCGGCCGCGTCATCGGCGGGAGCGTTCACGAGGATCTCCTCACTGCCCCTCTCTCCGGTGGGTTGCGTGAGCGTAGCAGCGCTGCGCATGTTGTTCGAGTGGCGTCGTTCCAGCTCCTGGGAATTGGCCGGTCAACGCCCTGTCCCGGTCTCGTACAGTGCGTTGTATGAGGGATAGCGCGGTGCTCCACATCAAGGGCCGGGTCCTGGTCGGACCGGACACCGGCGACGCGGCCGGGGACGTCCGGGACGAGCTATGGGTGGTCGACGGCAGGATCACGTTCGAGCGGCCGGCCGGGGCCAGGGACGTCCGGCTGGTCGAGGGCTGGGTGCTGCCCGGCCTCGTCGACGCCCACTGCCATGTCGGACTCGACGCCCATGGGGCGGTGGACGATTCGACGAGCGAGAAACAGGCGCTGACCGACCGCGACGCCGGGGCGCTGCTGCTGCGGGACGCCGGATCACCGGCCGACACCCGCTGGATCGACGACCGCGAGGATCTGCCCCGCATCATCCGGGCAGGCCGCCATATCGCCCGCACCAAGCGCTACATCCGCAACTACGCGCATGAGATCGAGCCGGAGGACCTGGTCGCCTATGTGGCCGCGGAGGCGCGGCGCGGCGACGGCTGGGTCAAGCTGGTCGGCGACTGGATCGACCGGGAGACCGGCGACCTGGGTGCCTGCTGGCCGCGTGGCGCGGTCGAGGAGGCCATCGCGGAGGCGCACCGGCTGGGCGCGCGGGTCACGGCGCACTGTTTCGCCGAGGAGAGCCTCGCACCGCTGGTCGAGGCGGGGATCGACTGCATCGAGCACGCCACCGGGCTCACCGAGGAGACCATCCCGCTGTTCGCCGAGCGGGGCGTGGCGATCGTCCCGACCCTGGTCAACATCGCCACTTTTCCCCGGCTGGCGCTGGGCGGCGAGGTGAGGTTCCCCCGCTGGGCCGACCATATGCGGCGGCTGCACGCGCGCCGGTACGAGACGGTGCGGGCGGCCTACGACGCGGGCATCCCGATCTACACCGGCACCGACGCGGGCGGCGGCCTGGCCCATGGGCTGGTCGGGCAGGAGGTGGCCGAGCTGGTGAAGGCGGGCATCCCGGCGCGGGACGCGCTCTCGGCGGCGACCTGGGGGGCGCGGACCTGGCTCGGACGGCCGGGGCTCACCGAGGGGGCCTCCGCCGATCTCGTCGTCTACGACGCGGATCCGCGCGCCGATGTGCGGGTGCTGACGACGCCGCGGCGGGTGGTGCTGCGAGGCCGCGTGGTCGGCTGACGGGGC
>NZ_JAHLEM010000644.1 GCF_018883605.1 Streptomyces niphimycinicus | reverse complement strand
GCGGATCCGCGCGCCGATGTGCGGGTGCTGACGACGCCGCGGCGGGTGGTGCTGCGAGGCCGCGTGGTCGGCTGACGGGGCGCGGGGACGGGCCGAGCGGGTGCGGGGACGGGCCGAGCGGGTGCGGGGACGGGCCGAGCGGGTGCGGGGACGGGCCGACCGGGCGCGGGGACGTATGGGGCAGGGGGTCCTGAGGGGGCTCCTGATGGGAACGTGGCTCGAACGCGGCGGCGAACCACACCCATTGGGATGAACGGACATCATGTGTCTGCCTGTTTACCCTCAGTGCGCAAATATGGCGTGGTCGAGGCCGTCGGCGCCCGTGGAGTCCCCCGCGGCAGGCGCCGGCGGCTCCATGTCTCCTGTGGGGGTCAACTCACGTGTCCTGTTCAAGTAACACCTCTTTCGGCATGCCCACCCGCCGTCTGGCGGCCGCCACTGCCGCTGCCGCGGTCTCCGTCCTGGGCCTGCTGCCCGCGGCGACCGCGCAGGCCGACACCGGTGCGACCACCGGTAAGGCGGGTGCGGTCGTGCTCCGCACCGATCTCGATGTCTCCCTGCTCAACAAGACCGTCACGGCTCCGCTCTCGGTCGTGCTCAACGAGGTGCACGCACCCGCGACGGCCAGCAAGACAGCGCTCACCGCGACCCTGGACGGCGTGGACGGGGGCCGGCCGTTCAGTGTGCTGCGGGCTGATGTGGCCACCGCCCGGGCCGCCACGGACAAGCAGCGCTCCGAGGGGTACTCCAACCTCGTCAACGCCAAGGTCCATGTGCCCGGTCTGGCCGGGGTGCCGCTGATCTCGGTCGAGCAGGTGACCTCGAAGGCGGTGTGCGCCGCCGGGAAGCGGCCGACCGCCCAGTCCAACCTGCTCGGCAGCGTCAGCGTGCTCGGCAGGAAGGTCACCCTGGCCACGAGCGGCACCACCACGGTGGATGTGCCGGCGCTCGGCCAGGTCCGGCTCGATCTGTCACGGACGGCCACCACCTCGCGCACGGCGGCGGCCACGGCCCTCAACCTGAAGGTCTCGGTGAACCCGCTCAAGCTCAACGTCTCCGAGGTCGAGGGTCAGGTCACCCTCGCCCGGGCGACCTGCGAGGCGCCCGTCGCCGCGGCGGTCCAGCCCAGCCCGAGCGTGGCCCCGCAGACCACGCCCGAGCCGAAGCCGGAGCACCTGGCCGAGACCGGTGGCAGCTCGGCCACGCCGTATCTGGTGGGCGGTGCCGCACTGCTGCTCGCCGCGGGCGGCGGAGCCGTCGTCCTGGCCCGCCGCCGGCGCGCCGCG
>NZ_JAHLEM010000643.1 GCF_018883605.1 Streptomyces niphimycinicus | reverse complement strand
CGGGCGCGAGCGCGCACAGGTGCCGCCGCCACCGCGCCGCCCCCGGCGCCGGGGCGAAGAAGCGCGGCGCCACCACCGGTCCGGTGGCCACCGATGGACGGCCCAGCGCCCGGCGCACCGTGTCCGCGGCCTCCGGGGTGACACACAGATGCAGATCGTTGCCCGGGTGCAGCCACTGGCGGTGCACCGCGAAATCGGTCACCACGACCGCGCTGGGCACCCCCAGGGCCCCGCGCGCCCGAAGCCTCCCCGTCAGTTGCGCGGCCAGATGGAACACCGGGACGACCACGTCCGGCCGCTCCCGCTCCACCAGGGCCAGCAGTCGGTCCTCGGCGAGCGCGGCCAGCGGGGCGCTGCCCGGCCTAGGGCCCCTGCCGGGGCGGAAGAACGCCCGGTAGATGCCCTCGTACAGCACCGGGGCACGACGGATGGTCGTCCGATAGAACGAACGCAGCCCCGCCCCGATCCGGTGCGGCAGCAACTCCAGCACATCCACCCGGCCGGCTCCCTGGCCCAGCCTCTCCAGCCTGCGCACCAGCTCGGCGGCGACCGCGTCGTGTCCGGCCCCCATCCCGGCGCTCACGACGAGAAAACGTGCCGACGGCTGGTGCATGACCACCTCCGATGGTGCGAGGCGCGGCTCCTCATGGCTCACTGGAGGTATCCGCTCCGCACGCCGTCAAACCGCGCGCTCGACGGCCGGTGACCCAGGGCCAGCGGCCGGTCGGCGGCGAGACAGGGAGATGCCATGATCCGCCCCCTCCCGGACGCACCGCTCGATCGCGGCCACGTGCGGGACACCGGGTACGCCGACACCACCGGGACCAGGGTCGCGCTGGTGACCGGCGCCTCCTCGGGCATCGGTGCCGCCATCGCCGACCGGATCGCGGCCGAGGGCGGCTGGCGGCTGCTGGTCAGCGGCCGCCACCGGGAACGGCTCGACCACGTGGCCGCCAGGACATCGGCCCTCGCCTTCCCCGTCGACCTGGCCGCGCCCAGGGGCCCGGAGGTGCTCGTCCAGGACGCTCTCCGTGCCGCCGGACGGGTGGATCTGCTGATCGCGGGGGCGGGCGTGGGCTGGGCCGGCCCCTTCGCCACCATGCCGCCCGCCGCCATCGACCAGGTGGTCCGCGTCGATCTGCTCGCCGCGATGCGCCTGGTGCGCATGGTCGTCCCCCGGATGGAGGCCGAGCGGCGGGGACACATCGTGCTGATCGGCTCGGTGGCCGGAACCGTCGGGGTGCGTGGCGAGGCGGTGTACTCCGCGGCCAAGGCGGCGCTCGGCGTGTTCGCCGACGCCCTGCGCTACGAGCTGAGCCGGGCCGGGGTGCGGGTCACCCATGTGGTCCCCGGTGTGGTGGACACCCCGTTCTTCGCCCGGCGCGGCGCCCCGTACGCCCGCCGGCTGCCCCGTCCGCTGCCGCCCGAGCGGGTCGCCGACGCGGTCTGGGAGGCCGTGGAGCGCGGGCGGGACGAGGTGTACGTACCGGCCTGGATGCGGCTGCCCGCGGTGGCCCGCGCCGTGGCCCCCCGGCTGTACCACCGGTTGGCCGCACGCTTCGGGTGACCCCCGGTGAGCGTCCTGACGGTGCTGCTGGCCCTGCTGTCCGCCCTGGGCAACGGCACGGCCTCGGTACTTCAGCGGCGGGCCGCGATGGACCAGGTCCGGGAGGAGCGGAGCGCCCCGGGCCCGAAGCGGAACCCGCTGCGGCTGGTGCGTCTGCTGCGCCGCCCGTACTGGCTGGCGGGGCTCGCCGCGATGGTGGTGTCGGCGGCGGCGCAGGTGGGCGCGCTGGCGGTCGGGCGACTCTCCGTGGTCCAGCCGCTGCTGGTCAGCGAGCTGCTGTTCACCCTGGTGGTCGGCAGTCTGGTCTTCCACCACCGCCCGGACGGCCGGACCTGGCTGTCGTTCGTGATGCTCGCCGCCGGGCTCGCGCTCTTCCTGGCGGCGGCCGATCCCTCACATGGCGCGACCAGGGCGAAGAACGGTGAGTGGCTGCCCGTGGGCGTGGTGGTGGCCATCGCCGTGGGCATCCTGATCGCGGTGGCCCATGCGCTGCGCGGGCCCGCCCGCGCCGTCGCCCTCGGATGCGCCACCGCCACCTGTTTCGCCTGTACGGCGGCGCTGATCAAGGAGTTGACCGGGCGGTTCGCCGGTGGGGTGGCGGCGGTGTTCACCGACTGGCCGCTGTACGCGGTGTGCGTCGTAGGGCTGCTGAGCTTTCTGCTGTTGCAGAGCACCCTGCGCGCGGGCACCCTGGCCGCCTCGCAGCCCGCGCTCACCCTCGGCGACGCCCTGGTCAGCATCGCGCTGGGCTGGGTGCTGTTCGGTGAGCGCGTCGACCTGGGGCTGCGCATCGTGCCCGAGGTGGCCGGCATCCTGCTGATGGCGGCCGGCATCGTGGGACTGACCCGCTCGCCCGCCATGTGCGGCGGCTGGGACCAGGTCGTCCCCGAGCCGTCGCGGCAGGCCGGGCCCCTCCGCGGACGGCGGAGGAGTCCGGACGGCGGTGAGGGAACACCATGAGCGCGCGCCACCGCTCCGGTGTCCTGGTGCGCAATGCGGCGCTGCTGGCGGCGGCGGCGCATATCGCCCCGGCCGGCACCTGGCTGGCCGGGCCCCGGCGCGCCCTCTTCCCCGCCCTGGCGGGCCGCGGACGCCGCGACCATGTGGCCCTCACCTTCGACGACGGACCCGATCCGCGTACCACACCGCGCTTTCTCCGGGTGCTGGACGAGCTGGGCGTCCGGGCCACCTTCTTCGTCCTGGGGGACGGGGTGACACGCTTCCCGCACACCACCCTGGAAATCGTCCGCCGGGGTCACGAGCTGGCTGTCCACGGCTGGACCCACAGCCGCCCCTGGCTGCCCACGGTGTCCCGGGATGTCACGGAGGTCGCCCGTGCCGCGCGTGCGATACGGCTGGCCACCGGCGAGGTACCGCTGTGGTACCGGCCGCCGTACGGCATCCTCACCGGCGGCCGCTGGCTGGCGGCGGCACGGGCCGGGCTCACCCCCGTCCTCTGGTCGGCCTGGGGGCGCGACTGGTCCGCGGACGCCACCGCGCGGTCGGTGTCCGCCGCCGTACGGCGCGATCTGTGCGGCGGCGCCACCGTTCTGCTGCATGACACCGACCGCGCGGCGGCCACCGGCTGCTGGCGCGCCACGCTGGCCGCGCTGCCCGTGGTGGTGGCGGAGTGCCGGGCCGCGGGCCTGGAGGTGGGGCCGCTGGCCGAGCACGGGATACGCCGATGAGGTCAGCCGTCCCGGAGGCGGGCCATCTTCCGGGGGTCCACGATGCGGTCGAAATCCTCGGCGCTGATGTGGCCGCTGGCGATGGCCGCCTCGCGCAGGGTCGTCCCCTCGGCGGCGGCCTTGTGGGCGATCTCGCCGGCCTTGTCGTGGCCGATCTTCGGCGCCAGCGCGGTGACCAGCGTCAGCGAGCGGGCGAGATGCTCGTCGATCCGCTCGCGGTTCAGCTCGATGCCCTCGACGCAGTATTCGCGCAGCTTCTCGCAGGCGTCGGCGAGGATGCGGGCGGAATGCAGGAAGTCGCTGATGACCAGTGGCCGCGCCGCGTTGAGCTGGAAGTTGCCCCGGGTGCCCGCGTGTGCGACGGCGCTGTCGTCGGAGAGCACCTGGATGCACACCATCATCATGGCCTCGCACTGGGTCGGGTTGACCTTGCCGGGCATGCTGGAGCTGCCGGGCTCATTGGCGGGCAGGGTGAGCTCCCCGAGCCCGGAACGAGGGCCGGAGGCGAGCCAGCGGAGATCGTCGGCGATCTTCATCAGGGGGACGGCGAGGCCCCGCAGCCCGGCCGAGGCGGCCACCATGGTGTCCGCACCGCTCTGGGCCGCGAAGGAGTTGGGCGCCACCTTGAACGGATGGCCGGTGGCACCGGCGACCTCCCGGGCCACCGCAGGGCCGAACCCCTCGGGGGCGCCCAGCCCGGTGCCGACCGCGGTACCGCCGATGGCGAGCTGGTACAGATCCGGCAGGGTGGCGCGCAGTCGCTCCAGCGCGTCGGAGAGCTGGGCGGCGTAGCCGGACCACTCCTGTCCCACGGAGAGGGGGACCGCGTCCTGAAGATGGGTGCGGCCGGTCTTGACGACGTCGTACCAGGCGCGGGACTTGGCGGCGATGGCCTCCTGGAGCAGGCTGACCTGCGGCAGCAGGGGGTCGTGCAGGATGCGCACGGCGGCGATGTGCATGGCCGTGGGGAAGGTGTCGTTGGCGGACTGGCCCAGATTGACGTGGTCGTCGGGGTGCACCGGGTCCTTGCTGCCGAGGACGCCGCCGACCAGTTGGATCGCGCGATTGCTGATGACCTCGTTGACGTTCGCATTGGTCTGGGTGCCGGAGCCGGCCTGCCACACATACAGCGGGAAGTGGTCGTCCAGCGCGCCGGAGATCACCTCGTCGGCCACATGCGCGATCAGATCGGCCTGCCACCCCGCCAGCCGCCCCTCCCGGCCGTTGACCAGCGCGGCGGCCTTCTTGACGTAGCCGTAGGCGTGGTAGACCGCCTTGGGCATGCGGTCGTCACCGATCGCGAGGTGGACCAGGGCCCGCTCGGTCCGGGCGCCCCAGTAGCGGTCGGCGGGGACCTCGACGGTCCCCAGCGCGTCCGTCTCCCGCCGGGTGCCGGTGGCGTCGATGCGGGTGGGGAGGTCCCGCACCCTGGGGGTGCCCTGGGCGCCACGGCGCCTGTGGGGCGTGTTCATCGCGTGCTCTCCCAGACGGACGGCAGCCCATCCATACGCACACTCCGCATCACGGCTGTTGCACTCCCCGCCAGTGTCGCCCCGCACCGCCCCGGCCGCATCCGGCACCGGCGCCCGGCGGCCCGTCGGTGCGCTTCCGCGGGCGAGGTGACCTGCGTCGGCGGGCGAGGCGGCGTGCGTCGGCGGACGAGGCGGCGTCAGATGCGGGTGCGCAGCCGGATGAGGGTGCCGTCCGCGTCGGCCTGCATCTGTACGACGTCGCACAGCATGCGCACACCCCACAGACCGAATCCGGGCTCGGTGCCGGCCGGCGGGGTGAAGCCCCACAGCGCGTCCGGGTACCAGTGGCCGGGCCCGGAGATCTCGCAGACCAGATCGCCGTCATGGACCCAGGTGCTCAGCCGTGCCGGGGCCTCGCCGTGCCGGATCGCGGTGGTGGCCACCTCGCTCACGGCCGCGACCATATTGCGCAGCGCGTCATGGCCCATGCCGTGCCGGCCGGCCCGCTCGGCGACGAAGGTGCGTACGGCGTCCAGATCGGTCGAGACGATCGACACCGACTCGGCTATGCGCGGGGCGGACGGCAGGGGACGCCGGTCGCAGGTGGCGCTGAACGGGCCGGGGTCGGTGTAGGCGTCGCTCCGCTCCGGCCCATGGCCGTCGATGATCTCGGGGTGGGTCTGGCGCGCGTACGCGAGGATCTCGGGGTGCAGCAGGCGCCGGTCGTAACAGCAGATCGCGCGGGCGCCGGAGTGGGCGAAGGCCGCGTTGACGATCGACTCGTAGCGCGCCCACTCCACCACCTCGAGCGGGGTGCGGCCCTGCCACACCGGTTCGGCGATCACCCGGACCCGGCGCGGCTTCTCGGCCTTCACGAAGGAGTCGTAGGCGGCGATGGTCTTGACCGGGTGCTGATACCAGCTCAGCGCCTCCTCGAACTGCACCGCCTTGGCGTCCTGCCCGAGCGCGTCCCGCAGCGCGTCGATGTTGGAGGAGGCGGCGACGACGGCCACGGCGTCGTCCGCCTCCAGCCCCTCGCGGAGGAAGGGGACGCAGACGTCGACGACTTCGTCCTCGTCGCGATAGAGGAAGCCGCGATGCATCATGGCATCGCGGTGGTCCGCGACGGGGCTGCTCGGGCTGGTCATCGGGCCTCCCTGGGGCTCGGCCGGCGAAAACACTTCAGGTGCGTCATCGAATTTCCGGACGGTATAGCGCAGTCTGCCACCTCCCCGGCCCGGCGCGCAGCCCGTTCCGGCCATACATGGACGCCATCCTGACGGTGCATTAGCATCCTCGGGCGTGACAGAGCTGAAGAACATCAACGCAAATGGACTTGATTTCGGGTATTTCGAAGCGGGTCCGGCCGACGCCCCATTGGCGCTCTGCTTGCACGGCTTCCCGGACACCGCGCACTCCTGGCGTCATCTGCTTCCCGCGCTCGCGGACGCGGGCTACCACGCCGTCGCGCCCTTTCTGAGGGGCTACGCGCCCTCCGGTATACCGGCCGACGGCGCCTACCAGGCGGGCGCCATCGCCGCCGACGCCAACGCGCTCCACGAGGCATTCGGCGGCGACGGCGACGCCGTGCTCATCGGCCACGACTGGGGCGCCATCGCCACGTACGGCGCCACCGGCAGCGCCCCCGAGCGCTGGCGGCGCGCGGTCACGATGTCGGTGCCCCCGCTGGGCGGGGTGCTGGCCGACTTCTTCAACTATGACTACGGCCAGTTCAAGCGCTCCTTCTACATCTTCCTGTTCCAGACGCCGCTGGCCGAGGCCGGTGCGGCGGCGCACGACATGGCCCTGATCGACGGCCTGTGGCGCGACTGGTCGCCCGGCTACCAGGACGCTGCCGAGGACATCGCGCACGTCAAGGAGAGCCTGCGCGACCCCGCCCATCTCGCCGCCGCGATCGGCTACTACCGGGCCCTGTTCGACCCGTCGCGCCATGTGGCGGCGTACGCGGCCGAGCAGGAGGCCATCACGGCCACCGGGGAGACCCCCATCCTCTATCTGCACGGCACCGACGACGGCTGCATCGGCGCCGATGTCGTCCAGGGGGCCAAGGACCACCTCCCGGCGGGCTCGCGCATGGAACTGGTCGAGGGCACCGGGCACTTCCTCCACCTGGAGGCGCCCGAGCGGATCAACCGGGAGGTGCTGGCCTGGCTCGCCGGGTGACCGGGCGGCCCTGGTCACACGCCTTGCTGCCACATCGCGTGTGACCAGGGCCTTTCCCATGCGGAACGCGATGCGGCCGCGGCGGGGATCTCGACCGGGGCGGACCCGGTCGAGCCGCCGCGGCCGTCGCTTTACCGCCGGTATACCGCCGCTGGTCCGCCCTCTTCCATGCTGGGCGCATCGCTACAGCCGCCCGGTAGGGACGCGTCTGGAGAGGGCCTGTGAACGTCGACCAGCAGCATCAGCCTCGCACCGAGGACGAACCCCTCTACGCCTGGAGCACCTTCCAGCTCTGCGGCGGGGTGGAGGGGTCCGGCCCGAGCGGCACCTGCCGGGCCGAACACACCGCTCGCACCTGTCTGGAAGCGGCGCTCCAGGCCACCGCGACGCACTCCGGCGCGTACTCCTGGGGGCAGCTCAGCCGGGTGTCCGCCGATGTCGGACTGCCCTTCCACCTATGGGCGCGAGATCCGGTCGCCTGGGCCGAACCGGGGCCCAGCAAGACGGTCACCTGGCGTCCGGGCGCGGCTCCGCATCCGCAGTGAGCCAAAACCGTCCGCGGTGAGGCGAGGCAGTGCTATGGGTAAGGGAATCACGATGAAGAGCAGCGGACCCGGGATAGGGCTCCTCAGGACAAGGGCGTGGCGCCCGGCCGACCACGGCCGTCTCGCGGTCAGCCAGGCGAATCCGGCCAGGGTCTACAACTTTCTGGTCGGCGGTAAGGACAATTACCTCGCCGATTACGAGCAGGCCCAGCGATTTCTCGGAGTCGCACCGGAAGTCCGCGACACCGCGCTCTCCAATCGGAGATTCCTGCACCGTGCCGTCCGTCATCTCGCCGCCAGTGGAATCAGCCAATTCCTGGATATCGGCGCGGGATTGCCGGCGAACCCGAATGTGCATGAGATCGCCCAGGCCGTGAATCCCCGGGCCCGAGTGGTCTACGCCGACAACGACCCCATTGTGGCCAGCCACGGCCAGGCCCGTCTCTCCGTCTCCGGCACCACCATGGTCAGGGCCGATGTCCGCTCGCCCGACGATCTCCTCGGCCATGAGGAGCTGCGGCGGCTGCTGGACCCCGCGCAGCCGGTCGCGATCCTGCTGACGCTCGTCCTCGACTACATCGAGGACCTGGAGGACCCCGTCGGCATCGTGCGCCGGCTCATGGACTGGGCCGCGCCGGGGAGCTGTCTGGTCCTCTCCCATGCCACCGGTGACTTCACCATCGACACCGACCGGGAATGGGAGGTCATCAGCTTCGGGGACCCGGTCAGTCTGGTCGCCCGCGACCGTGCCGGGATCATGGAGTTCTTCACCGGCCTCGACCTGCTCGCCCCGGGCCTGGTGCAACTGCCCTCCTGGCGCCCGGGCATCGGCGCCGAGTCCGACCCGAGCCGGGTGTGGGCCTACGGCGGGGTGGCCCGCAAGCCGTAACCCCGCCCCCGGTGTATGACGTCCGCCCCGGATCCCGCCTCAGTGCGGGCCGGGGCTGATTCGCTCAGTACAGGCCGGGGCTGATCCGCTCAGTGCGGGCCGGGGCCGATCTGTAGGGTCATACAGGCGGGGAAGAGCCCGCTCCAGGTGTGCCCGCGCCAGCTCTCGTAGGTCCCGGGGCGCTGCCATACGGGCAGGGCCTGGTCCATATGGGCCCGGCCCTCGACGAACCTGCCCTGTTCCATATAGGTGATCCCGATCTCGTAGAGGGCGAAGCCCTCATGGTGGATGTTGCCCGTGCGGCGGGCGTACTCCAGGCTCTCCTTGAAACAGGTCAGGGCGTCCTCGGGACGGCCCATGCCCCGGTGGGCCCGGCCGAGATTGCCCAAACCGATCACCTCGGCCGGCAGATCCCCGGCCTCCCGGGCGAGGGCCAGTTGCCGCTCCTGCACCGTGATGGCCTCCTCGAACAGGCCCAGTTCGCACAGCGCGTCCGCGAGATTACAGGCGGAGCGCAACTCGCCCTCCCGGTGGCCCAGTTCGCGCCAGATCTCCAGCGCCGACTCCAGCGCGGTGCGCACCTCGTCATAGCTGTGCTGCAACCAGTACGCCGCGGAGAGGCCGTCCAGCGCCCATGCCTCGCTCGCCGGGTCGCCCAGGCGGCGGGCGGTCTCGATGGCCAGCCCGTTGACCGACTCCAGATCCTGGGCGTGGGCCCGGGGAAAGAGGAACCACTGGAGCGCCCGCGCCAGCCGCAGCCCGAGGCGGGCGATCGCCTCGGGCTGGGCGGGCTCGGCCGCGTGGGCGACGGCGGCCAGCAGATTGGGCAGCTCGGCCTTCAGCCAGCTCTCGGCCTCGTCCTGGCCCATCAGCGGGACCGCCGGGCCCTCGCCGGGATGCCGGGGCCAGGGGCGGAGCGGGTCGAGCAGGATGACCGCCTGCTGGGCGGTGGCCGCATAGCAGGACAGCGCCCGCTCCAGCGCGGCCGACCGTTCCGCCTCGGACTCCTCCTGCTCCGCCTGCTCCGACGCGAACAGCCGCAGCAGATCGTGCATGTGGTAGCGGACGGAGTCCTGGCCCTCCAGGAGCTGGGCGTCGACCAGCCGCTCCAGCGCGTTCTCGGTGCGGTCGGCGGGCAGGTCCAGCAGCGCGGCCGCCACCGGCAGGCTCACATCGTGCCCGTGCACCACGCTGAGCAGCCGGAACGCGCGGACCGCGTCCAGGTCGTCGGAGCGTCGGCCGAGCCGGAACGCCTCGTAGCTCACCTGGAAACTGATACGGACGGCCAGATCGCCGAACCGCAGCTCGTCCAGCCGGCCGCGGGCGTCGGTCAGCTTGGTCACCAGGGTGCGCAGCGGCCACGCGGGGCGGGCGGCCAGCCGGGCGCCGGCGATCCGCAGCGCCAGCGGCAGCCCGCCGCACAGCCGGGTGATCTCCTCCGCCTCCGCGGGCTCGGCCCGCACCCGCTCCGCGCCGACGACCCGCTCCAGCAGCGCCACCGCCTGGTCCTGGGGCAGCACATCCAGATGCAGATGGGTGGCGCCCTCCAGGGTGGTCAGCATCTCGCGGCTGGTGACCAGCGCGGCGCAGCCGGACCCCGCGGGGATCAGCGGCCGCACCTGGTCCACACTCGCGGCGTTGTCGAGGATCACCAGCAGCCGCCGGCCCGCCGCCAGCGAACGGAACTGCGCGGACGCCTCGTCGGTGTCGCTCGGCACGCTCGAGCCGTCCACGCCGAGGGCGCGCAGGAACCGGCCGAGCACCTCGCCGGGGTCCAGGGCCGACTGCCCGGCGGTCGCCCCGTACAGATCCACATAGAGCTGGCCGTCGGGGAAGCGGTCGGCGAGCTGGTGCGCGGCGTGAATGGCCAGGGCCGACTTGCCGACCCCGCCGGTGCCGTCGATGGCCGCGAGCATCACGGACCGCCCGCCCTCGCCCGCCTCCGGGTCCCCGGCCGCGTCCATCAGCGCCTGGATCACCGCGACCTCGCCATGACGGCCGGTGAACGTGAGGCTGGCGGGCGGAAGTTGGCGGGGGCCCCGGGGGGCTTTGCTGGGAGCGGCGGGCGCCGGGCGGTCCGCCTCGGGGGCGGGCGGCGCCGTCAGGGAGGCATCGGCGTTCAGGATCCGCGCATGGAGGCCGCGCAGCGGCGGGGTCGGCTCGACCCCCAGCTCCTCGCTCAGCAGCCGGTGCAGATCGCGGTAGATGGCCAGGGCGTCGGCCTGCCGGCCGGACCGGTACAGGGCCAGCATGAGCCGGCCGCGCAGCTCCTCCCGGAACGGATGCTCGGCGGTCAGCGCCTCCAGCTCGCCCAGGACGGCCGTATGCCGCCCGCACCGCAGGTCGGCGTCGATCCGGGCGTCCACGGCCTGTAGCCGGCACTCCTCGAGCCGGGTGGCCTCCGCCGCCACCGCCGGGGTCGGGGGCACATCGGCGAACGGGGCGCCGCGCCACATCGCCAGCGCCTCGCGGAGCCGCTCCGCCGCGGTCTCGGGCGCCTCCCGGTCGAGGCTTCGCCGCCCCTCCTCGACCAACTGCTCGAACCGGTGGGCGTCGAACTCGGTGGCCTCCACCGCCAGTCGGTAGCCCTGCGCCTTGTAGCCCTGCTTCTCGGTGATCAGGGTCTGCCCGGCCTCGTCGCCCATGGTCTGGCGGAGCCGGGAGACATAGGTCTGGAGCAGTTTGGTGGCGCTCTGGGGCGCCCGGTCCTCGCCCCAGAGCTCCTCCAGGAGCCGCTCGGTGGAGACGGTCTGGTTGGCGTGGCACAGCAGCACCGCGAGCAGCGTCCGCCACTTGGCCGGCCCCAGGGAAGTCCACCCGTCGCCGTCGCGCAGCTCAAGCGCCCCCAGGACCCGGTATCGCACCCGTCGCCTCCCCTCGGCTCGCCAACTGACCACTCCGCAACGGTTATACCTCCGATGTGGCCCCTGCGGTGCATCGTTCCATCCGCCCGGAGCGAATCCGCGCCGGGTACGGGCTGCGCGGATGACCGAAAATCGCCGGACCAGGGGCCACCGTGGGCCGGCCGCGGTCACAACGGCGGTCGCGTCGGCCGTGCTCGGAACGGCCGGTCGGGTCGGACAGGGTCAGAACGGCTGATCGCCCTCGATGGCGACGCGTTCGGCGACCCTGCGATGCGGTGCGTAGTCGTTGACCGCGTAGTGCTGCGTGGCGCGGTTGTCCCAGAACGCGATATCGCCCGCCTGCCAGTGGAAACGCACCTGGTACTCCGGGACATGCGCCTGCCGGCACAGAAAGCTCAGCAGCCGGTCGCTCTCCGCCCGCTCCATCCCGGTGATCCGGGTGGTGAAGGAGGTGTTGACGAACAGCATCCGCCGGCCGGTCTCGGGATGGGTGCGCACCACCGGGTGCTCCACCGGCGGGAACATCTCCTGGAACGGGGCCAGCCGCTCGGGCCCGTAGAAGCGGGCGAAGCCGGGGATGAAGTCGTGGACGGCGGTGGCGCCGTCGATACGGTCCTTCACCTCCGCCGGGAGGTTGTCGTACGCCGCCGCCATGTCCGCCCACAGGGTGTCCCCGCCCACCGGCGGCACCTCGCGCAACTGGAGCACGGCGCCGAGCGCGGGCCGGGTGCGGAAGGTGACGTCGGTGTGCCAGATGTTCTCGAACGTCGGCGTGGCGCCGGAACCCTTGTCGAAGCGGACGACATCCTCGCTGGTACCGGTGGCCAGCAGCGGATTGGTCTCCAACTCGCCCCAGTGGCGGGCGAATCCGCGCTGCCGCTCCGGGGTGAGGTGCTGACCGCGGAAGAAGAGCACCTTCCACTCCAGCAGGGCTCGGTTCAGCTCCTCGCGCAGCGCGGGCTCCAGCGGCCGGGACAGGTCCAGTCCGCGGATCTCGGCCCCGATGACCCGTCCGAGGGGCACGACCTCGAACCGGTCGTACGGACGCTCCTCCCACCCCTCGGGCACTCGCCGCAGGATGCGCGGGCCCTCGTACATTCCGTCCGGCGGGATGGGGGCCTCGCGCAGGGTCGCTGGTGTGGTGTCGACGACGGTCATGGCGTCTCCTCATACGTGACACGGGCAGGGGGCAGGCGGGGGGGTGCCCCTATGGGTTTCGTCAAGCTGTGGGGGCAGGTTGCGGGTCGTAGAAGGTGCCGTCGCGAAGCATCGCGAAGAGGACGTCGGCTCGGCGTCTGGCGAGGCAGAGGAGGGCTTGGGTGTGGTGCTTGCCCTGGGCGATCTTCTTGTCGTAGTAGGTCCTGGAG
>NZ_JAHLEM010000642.1 GCF_018883605.1 Streptomyces niphimycinicus | reverse complement strand
CCGGCGACCACCAGGGCCGCCCTGGGCCCGGCCCGCGTAAGCCCCCGAGGCCCGGCCGGATCAGCCCGTGCCGTCCGCCGGTGGCCGCGGCCCCGGGCCCCGGCCCCGCTGCTCACGGGCGAACAGCCGCACCAACGGGCGGTAGCGGTACCGCAGTTGATCCCCGTCGGCGATGATGTCCAGCAGGCGGACCTCCGAGATCGACTCCAGCACGTCCTCGGTCCGCCCCTCCGGCCACCGCAGCTCCACGGCCGCCTGACGCGCCGTGAACGCGGAGCCCTCCGCCCGGTGCGCCAGCACCCGGAACGCGTACCGGGCCGTCGGCGCCAGCCGGGCGTGACAGCGGCTCAGCGTCGCCCGCACATCGAGGCTGCCCAGGGACAGCTCGCCCAGCCGCCGGTCCGCGGCGGCCAGCCGGTCCGCCAGATGCGCCAGCCGCCACTGCGGATACGCCGCCAGCCGCGCCGCGCAGATCCGCAGCGCCAGCGGAAGCCCGTCGCACCGCGCCACGATCCGGTCGGCCGCCTCCGGCTCCGCCGCCACCCTCCCCGGCCCCGCGAGCGCCGCCAGCAGCAGCCGCCCCTCCCTGGCGTCCAGCGGATCCAGCCGCACCAGCCGCACCCCCTCCACCGAGGTGAGCGAGGAGTGGCCGGTGATCAGGGTGCGGCAGCCGTCGCCGTTCACCAGCAGCGGGCGCACCTGCCGGTCCTCGACCGCGTTGTCCAGCACCACCAGCGCCCGGCGGCCGTCCAGCCGGCTGCGGTAGAGCTGCGCCCGTTCGTCCAGGGCGACGGGCAGATCGTGATGGCCCGCGCCGAGCGCCCGCAGGAACCAGCCGAGTACGTCCAGCGGGTCCTTGGGCCCGCCGTCCTCCTCCCGCAGATCGGCGTAGAGCTGCCCGTGCGGGAAGTCCTCACGGCACCGGTGCGCGGCATGCACCGCCAGCGCCGAGGTGCCCGTGCCCGGAGCGCCGGTCAGCACCGTCGCCCCGCCGCGCCCGGGGGCCCGCAGCGCGTCCGATACGGCCGCGAGCTGCTCGGCGCGCCCGCTCAGATCGCCGATGTCGGTCGGCAGCATGGCGGGCACCAGACCGGCCCAGATGTCCCCGGCCATCGACTCGGGTCCGGGGACGCCCGCCCGCCCCGCCTTGTGCAGCCGCACCCGGACCGGCTCCGGGGCGGCGGGGCCCGGCAGCTCGCCGCGCAGCACCCCGTGGTGGACCCGGCGCAGCCCCGCGCCGGGGTCCATCCCGAGTTCGTCGCGCAGCACCCGCCGTCCGCGCTCGTAGACCGCCAGCGCGTCCGCCCGCCGGTCACACCGGTACAGGGCGGTCATCAACTGGCCGCGCAGCGCCTCCCGGAGCGGATGCTCGGCCACCAGCCGGGTCAGTTCGGGTACGGACCGGGCGTGCCGGCCCAGCGCCAGCTCCGCCTCGATACGGTGCTCCACCGCGCTGATCCGGGCCTCCTCCAGCCGCGGCAGCTCCGTCTCCTCCAGAAAACCGGTCACATCCGACAGGGCGGGCCCCCGCCACAGCGCCAGGGCGGTGTGCAGCCGCTCGGCGGCCTCCGCGTACCGGCCGTCGGCGAGTTCCCCGCGCCCCCGCTCGGCCAGGCGCTGGAACTCCTCCCAGTCGAACCGGGCCCCGCTGTGGTCCATGGCGTATCCCGGCCCCCGGCGGGCCAAGTGGAGCCAGGGGGCGCAGCGTTTGCGCAGCCGCGAGATATGGGTGTAGAGCTGCGCGGTCATCGTGACCGGCGGATTGCGGCCCCACAGCAGCTCGCTGAGCCGGTCGTCCGAGACCACCCGGCCGCCGGAGAGCAGCAGGGCGGCCAGCACGGTCCGCTGTTTGGCGCCGTCGACGGGCAATAGCCGCCCGTCCACGCGCACCTCCACCGGTCCGAGGATCCCGAACTCCACCTGCCGCACTGCTGCCTCCCCACGGCCTCGGTGTCGTTGAAGTTCCGGACCTTGTACGGG
>NZ_JAHLEM010000641.1 GCF_018883605.1 Streptomyces niphimycinicus | reverse complement strand
TGGCGCCGTCGACGGGCAATAGCCGCCCGTCCACGCGCACCTCCACCGGTCCGAGGATCCCGAACTCCACCTGCCGCACTGCTGCCTCCCCACGGCCTCGGTGTCGTTGAAGTTCCGGACCTTGTACGGGCCCGAGGCCAGCGGGGCCTTGTCGTACTTCTCCTTGGTGTCCTTGGCGGGCTTCGGCCCGACCACCCCCGCCCTCGTCCCACCCCGCCCCGCCGTCCGCGAGGCGTCAGCAACCTGACAACTCGGCGATCCGCACCGCCGCGTCGATCGCCTCACAGCCGAGCTGATGCCCCGGATCGCGGCCCACCCGGCTGATCGGCCCGGAGAGCGACAGCGCCGCGATCACCCGGCCGTCCGGGGAGCGCACCGGCGCCGATACGGTCGCCGTGTCCGGCTCCCAGCCCCCGACGCTCTGCGCCCAGCCCCGCCGCCGTACGCCGGAGAGCATGGCCGCGGTGAACCGGGCCCCGCGCAGCGCCTCGTACAGCACCTCCGGCTCCTCCCAGGCGAGCAGCACCTGGGCCACCGCCCCGGACTTCATGGGAAACGCGGTGCCCACCGGCATCGGCTCACCGCCCAGCGCCTCGGCGGCGGCCACACAGATCCGCATCCGGCCGCGGCGCCGGTGGAGCCGGGCGCTCGCCCCGGTCCGGGCGCTCACCTGCGCCAGCACCGGGCCCGCCTGGGCCTTCAGCCGGTCCTGGCGGGCCTCGACGACCATGTCGCCCAGCCGGGGGCCCAGCGCGTAGTGCCCGTGCCCGTCGCGGGCGACCAGTCCCAGCCGCTCCAGGGCCAGCACCAGCCGGTGCGCGGTGGGCCGTTTCAGACCGGTGTCGGAGACCAGCCGGGCCAGTGTGGCCGGACCGCCCTCCAACACGCCCAGCAGCAGCGACGCCTTGTCGAGTACGCCCACTCCGCTCATCAGCGGCGGTGAGGTCATCGTCGAGTGGGCCATGAGCTCAGCCCAGATGCCCGGCGAGCGCGCGGACGACGGCGTCGCGCTGCTCCACCAGGTAGAAGTGGTGCCCCGGCAGCACCCGCAGTTCGAAACCGGCCGGTGCCACCTCGCCCCAGGCGGCCATGTCCTCCGCGGTGATATGCGGGTCGCCGTCCCCGACATGGGCCACCACCGGGCAACTGACCGGCGCCGCGCTACGGGGGCCGTACGTCCCGACCGCCTTGAAGTCCGCCCGGAGCGCGGGCAGCACCACCTCGCGCAGATCCGGGTCGTCCAGCAGCGCGCCGTCGGTGCCGCCGAGCCCCCGCACCTCCTCCAGCAGCGCCTCGTCGCCGTCCAGGTAGGTGGTCCGGGGCGTCAGCTTGTGCGGGGCCTTCCGGCTGGAGACGAAGAGCGCCTGGAGGCGGATGCCGTACCGGCTCTCCAGCCGCAGCGCGACCTCGTACCCCACGGACGCGCCCATGCTGTGGCCGAAGAGGGTCAACGGCACGTCCGCGAAGGGCAGCAGGGCCGCGGTGACCTCGTCCGCGAGATCCTCGATGCGGTCGATGCCCGGTTCGACGAGCCGCTCCTGGCGGCCCGGATAGCGCGTGGCGAGCACTTCCACGCCGTAGTCGAAGGCGGTCCCCCAGCCGTGGAAGAACCCGGCGGAACCCCCCGCGTGCGGCAGGCAGACCAGCCGCCTGCGCGGCGCCGCCTCGGCCCCGTATCTGCGGAACCACTTGCTGTCGATGCCGACGGCCATCTTCTCCACGCACCTCCTCGTCATCGTCGGCCGATCCCCCGTCGCCCTGGTGACCCGCCCGCATTCCTTGCGGCCAGTTCTAGCCGTGCCCCGACGCACCGGGCAACGGCCCGTCATGAAGCTGCCGTGGGCAACTGAAAAAAATGCGATGGCGTATCACCGTCGCTCGCCGGGGGATTGCGAGATGAGCAGACCGAGTTCCGCGGCGCGCACCCCGGCCTGAAATCGTGAATTCGCCCCGAGTAACGCCATGATCTCCGCGACATATCTGCGGTAAGTGCGTACGGACATGGCGAGTTCCCGGGCCGCGACCTCATCGGTCACCCCGGCCCGTAACCGCTCGAGTATCTGCTGTGCGATATCCGCCCGCGTCTTGTCGCCGAATTCGATGCGGTCGGAGACCTCGACCGCGTTGCGCCACACCCCGTCGAAGAGCGCGACCAGCGGCTGGATGACACCGGGGGCGCGGACCACCGAGGCCCGGCGGCCGGCCACCGACGCGGCGCACACCAGCGCGTGCTCGTTGTCGGCGATCACGGCCACCAGCGCGGGGATCCGGGCCACCCGGGTCCGTACCCGCGGTTCGGCGGCATGCGCCGAGACGAACCGCCAGTCGAGCGTCGAGGGCGTGCACAGCAGCCGCACCCGGGAGGTCTTCCGCGCCGCACCGGACAGCAGCCCGGTCAGGGCCTCATGGACCGCCTCGGAGTACGCGGGCTCCGCGGCGAGCACCACATCGACGCGCGTAGTGGCATGGGTGACCAGCCGCGCCGCCGTCTCGACGGCGTCCTCATGGGCGTCGATGACGTCCACCAGGGAGTCGCGGTGGAGCTGATTGCGGCGTCTGTCCACCGTGGACGCCAGGAGCGCGCTGACTTCCAGCAGCTCCCGTTCGAATTCGTCGGCGGCCTCGACCGGAACGAGGTCGACCTCTCGACGGCTGCTGCCCGAAGCGCTCTCGGACATCCCGGATGGCACACCACTCACCCCCGTGTGAGTTCTTCATCGCGTATCAACGGCGGAACACCCGCTCGTGTCCGCCCAGCGGCGCGGCCCGACCCGCACCGCGCCGCACCGCGCCGCCGGGCGGGTCAGTCGGCCGTCGACAGCAGACCCAGCTCGACCGCCCGCACCCCCGCCTGGAACCGGGAATTGGCCCCCAACGCCCGCATGATCTCCGCGACATGGCGCCGGTAGGTGCGCAACGAGACGTCGACCTCACGGGCCGCGACATCGTCGGTGTAGCCCTTGCAGAGCCGCTCCAGGATGCGCCGGGCGGACTCGGTACGCAGCCGCTCGCTGATCCAGCGGTGCTCCGCGGGGCGCACCGCGCCCGACCACGCACCGGCGAACAGCAGATCCAGGGCCCGGACGGACGCCGTGTCCTCGATGACCGACACCACATCCCCTCCCCCGCGCTCCGCGGAGGACCGGACCATCGCCACGCCGCCGTCCACGATCAGCATCTCCATGACCGCGTCGACGACCTTGACCTGCGTATTCACACCGCTTTCCAGGGCGGCCCGGATCGCGGGGTCGGCGAGCGAACCCGGCGTGCACAGCAGCCGCACCGGAATGCGCTCATGGTCCGGCCCGTTCAGCCGGCGCAGCGCCGAGAGCATGACCTCGGCCCGGTCGCCGCCGGCGGGGAGCGCGATGCTGATGCCGTGCCGGGCCCGGTCGACGATCGCCTCCACGGCGTTCGCGACGGCCGCGTCATTCCCCTTCATCGTCACCACGGCGTGCCGGGCCACGGTGCGACGGTGCAGATTCACCGTCGATTCGATCAATTTACGGGCCTGGAGCAGTGCCTGCACCACACCGTCACGCCCCGGTTCGGGGCCGCCGGCTCCCGAAGCCGCGCCTATCGCCGCCTGTTCCCCCGCTCTCGCGGAAACAGGCGCCATCGCCAAACCTGCCACGCTAATTACCCCCGTTATGACACAACGATCACCAGCGGACCTCGGACCGGTAGGCCCGGGATGCGGCTGGGAGGTTGAAGTGAGTGACCATCCCCCTGAATGGCCAGGTATGTCCCGTCGATAAAGGTTGAAAGACGGAACACTTCAATCATCGATGCGCGGCCGACAGTAGTTCCCACTCCTACGCCAGTCAATGCATCCGAGTTGGCCCAGAAAGAGCAGGTGGGCCGCCCCCTTAACGCCCCCCCTTGGCCCCGCCACGCGAACCCCCGAAGTTGTCAGCTAGCTGTAGCGCGCCCCCCGGGCCCCGCCGCCGCCACCGTCGCGATCATCACTGTACGCATCGGTCAGGAGGCTTTCAGCGAGCGTCCGGGCGGTGTCTGTCCTGTTACTGCCAGCCATCATAGGGAATCGGAGAATGACTCCGACAGGCCGCGAACCAGCAGGTCATGCCGCTCCAAACCATGTGGCGAACATCCACATGAGGAGTTCCTGATTCCTGGGTGACGGTCGCCACAATCCGGACCGGAGTGGCGATTGCCGCATGCGTCAGGCCGCGGCGCAGACGCCCTTCATGCTGTCGATCAACGCGAGCACCGCACGTGCGGACGGAAGAATCATGCGACCTTCCCTGGTGAGCTGCGCACCGGTGGAGTCGCGAGTGAAAAGCTTGGTGCCCAGCATCTGCTCGAGGCACTTGATTTGGTAGCTGATGGCCGGTTGTGAATAGCCGAGCGCCTTGGCCGCCTGATCCATACGCCCTATCTCTGCGATGGATACGAAAGCGCGGAACTCCCGCTCATGCATTTTGCCCCCTGTCCGGCGACCACCGACCGGTGGCCGTCGAGAACCCGTCGCCAAGAACGCACGGGTTATCCGATCCGTCGAGACCATATCAACGTACTCAATCTCGGAAGGCAACATCCGGTGCAGGAAGCTGCAATGCGACGGGCCGCGAAGACTTCTCAGATGCGGAACATGCTGCAACACCGGAGGTGAAGAAGGCGGCGCCGAGGAAAGTTCACCCCGCGTTCACCGCACACGGCGCGAGTGCCCGAACGCCCGCGCGGAACCCTCCGGGAGGTGCCACCGCCCGCCCGGCCGCGGACGGCCGCCGCGACACCGGCCGGTCCGGTCACGGACGACGCGCTTCACCCGTCACGAAAGCCCGCCATCGTCGATGGCGGGCTTCGTCATTCAGCCGTGGATCGCTGCCCGGGCTCAGAGCCGACTGTCGGGTTCGAACCGACGACCTTCGCTTTACAAGAGCGGTGCTCTACCAACTGAGCTAAGTCGGCGTCCCCAGCAGTGTACCCGCCCCCGGGACGTGATCCGTTCGAAAATTCCCGGCTCCCGCCTAGAGACAGGGCCGCCCTCTGCGGTATAGCGTCACGCCAATCCACCTCCGGTGGACTAGACCCCTCCTTTACTCGGATCGTCCGGCACGTTCCTGCCGGTGAAGGGACAGATCGCCATGGCCACTGTCACGTACGACAAGGCGACCCGGGTGTACCCGGGCACCGAGAAGCCCGCCGTCGACCAGCTCGACATCGCCATCGAGGACGGCGAGTTCCTCGTCCTCGTC
This sequence comes from Streptomyces niphimycinicus, assembly GCF_018883605.1. Taxonomy (GTDB): domain Bacteria; phylum Actinomycetota; class Actinomycetes; order Streptomycetales; family Streptomycetaceae; genus Streptomyces; species Streptomyces niphimycinicus. The sequence continues at coordinate 5,417 of NZ_JAHLEM010000641.1, read as the reverse complement.
GGCCCCTCCGGCTGCGGCAAGTCCACCTCCCTGCGGATGCTCGCGGGACTGGAGGACGTCAACGGCGGCGCCATCCGGATCGGTGACCGGGACGTCACCCACCTGCCGCCGAAGGACCGGGACATCGCCATGGTGTTCCAGAACTACGCGCTGTACCCGCATATGTCCGTCGCCCAGAACATGGGCTTCGCGCTCAAGATCGCCGGCGTCAACAAGACCGAGATCCGGCAGAAGGTCGAGGACGCGGCGAAGATCCTCGACCTCACCGAGTACCTGGAGCGCAAGCCGAAGGCGCTGTCCGGTGGTCAGCGGCAGCGGGTGGCGATGGGCCGGGCGATCGTCCGGGAGCCCCAGGTGTTCCTCATGGACGAGCCGCTGTCCAACCTGGACGCCAAGCTCCGTGTGCAGACCCGTACCCAGATCGCCAGCCTTCAGCGGCGGCTCGGGATCACCACGGTGTACGTCACCCACGACCAGGTCGAGGCCATGACCATGGGCGACCGGGTGGCGGTGCTGAAGGACGGCCTGCTCCAGCAGGTCGACTCGCCCCGCAACATGTACGACCGCCCCGCCAACCTCTTCGTCGCGGGCTTCATCGGCTCGCCGGCGATGAACCTCGTCGAGGTGCCGATCACCGACGGCGGTGTGAAGTTCGGCAACAGCGTCGTCCCGGTCTCGCGTGAGGCGCTGAGCGCCGCGGCCGACAAGGGCGACCGCACGGTCACCGTGGGCGTCCGGCCCGAGCACTTCGACGTGGTCGAGCAGAACGGCGGCGCCGCCAAGGCCCTCACCAAGGCGTCCGACGACGCCCCGGCCGGTCTCGCCGTCACCGTCAACGTCGTCGAGGAACTCGGCGCCGACGGCTATGTCTACGGCGCCGCCGAGGTCGGCGGCGAGGACAAGGACCTGGTCGTCCGCGTGAACGGGCGCCAGGTGCCGGAGAAGGGCGCGCAGTTGCACGTCGTGCCGCGGCCGGGCGAGATGCACGTCTTCTCGACCTCCACCGGGGAGCGGCTCACCGACTGAGGCCGCCGGCCCGTCAGTCGTTCCGACGGCGCCGTCCGTCCGCTGCACGCGGACGGACGGCGCCGTCGCGTTGTGCGGGGGCGGTTGTTGCGTCGCGCGGGGGCGGTTGCCGTGTCATGCGGGGGCGGTTGCCGCGTTGCGGGGAGGGGCGGTTGCCGCGTTGCCGCGTTGTTGCGTTGTTGCGTTGTTGCGTTGTCGATAAATTCCCTGACATTTCGACTATTTCGACCACGAGCGTCAACCCTCCAACCACCAAGGGTGGTTTTCCATCACCCAGCCTGGTGACGGAATGTCGCCAAATCGTCGCTCCTCGCTACGATCACCGCGTACCGCAGTCCCGTACCACCCACCCGCGAGGAACTACCCCGTGAACACCGCAGCCCGCCGTATCGGCAGAACACTCGCTCTCGTCCTCCCCGTCGTGCTCGTCCTCTCCGGCACCCTCGCGGTCACCCGCGTCCCCTGGGCCTCGCCGAGCGCCGAGTCGCAGATCCTCACCGCCTCCTCCGACCGGGCGTCCACCCACGCCACCCACCGGGCCCCGCATGAGCTGCTGCGCGACCGGCTGCTGGCCGAGCTCCAGGAGAAGAACCCCTCCGTGGCGCTCACCCACCTCCAGGCCGCGACGGCCGAACGGCCCTCGCTCGCCCAGCACTGCGCCTCCATCGCCCGTGCGCTCGGCCGCGCCGCGGTCGCCAAGTACGGCGGTGTGGGCCGCGCCCAGGCGTACGCCCGGCCCGTCTGCGACACCTCGTTCGCGTCCGGTATCACCCAGGCGTACCGCTGACCGCGTCACCCGTCCCGCCGAGGCCGCGCGGCTTCCGCCGGGGCCCGTACCGCCCGGGCTCTTCCCGCTCTTGCCGCCGTTCCCGCTCCGGCTCCGCCTGCGGCGGTCCTCCCACCGCATATGGTGCGGTTCATGAGCGATGACGACGAGCGCAGACCCGGGCATCCCCACCAGAGCGCGCGCCCCACACAAGCCGTCGTCCTGGCCGGAGGCCAGGGCTCACGGCTGCGTCCGTACACCGACGACCGCCCCAAGCCGATGGTCGAGATCCCGGGCACCGGGACCCCGATCATCGGCCATCAACTGGCCTGGCTGGCCGCCGAGGGCGTCACCGACGCCGTGGTCTCCTGCGGCCACCTCGCCGCCGTCCTCCAGGACTGGCTCGAGACGGCGGACCTGCCGCTGCGGGTGCGCACCGTCGTCGAGAAGGAGCCGCTGGGGCGCGGCGGCGGCCTGAAGTTCGCCGCCGCGAGGCTCCCCGAGCCCGACCGGCCCTGGTACGCCACCAACGGCGACATCTGGACCCGCTTCTCCCTCCGCGACATGGCGGACTTCCACGACGAACGCGGGGCCACCGCCACGCTCGCCCTCGCCCGGCCGCGGATTCCGTGGGGCGCGGTGGAGACCAACGAGTTCGGGCATGTCCTGGACTTCATCGAGTCGCCGCCCTCGCCGTATCTCATCAACGCGGGCGTCTACGTCTTCTCCGCCGCCTTCACCGCGCTGCTGCCCGACCGGGGCGACCATGAACGCACCACCTTCCCGCGCCTGGCGCGGGAACGGCGGCTGGCGGGCTTCCCACTGCCCCAGGGCGCGTACTGGCGAGCCATCGACACCGCCAAGGACCTGACCGAAGCCGCCAAGGAACTAGCCTCAGGCCCCCCACCCCACGGCCACGGCCCCTTCGAAACGACCCCGGTCCCACACGCCTGAGCGCCGCTGCGGGGCAGGCGGGGGCTCCCAGTCCTGGGGGCTCCGGCGCCCGGGGACTTGGGCACTCGGGTGCCCGGGGGGCTTGGACACTCGGATGCCCGGAGGCTCCGGGGTCCGGTGCTCGGGGGCTTTGGGTACTCGGGTGCCCCGGGGCTGCGGGGCGTGCCCGGTGCTTGGGCCCCCGGCTGCCCGGGGGCTCCGGGGTCCGGTGCTCGGGTGCCCCGCTGCTCGGAGGCTCCGCCGCCCGGTGGCTCCGGGGTCCCATGCTCGGGGGCTCCGCTGCTCGGGTTGCTCGGTGCCCCCGCTTGCCCGGTACTCCGGGGCCCGCTGCTCAGGCGCTCGGGAGCCTCGCTGCCCGGGTGTTCCGGGGCCCGCTGCTCGGGTGCCCCGCTGCCCGGAGGCTCCGGCGGTCCCGTGCTCGGGAGCCCCGCTGCTCCGGTGCTTGGGCGCTCCGAGGCCCGCTGCTCGGGTGCCCCCGCTGCCCGGAGGCTCCGGCGGTCCCGTGCTCGGGAGCCCCGCTGCTCCGGTGCTTGGGCGCTCCGAGGCCCGCTGCTCGGGTGCCCCCGCTGCCCGGAGGCTCCGGCGGTCCCGTGCTCGGGAGCCCCGCTGCTCCGGTGCTTGGGCGCTCCGAGGCCCGCTGCTCGGGTGCCCCCGCTGCCCGGAGGCTCCGGCGGTCCCGTGCTCGGGAGCCCCGCTGCTCCGGTGCTTGGGCGCTCCGAGGCCCGCTGCTCGGGTGCCCCCGCTGCCCGGAGGCTCCGGCGGTCCCGTGCTCGGGAGCCTCGGTGTTTAGACGTTCCGGGGGTCCGCTGCTCAGGTGCCCGGCCGCGCGGACGCTCCGGGGCCCGGTGCTCAGGTGCTCGGATGCCCCGCTGCCCGGAGGCTCTGCCCACTGCTCGGGGGTTCGGGCGGTGCTGAGCGCGGCTCGTCGTCGACCCGCGGGACCGTCGTCCCCGCGCCCGCGGGCTACGCGGTGCTGAGCGCGGGCACGGGCGTCGTCCGCCCGCCGATCCCTCGTCCGCCTGCGGACTCACTGCCCGCTCGCAGGCGAACCAGTTGCTGAACCCGGGCACGGGCCGCCACCCGCCTGCTAACTCGCCGCACGGGCTTGCCGCCACAGGCTCTTCGTCCGCCCGCGGGCGACGCGGCGCTGAGCGTGGGCACGAGCCGCCACCCGCCCACGGACCCGCCGCACGGGCCTGCCCCCAGGGCTTACCCCCACGGACTCCCCGTCCGCCCGCAGGCGACGCGGTGCTGAGCGCGGGCACCAGCCCGCCGCCCGCTCGCTGGTCCCTCAGCCCCCTGCGGACTCACTGCCCGCTCGCAGCCGAACCAGTTGCTGAACCCGGGCACGAGCCGCCACCCGCCCACGGACCCGCCGCACGGGCCTGCCCCCAGGGCTTACCCCCACGGACTCCCCGTCCGCCCGCGGGCTACGCGGTGCTGAGCGCGGGCACCAGCCCGCCGCCCGCTCGCTGGTCGCCCGGGGCCGTGCCCCGTCCGCTCCGGCTCAGCCGAGGAGGCCGCCCAAGGCGGCCTCCTCGGCGGCGGGGGCGCTGTCGTTGGGCGTGTTGTCCTCCGGCGGGCCACCCTCCGGGCCGCCCGCGGACATCCCTCCCCCCGCGCCGCCCAGCGACGACGGGCCCGCCGTCGGGGCCAGGGGGTGGCGCGGGGAGCGGGGGGTGGTGCCCAGACCCGGGCGCGGCCGCGATCCGTTGCTGGGGCGGTCGGACGTGCCGGACGCGGGCCCCGTCGCGCTCGGCACCCCGGAGGAGGACGTCGACGCCGAGGCGGACGGCTTGGGGCGGTGCGGCAGCCGCTCACGCGGCGACGGCGCTTCGGCCGATCCGCCGCCCGTGCCCATCGGCCCGCGCTGCCCGCCGCGCGGGCTCTCCACGGACTTGCTGGGCAGCGGCGAGCCGGGCAGGTTGTTCGTCGGCAGATCGCTCGGCTCCGGCGCCTTCACGACCTCCGAGGACCGTACGGCGGTGCCCAGCATCGAGCCCACCAGCAGCGTCAGCCCGGCGACCACCATCGCCATCACACCGCCGCGGCGCAGCACCCGGCGCCGCAGCTCCCACAGTTCGGCCCGGGGGCCGAGCCGCCGCCATGCCTCACCGGCGAGCCGGGCGTCCGCCGAGTAGACCGGCGCGCCCGCGATGACCAGCGGGCTCCAGGCGGCGAGGTAGATGATGTCGGGCGCGTCGTAGACGGGCACCGTACGCCAGCTCACGGTGAGGATCAGCGCGGCGGACAGCAGCGCGCCGAACGAGGCGGCCAGCCGCTGCCACAGCCCGAGCACGGTGAGCACCCCGACCACGATCTGGAGGAACGCCACGGTCAGCCCGGCGCCCACCGGATGCTCCAGCGCCAGGTCGCGCAGCGGCTCCGCGAACGGCCAGGGGTGCAGCGCGCGCAGCCAGGTGACCATCGAACCGCGCTCGCCGCCGTCGAAGTAGACGGGGTCGGAGAGCTTGCCCATCCCCGCGTAGACGGAGATGAAGCCGAGGAAGATGCGCAGCGGGAGCAGGACGACGCCGAGGTTCATCCGGCGCCCGGGGTAGTAGGCGTGGCGTACGGACTCGGCGTGGCGGCGCGGACGCGGCACCGGGGCGCTCCGCTGCCCGTCCCCGTCGCCGTCGGTGGCGCCCGGCCGTCCGGAGGGCGCGCCGCG
>NZ_JAHLEM010000640.1 GCF_018883605.1 Streptomyces niphimycinicus | reverse complement strand
CGCCTGGGGCGCGGCGGGCGGTTGCCGTGAGGTGATGGCGAGCGTCGGGCCGTAGCCGCGGGTCGCGGCCGTCGCCTCGCAGGGGCGCCCCGCCCGGGCGGTCCGGTGCCGGGAAACGCGCACCCGGCCGACGGGTGGCCGACGGCACCCGGCACCACCCGGTGCCGGGCGGGGCCACGGTCAGATGAGACCGTGGCGGCAGTCCGGCCCCGTGCCCGGACTGCCGCCGTCCTCCTCGGCGCATCGCACATCGTCGAAGTCCCCGAGCGCGATCCGCGAGAAGTTGCGCAGCGAGTCGGTCCCCGGCGCGAAGTAGCCGGTGTGGCCATGGGCGCTCTCGGAGGAGACCACCCGGGCGCCGAAGGACGGATCGGTCGGGTCCTCGCCATGGCCCAGGCCCAGGAAGTCATAGCCGGTCACCCGCCGGATCCAGTCGGTGCGGTCCCGCGCCGCCCAGACCCGGGCCCCGGTGCGCAAGCCGTCGGCGCTGTCCGCGCGCATCCCCGGGCTGCCCAGCACCACCAGGTCCAAGACGCGGGCGCGGTCCATCGCGGAGGCGGCGAGACCGCAGACCACCGAGCCGTAGCTGTGGCAGAAGACGGCGGGCGGGGCGTCGGCGCTGTCCGCGGTGGTCACGGCGAGCCCCGCGAGGAACCGGTCCAGGCGGGGCGCGCCCGCCTTGGCCAGCCGGCTGGTGGCGGCGTCCGGGCCCAGCCCGACCGGGGTCGTATAGCCGACCCAGGCGATGACGGCGGTCGGGGTGGCGGGCGCGTCCTTGGCCATCCGCGCCCGCAGCGACCGCGCCATCCCGGCCGGGGCGCCGTACGGATCGCCCGTGCGGTCGAAGGCATCCAGATCGATGTCCGAGCCCGGCACGATCACGGCGGTGCGCCGGGCCCTCGCCAAGTCCCCGTACACCTCCGCCACTTGGCCGCGCCCACGCGGATCGAAGGCGAGGATCCGGCGGCCGGGTGCGAGCAGCGCCGCGTATCGCTCGGCGAGCGGGCTCGCGGGGTCGGCCTTCCGCTCCTTGTGCCAGGCGGCCCGGATCGCCCGGGAGTTGGCCTCGTACCGCAGGCTCGGCGGTGCGCCGTCCAGATTGCCGACCACGTCGGGATGCCGGATGACCAGCGCCCTCCGCTGGACGTCGGTGAGCCGGTCGAAGAACCGGGCGATCTCGGCGGGCGAGGTGGCCGCTGGATCGGGCAGTTCGCGCCCGGCCCCGCCCAGCGAATGGTCCGCCAGCCATACGGCGGTGCCGGGCGGCGGGCCGGTGATGGCCTGCTCCTCGTGGGCCACGGTCCAGCCGGCCGTCCCCGCCATGACGGTGATGGTGAGCGCCGCGGTGATCAGGCGTCGCGCGTAGTGCCTGGTGCGTAGCGTCTGGGACATGGCCGGGGCTTCCCTCTTCCGTCAGCGGTTCCGTCGGTGGATCCGTCGGTGACGGAGGGAAAGGTAGAGAGCCGTCGGGTGGCGGTACGTCACCCCCCGGTGCCAAGTGGGAAGTCATACCCCAGTAGGGGGTTGAGCGATATCGGCTGGTCCGGACAGTGAGAAGCCCCTGCCGTCCGGATGTGGAGAGTGGAACGACAGGGGCGAGAGGGGATTGACGGGTAGCTCGTGGTTACTGCCAGGTGAGGTGTTGTCCATCGGATTCCACGTGCAGCCTCAGCCGCTCGGCGGGCGGCCTGTCGGCATGGTGCCACTGCCTGATCTGGTCGCTGATGGAGTCCCACAGGCGGGCTGGGCCGCCCTGGCGGACCATCCATCGCCCATCGTCCTGGAACACGGTTGCCCATGCCCCGGCCTCCACGTCGATGATGACGTGTTCGTCTCGGCCGTTGCGGGACAGCGTGAAGCGCTGGGCCTGTGGCGCCGCGAACTGCGCGACGAACCGCGCTGTCCAGTCGTCCAGTACGTCACCCCCGATGTCCGTCGGCATGGCTTCCCCCGAGTCGAGATCCGGCAGTGTTCCCAGAGCCGGAGGAGTGTGGGGCCGCGCGAGCATGAATGAGACTTTTCCGCCAAGAACAGGGCCACTTGCTGTTCCGTCTTCCGCCACGGTCAGGCGTACCAGCTCAGATGCGTTCATCCACCCGCAGACGGTCACGAGGATTTCGCCTCCTACGCGGGTCTGAGAGATCCACTCCAAGGGGACCGTGCGTACTCCACATGTCGCGATCACGCGGTCATAGGGCGCGCTGTCCGCATGACCGGCCAATCCGTTACCGACAATCAAGTGAGGCCAGTAACCGAGTCCACCCAGGGCCATACCAGCCCGAACGGAAATATCCTGGTCCACCTCAATTGACGTCACGTTATCCTCACCGGCCACATGCGAGAGGAGCGCCGTTGAGTAACCCGTTCCAGTGCCGATTTCGAGTACCCGGGTCCCCTCACCTGCGTGAAGCTCCTCGAGCATGCGGACCACGAGACTCGGGAGGGTGGAAGACGAAGAGGGACGGTGCGAGATACGTCCCTCGATGTGACGCGGGGTGACCGAATCCGCAACCTGTGTGGTCAGCGTGTCATCCTCGTACACGCGGCGGAGCCGATCGGGGTTGTCGGCGAGGAACACGGGGCGGTACCAGCCCTCGTCTTCGTATTCGAACCACCCATCGGATAGAAACGCTTCGCGGGGAACAGCCATCATGGCGGCTTCCCATTCCGGGCTTCGCAATGCGCCGGATTCGGTTAGTTGCCGCGCGAGAGCCGCCCGTAGCCCCTCGGCAGAAATGTCGTCCGTCATGTGTTGTTCTCTCCGTTCTCCAACAGGTCGGCGATAGCTGTCGTGATGGGAAGTCCCGCCGCATCTTCCAGCCACGCCCATTGTCCATTCGGGTTGCATTCGAGAAACCACCATGTGCCGTCTGTGGTCACCGCGAAATCGAATGCCCCGAAGTTGAGCCCGAAACGAGCGAGGAACCGAACCAGTGCACGCCGCGTGCCGTCTGGGCACCGGATCGGTTCGTACGTCAGGTTCCGGTATTCGGCGCGCCAGTGTCTTCCCTGCTGCCTCTAATCCGACCAGGGAGTCGCAATCGCCATATTTGAAGGGCGACTGACCAGATCACGGCAACACATCTCGATGGGATACACGCCGTTCAGTGCGCGGCACAGCGACGCGTGATGTAACTCCGCCTCAGCCAATGTCAGCTCTAGCCGGTAGAGAGCTTTACCCAAACCAGGCCGTGAGAGCCACAGTTTCAGCGCCACGCCCTTTTCTGTGCGGACAAAGCGCTCTGCGGGATCGAACTCAATCCCATACGAGTCATAGTCTGGAATCTCCATCTCTTGCTCCTCGCGCACTTCCTTCACCACCTAGGCTTGTAAATCTGCTCTTGACAGTTCGGGCAGTGCGTCGCCCCCGGCGGAAATGGACCCTCATGCAGGCACGTCTTCGGTTCCTCGGACGGCTTCGGCGGCTCAGGGGGCTTCGGAGGCTTCAACTTCCTCACTGCCCGCCCCCTTTCGCCACGCCCAGCGACGGTTGGGCGAGAAAATCCAGATATCCAGATTCACGCCAATACCAGCCATGGCCTTGCGAAGATCCTTCATGGCCTGCGTCGCATCGCTCACCCGATCGTCACTCACCCGACCGCACCCCCCGTGTGCGGGCGCACCACACGACGCACGCGGGCGCACCCGCCCACCATGGGTGCGCCCGGGGGCATGGGCACCAACGGGCGCGTTGGTACCACCGGAGGCATGGGCACCGAGCTGGGCACCCGGGGCAACACCAGTGTGGGCCGGTCCAACGGCCGATACGGGGGCAGCGGATCGCCACACCGATGCCTACCGCAGCCGCGCCCTAACAGGACGCGTACCGCCATCCAGAGCCTTGAGATACGTTGGCTCACGCCAGCGCTCCCTTCCGAGCCTGGCCACGCCCCCGGATCGCTCGCAGCGCGGTTGCGGGGGTCCATCGTGGCTGTCCAGTTGTCGACTTCGCCCCGTAGCGGGGCGTGTCCACACTTGCGCTGAACATCGGTTGAGCCCATCCCACGGCCCTATAGGGCGGCCCTATATTTGAGACATGGGAGACGATCCCGGGGCCCTCTGGTCCCATCCGCAACTAGCGGCAGCCGTCCTCAGCGAAGATTGGGGCGCTGTCTTTCGCGCGTATCGGAAGCTCACCGGCCTCAGCCAATCGAGGCTCGGGGAACGCGTCGGACTGGCTCAGCCTGACGTGTCGGATATCGAACGCGGGCGCCGTCATGTGACCTCCGTAGAGGTTCGACAACGCATCGTGGAGGGGCTGGGCATACCCTCTCGTCTCCAAGCCTCAGCGGCCCCCATGACCATCGGTAAAGCCCCCGTCGCGAGCCTGACGCTCTCTGGCTCCGCTCCCGACGAAGACCTGCTTGCCCGCGTAACAAGCGTGGTTGAGTCCACTCACCGCGTGGACGCTGCCACCCTCGATTGGCTCGACCGGCTGCTTGCCGAGCACCGCCGAGCCGAGGACCGAATCGGGGCACGGCCGCTTGTCGACGTGATGCGCCAGCAACTCCATACGGTCGTCGATATGTTCTCAGGCGCACGCGGCCCGCTCGTCGATCGCGTCGTACGGCTCGCATCCGAACACGCGCAGTTCCTCGCGTGGATGGCGCAGGACCAGGACGATACGGCGACCGCGCTGACGTGGTACGACCGTTCACACGAATGGGCGTTGGAAGCCGGAGACGCCAACATGGCCGCCACGACGCTCAACATGAAGGCGCACATGGCCTGGTCCAAAGGCCGCGCCACCCGGTGCGTACGCCTTGCCGAGGCTGCCCGCTGGTCGGCCTCGGGCACGTCGCTCGGCGTGCAGGGGATGGCTGCTCAGATGGCTGCGAGAGGATACGCGCTCAGCGGTGAGGCAGACGACGCCCGCCGTTTGCTCGAGGAAGCGCAACGGCTCATCAACCGGGCGTCCGAGCGCCCTGAGGACGAGCCTGTGTGGATGTATTTCTACGACGAAACATGGTTCACCCTGCAACGCGGCATGGCGGCCATGCACCTACGTGATTGGCGGACTGCCGTCGAGCACATCACGGTTGGGCTCGACGCATTGCCAGACGAATACCGGCGCGACAAGACCTGGTTCCGCGCCTGCCTCGCGCATGCTCTTGCTGAGATGGGTGAGTCGACTCAAGCCGCCTCTGTGGCTATGGCGAGCATCCCTGACGCTGCCGCTGTCGGCCGCCCACATTCGTGGAACGAGTTGCACGCCATGGCCGCTGTGCTGCTGCGCCGAGGGGCGAAAGAGAGTCAACAGACCATCGCAATGCTTCGCGAGTACGACTGAAGAATGGCCAGTTCCACGAACGGCTAGCTGGTTCAGCGGACTGCAACAACGGCCACCCTCCGTCACACCACAGAGGGTGGCCGTTGTCACCGCCAGCCACCATCACAGTGCGTGCCGGGGTGGTTACAGGGTGGGTCGGGTCGAGGGGCCCATCACTTAACCCCATACCCCAGTAGGGGGTCGCGGCCCGGCCCGGGTCACTGACCCGGTGTCACCAGGCCCGACTCGTAAGCGAAGATCACCGCCTGGGCGCGGTCGCGCAGGCCCAGCTTGGCCAGCACCCGGCCGATATGCGTCTTCACGGTCTGCTCCGCGAGCACCAGTGACTCGGCGATCTCCTGGTTGGACAGGCCCCGCGCGATCAGCTCCAGCACCTCGGTCTCACGCGGCGTCAGCCCGCTGCGCCGGGCGGACGGGCCGTCGCGGCGCGGGGCCGGGCGCTGGCGGGCGAAGTCGGCGATCAGCCGGCGGGTGACGGACGGGGCGAGCAGCGCCTCGCCCGCCGCCACCACCCGGACCGCGGAGATCAGATCGGCCGGCGGGGCGTCCTTGAGCAGAAAGCCGCTGGCCCCGGCGCGCAGCGCCTCGTAGACGTAGTCGTCCACATCGAAGGTGGTGAGCATCAGGACCTTGGGCCGGTGGATGACCCCGCGCGGCGGGTCCAGCAACTGCCGGGCCGCTTCCAACCCGTCCATCTCGGGCATCCGGACGTCCATCAGCACCACATCGGGGTGGGCGCGACGGCTGACCTCCACACCCTCCCGCCCGTCGGGCGCCTCGCCGACGACGTCGATATCGCTCTGCGCGGCGAGCAGGGCGGCGAACCCGGCCCGCACCATCGCCTGGTCGTCGACGATGATCACCTTGATGGTCATGACGGGTCCGTCTCTTCGAGGTCTACCAGGGGGAGCCGGGCCGCGACGCGGAAGCCGCCGTCGGGAAGCGGGCCGGTGTCGAGCATGCCGCCGACGAGCCGTACGCGCTCGACCATGCCGACGAGGCCATGGCCGGTGCCGCTGGTCTCCAGGGGCTTGGTGGGTGCGCTGACCGGCGGGCCGTTGACCACCAGCAGGGTCAGCGCCGAGCGGTCCTGGGCCGCCGAGATGGCCACCCGGGTGGCGGCGCCCGGTGCGTGCCGCACCACATTGGCCAGCGCCTCCTGCACGATGCGGTACGCGGACAGCCCCACGGCCTGCGGCAGCGGTTCGAGCTCGGCCACCTCGTCCGCGATGGTCAGCGTGGTCGGTATGCCGGCCCGTACCGTCGCCTCGACCAGTTGTGGCATCTGCCGCAGCCCTGGCTGCGGCGCCCGCTCGCCACGGGTCTCCTCGCTGCGCAACACGCCCAGCAGCCGCCGCATTTCGGCGAGGGACTCCCGGGCGGTGGCGGCGATGGTGGAGAACTCCCGCTCCGCCTCGGTCGGCAGACCACCGATCCGGTACGGGGCGCTGTCGGCCTGCACGGTGATCACGGACATATGGTGGGCGACCACATCGTGCAGCTCGCGGGCGATCCGGGTGCGCTCCTCCAGCAGGGTGCGATGGGCCCGTTCGGCCTCGCTGATCGTCTCCTGCTCGGCCAGCCGCCGCTGGGCGTCGCCGCGCTCCCGCAGCGCCCCGGCGACCAGCAGCACCACTCCGCCGAGCACGAACAGCACGACATTGCTGCCGTTGCTCTTGTCCGGGAAGGCCATGCCGAGCGACAGTCCGGCGGTGCCGGTGACCAGCCACACCGCCACCAGGGTGCGGCGCGGTTCGCGCAGCGCGAGGGCGAGCAGCAGGAAGAGATAGCCGATGATCGGGCCCGGCAGCCAGGGCCACACCCGGTTCTCCAGGTGGTCGGCGGTGCCGAGCACCACGAAGGCGCAGACGATGTCGGAGAGGAGGACGATCCACCACGCCTGGAGGGGACGGGTGACGGACAGCAGCAGCGGGGTGGTCTGGACGATGGCGATCAGCGTGGCCACGCCGCCGCCCACCCCGTAGTCGGTTGAGAGGACCTGGGCGGAGGTGGGGAGCAGGATCGTGGTGAGGATCATCGCCACGCCGTACGGCACCCGGCGCAGCCAGCGCCGGGGCGACTGGGCGAACAGCGGTGTCGCCGGATAGCTGGGGGTGACCAGGGCCCGGGCGAGGGCGCCCGCCTGCCGCCGGGCGGCCTTAAGCAGGCTCTCGTGCGCGGTGGAGGAGGCGGCCGTGGAGGAGGCGGCCGTGGCGGAGGCGGCCGTGGCGGAGGCGGGGCCGGACGCCGGACCGGAGGAGGGAGCGGACACTTACAGCTCCGCCAGCAGCTCGGCCTTCTTCGCGCTGAACTCGTCGTCGGTGAGCAGCCCGGCAGTGTGCAGCTCGCCCAGATGACGGATGCGCTCGGCGATATCGGCGGGGTCGCGGCGCGCGGCGGCGGCCCGGTTCGGGGCCGGGGCGCCCTCGGTGCACGGGACCGGGGAGGAGGCCCGTATCGCCTCCAGGACGGCCGCGGCGAACGGCAGCGACTGGTGGACGAGGCCGTAGCCCATCCCGAACACGACGGCCGCCGGGTCCTTGTCGGGGCGGCCGGCGGGCTCGTCCTCGGCGGAGCGCCGCAGCAGCCGCAGATAGCCGTGGCCACCGCCCTTGGGGGCGGCCTTGCCGGTGCCGTTCCTGGCGGTGCCGTCCTTGGCGGAACCGCCTTTGGTGGAACCGCCCTTGGCCGAGGCGGCTTTGGCGGAGCCCTCCTTGGGGGCGGTGCCCGCCGAGCCCCGGCTCTCCGGGGACCGCCACTCCACACCGGTCAGCTCGTCGATCCGGAACCGCTGGTCCCCGACCTTCCACTTCTCCGAGGAGGCGCCGGTCCAGAACCAGCGGAAGGAGATCGCCTTGCCGTCGAAGGACGCCTTGCCGTCGTACGCCTTGAAGGACAGCGGCGCCGGGGGCACGGCCACCAGATGCGTCTCGGCGGGGATGTCCGCGTCCGGGCAGAGCGACTCGCGTATCCGCTCGGCGTAGTAGTCCGCGAGCGTCTCCCGCTCGGCCGGCAGCACCAGGCGGTACGGGTCGTACGCCTCCTTGAGCTGGCCGTCGGCGGCGTCCATCAGGGGGTCGGCGCCTGGTCTGGGCACGGCACGCAGCACCACCGTTCCCCGTTTGCCGACAGCCAGCTCCACTCCGGACAGCGCCTCGAAGGGGATGCGGCGTTCGCCGAGCGCCTGGAGCAGCTTCGGCGTGCGGATCCCCCGTTCGAAGCGGATGAGCATGGAGTCGGTGTCGAACTCCCAGACGGTCTGAAAACCGGCCAGTACATCACCCATGCGGCTCATCGTATGCGGCGGCGGGCCGCCCGTCCCCCCTCTGAGGCTACGCGCGTCACTAGAGTTTCCGGTGTTTGCGCCGGCCGTCAGCGTAGCCCCGCGGTGCAGTCGTCGCCGTTGCCGCAGCTCACGGACTGGACAGCGCCGATTCCCACCCGGGCGAAGTTGTCCAGGCTGGTCGTGCCCGGTTCGAAGTATCCGGCGTGTCCATCCGCCCCGTCCGCGGACAGCAGCCGGGCGCCGAAGCCCGAGGAGACCGGGTCCGCGCCATGGCCGAGCCCGCCGACCTCCAGATGCGGAATGTCCCCGATCCAGTCGCCGGAGTCGCGCATCGCCCACACCCGGGCGCTGGTCCCCAGGTCGGAGACGTGGTCGGCGCGCATCCCGGGGCTGCCGGCCACCGCGATATCGGTGACCTTGGGCGGCAGATCGCGGGCGGCGACCCCGCACACCACCGAGCCGTAGCTGTGGCACATCAGCGAGACCCGGGAGAGTGCGGGCAGCGCGTCGACCAGCGCGCGCAGCCGCACCGCGCCCTGGGCGGCCAGCTTGCCGGTGGCCGCGTCCATGCCGATCCCGGCGGGGGAGGTGTAGTCGGCCCAGGCGATGACGGCGGTCTTGGCCTCCGGGGCGTCGGCCCGCTCGTTCTCGTAGAGCGCGTGGGCCATCCCGACCGTGGCGGTGTACGGGCGCCCGGACTTCTGGAACGTCAGGATGTCGGTGTCCACGCCCGGCACCACGATCGAGACCCGGTTGGCGTGGGCGAGGTCGCCGAAGACCTCGGCGGCCCGTCCGGCGCCCGACGGATCGAAGGAGAGGATCTGCCGCCCCGGGCCCAGCAGGTCCTGGTAGCGGTTCATCCGGCGGGTCGCGTCCGAGCGGCCCATCGGGGTGAGCCGGGCGTCGTGCATCCGCTTGCGCTCGTCGCCGCGCGCCTGGGTCAGGGCGATGCGGTTGGCCCGGAACCGCAGGTCCACCGGCGCGCCGTTGAGATTGCCCACGGCCAGCGGATAGCGCCGCACCAGGCGGTCGGTCTGGGCCTTGGTGAGCGAGTCGAACCAGCGGCCGAGGGCGCGCGGCGAGCCGTACGGATCGGGCAGCGCGCGGCCGCCGAGCGATCCATGGCGCCAGGCGTCGATCGACGCGGAGAGCGCGGTCGGGGCTCCTCGGTGGCTCCGTACGGCCGTCCACCCGGTGGTGGCGAGGAGAACGAACACCACCGCCAGCGCGAGCAGGGCGCGCCAAGCGGTGGAACCGGGGGAGGGGGAGCCGAGCTCCGAGAAGGAAGTCACCGCGGCACACCCTAGGAGAAGCGCGGTGCCAGGTGCCAAATGCCGTGATTCATCTCACGTTTGACGGCGGGAATTCCTGGGAGCTATGTCGGAATTGGTGCTATTTATCCCATTGTCCGGCGAGGGTGGGGCCCACGTAATCAAGATGGAACGCGGTGAGGTCCCGCAGAGTGACCATGCTGTCCTCCTCGCCCTCGCCCCACAGCTTCCCGGACACCCGGATCACTCCGCTGAACATCGCGACCAGCAGCCGCGGCCGGGGGTCGGCGTCGATGTCCAGCCCCTCGCGGCGGGCGATCTCGCTCGCCAGCCGCTCCTCCATCTCGGCGGTACGGCGCAGATGGACGGCCAGCAGGCTCGGCGTCGACTCGATCACCCGGTACATCCGCATATGGAGCTCCGGCGGCACCATCTGCTCGATCGCCTCCCCGATGCTCCCCCAGGCGTCGAGCACCGCGCCGCGCAGCGCGGCCAGCGGTGCCTCGTCCGCGGGGCGCCCGCACAGGGCGGCGAAGAAGTGGCACTCGGCCGACTCCTGGCTGGCGAAGGCGACCTCCTCCTTGTTGGTGAAGTATCGGAAGAAGGTGCGCTGGGAGACCTCGACCGCCTCGGCGATCTCGTCGACCGTCGTGTGCTCGTATCCCTGACGGGTGAACAACTCCAGCGCGGAGCGCACCAGGGCGTTCCGCGTCCGCTGCTTCTTGCGCTCGCGCAGCCCGGGCGGTGGTGGCGTCTTCTGGTCCGCCACTGCCTCGTCCGTTGTCACCTATCGGCTCGCTTTCTGTCGGCTCGGGGGCCGCGTTGCGGCTGCTCAGAATACCTGTGACGGAAACGTCAGTTACCGGCGGATGAATCGGTTTGTCAATTGTCAGACGCTGACATTAGTGTCCGGTCATGACCTCTTCGACCGCCGTCGCCGATTCGGCGCCGGAACCTCCCATAACCGAGGCCCCCAAGGGGCTTCGGGGTCATCCATGGCTGACGCTCCTCACCGTCGCCCTCGGCGTGACGATGGTCGCCCTCGACGGCACGATCGTCGCCATCGCCAACCCGGCCATCCAGAAGGACCTCGGCGCCTCGCTCGCCGATGTCCAGTGGATCACCAACGGCTATCTGCTGGCCCTCGCCGTCGCGCTGATCACGGCGGGCAAGCTGGGTGACCGCTTCGGTCACCGCCAGACCTTCCTGATCGGCGTCATCGGCTTCGCCATCTCCTCGGCCGCCATCGGCTTCTCCGGCGAGGTGTCCCTCGTCGTGGTGTTCCGGGTGCTCCAGGGCCTGTGCGGCGCCCTGCTGATGCCCGCGGCGCTCGGCCTGCTGCGCGCCACCTTCCCCGCCGAGAAGCTCAACATGGCGATCGGCATCTGGGGCTCGGTCATCGGCGCCTCCACCGCCGCCGGCCCCATCGTCGGCGGACTGCTCGTCGAGCATGTCAACTGGCAGTCGGTCTTCTTCATCAACGCGCCCGTCGGCGTGCTGGCGCTGGTCCTCGGCCTGCTGCTGCTGGTCGACCACCGCGCCGAGAAGGCCCCGCGCTCCTTCGACCTCCCCGGCATCGTGCTGCTCTCCGGTGCGATGTTCTGCCTCATCTGGGCGCTGATCAACGCCGCCGACTGGCACTGGACCGACCAGCGCACGCTGCTCTTCCTGGGCCTCGCGGTGGTCTGCTTCGTCGTCTTCGTCTTCTGGGAGAGCCGGACGCGGGAGCCGCTGCTGCCGCTCAGCATGTTCCGTTCGGTGGCGCTGAGCGCGGGCACCGTGCTGATGGTGCTGATGGCCTTCGGCTTCATGGGCGGGCTGTTCTTCGTCACCTTCTATCTTCAGAACGTGCACGGGCTGAGCCCCGTCGACAGCGGGCTGCGGCTGCTGCCGCTCACCGCGATGATGATCGTCGCCTCGCCGCTGGCCGGTGCGCTGATCACCAAGTTCGGGCCGCGGATGCCGCTGGTGAGCTCCATGGTGATCACCGCCGTCTCGATGTTCGGCCTCTCCCGGCTGGACGTGAACAGCGGCGGCCTCGAGATGTCCATCTGGTTCGCCCTGCTGGGCCTCGGCCTCGGCCCGGTGATGGTCGGCGCCACCGAGGTCATCGTCGGCAACGCCCCGATCCAGCACGCCGGTGTGGCCGGCGGCCTCCAGCAGGCCGCGATGCAGGTCGGCGGCAGCCTCGGTACGGCCGTCCTGGGCGCGGTCATGGCGGGCAGGGTGGACAACACGCTGCCGCAGAAGTGGGCCGACGCGGGGCTGCCGCCGATGCCCGAGGGTGCGGAGTCCAAGGCGTCGGACGCCGTCGAGGTCGGCATCGCGCCGGTTGCCAAGGGCACTCCGCCGGAGATCGCGGGGAAGATCACGGCCGTCGCGCATGACACCTTCGTGTCAGGGATGGGGCTCGCCTTCACGGTGGCCGCTGTCGTCTCGGTGGTCGCGGCGCTGGTCGCGAGCTTCACCAAGCGCGGCGAGAACGCGGAGGCGGCCGGCGGGAGCGTTCACATCTGACCCCTCGCGGTCAACCCCCTATCAGGGTGGACCTTGATCGACCCCATGGTGGCGAACGGGAGTTGGCGGACACGCTGGCTCCCGTTCTGTTCTTTCCACCTGTTTTTCGACACGGGGAGTGAAGCGCAATGCGCAAGATCGTTAAGACCGCCGTTTCGGCTCTGGCCCTCACCGCGGCCCTCACGGCGACTGTCGCCGCCAGCCCTGCCCCGGCGGCGACGGCGGTCCCGGTGGCCCCGGCCGCGACGGCGGCGACGG
>NZ_JAHLEM010000064.1 GCF_018883605.1 Streptomyces niphimycinicus | reverse complement strand
CGAGGGCGAACGGGACCACGAGCGCATCGCCAACAGCATCTGAGTGCCCAAGCTCTCGCCATCCGTGCGCAGAGGCTCCGTGGGAAGAATTCCTCAGCCATTGCCGGCCCGCGCGTTGCCGAGTGCTCAGGCCGACCACCCTGGTTCGCCGGGCCTGTCGGGAACGGCCTGCACGGCCGCATCGCGCACAAAGGCGAGAAGGCGCCCATCCGGGCCAGTCGGCGCCGGGACGAACGCCCGAACCGCCGACCATGACCGCACCCCTTTCCGCGCGGACTCTAAGTGCCTTGCGTCACAAGGGAGTTGGGTCCGCCGGGCGGAGATCACGGCCCGGTCTCGTTCTTCTTCGGTTGGGCAACCATTCAGCTTCCAGACAACTCTACTTTGGTGACCCTTCCGTTCCGGCCGCCGGGGGAGACAGATGGCCGTCGGGGCCCAAGGGCGACCAATGCGTTACTGATGGAGGATTTGTGCGCAATAGAACCCGAGGTGTGGTGGGTGTGGCGGTTGGCGCCGTCGTCACCGCCGCTGTGGCCGCCGGGGCCGGCGCCGTCGTGACGAACGGCGACGGGGCCGACCAGAACCAGCCCTCCCCCAGGGCTGCCGCGGCAGGAAAGACCACGGGCGACTTCGACGGCGACGGATATGCCGACCTCGGCGTGGGCGCGCCCGACGGCACCGTCTCCGGGAAGTCCAAGGCGGGCTATGTGGGCGTGACCTACGGGGCCAAGGCCGGTGTGGACGCCGGTCGGCACAGCACGTTGTCGCAGGCCAGCGCGGGGGTGCCGGGCACTCCGGAGGCCGGGGATCACTTCGGCTCGGCCGTGGTGCGCGGCGATGTGGACGGGGACGGGTACACCGATCTGATCGTCGCCGCGAACTACGAGGCCATCGGCAGCGTCAAGCGGGCCGGTTCCGTGACGGTCGTCTTCGGCTCGAAGGACGGCCTGTCCAGCGACGCCATCGCCTTCCACGCGCCCCAGGCCACCGCCTACGCGATGTTCGGCAACACGATGGCCGTGGGCGACTACAACCACGACGGCCGCGACGACATCGCCATCTCCGACGGCACCAAGGTCCGGATCGTCAGCGGTGCGGCGAACCTGCGCGAGACGGCCACCCCGAAGATGTCCAGCGTCACCCCGCCCGGCGGCGGAGCGGGCATCGAGCACCTGTCCTCCGGCGACATCAACGGGGACGGCTTCGCCGACCTGGTCACCGTCGCCTACCAGGACGACCCCGCCGACGAGGGCACGCTCGGCGTGCTGCCCGGTTCGTCCCGGGGGCTGAAGAGCACGTCGCTGGGCGAGGACGTGGCACTGCCGTTCGCCTCGTACCAGGCCGTGGTCGGTGACATCAACGGCGACGGCAAGGACGACGTCGTCACGGACACCGGCTTCGAGGACGGTCCGCAGGACCAGCGCCTGCGGACGTACCCGGGCACCGCCCAGGGCCTCGACACCGCGAACCCGGTGAACTGGACGGGCAAGGCGCAGAGCGGCACCGCCTCCCAGCTCACCGACATCAACGGCGACGGCCATGACGACCTCGTCGTCAGCGACACCGCCGCCGAGGCCCCCGGCGGCTACAACGACGCCGGCGCCATCACCGTGCTCAAGGGCACCAAGAACTGGCTGACCGACGCGGGGGCGCAGACGTTCTCCCTCGACACCGAGGGCGTTCCCGGCGAGATGGCGGGCAACGACAAGTTCGGTGACGCCGTCTCGGCGGCCGACTACAACGGCGACGGCAAGCCCGACCTGGCCGTCGGAGTCCCGAACCGGACCGAGGGCGCGGGCGCGGTGGCGCTGCTGTACGCGGGCGCCGACGGGCTCACCGCCGAAGGCTCCGCCCTCATCGGGCCGGGCGACCTCGGCTCCCCGGCGACCGATGCCGCCTTCGGCAAGGAGCTGTCCGGGCGCGCCACGAAGTAGCACCACCGCGTGGAGCACCACCTCGTTGTTGTTGGTTCGGTGGCCTGGTCCGATCTTTCGGGCCGGGCCACCGGCCGTATACCACCCGGCCGACCACCCCCGCGTACCGCCTCAGCCCGCGACCTTGGCGATGATGCCCCGCATCTCTTCGAGGCCGAAGGCCCGCAGGGTCGTGGTGCGCACATTGCCCAGCGCCCCGAGCTGCAAGGACGCCGCGGTGGCGGTCTCGTCGTCGGGGGCCTCTACCATGCACACCAGGTCGTACGGCCCGTCCGTCCAGTAGATGTCCACGAGCCTCGCCCCGAGCTTGCTCAGTGCCGCGGAGAAGTCCTCGGTGCGCTTCGTGGTGTCCTTGTAGGCGCGGACTCCCTGCTCGGTCCAGTTCAGCAGCGTGATGTAGGTCGCCACGCCCCTCACCTCCCAGGAGAAGAACCCCCTGAGACCAATTCTGGGAGCGACGTCCTGAATCCGCACGCCTGGCACACCTGACGCACTTGACGCACCTGACGCGGTCGACAGCCCCGGGCCAGGTTTGCCGAACCGGCAACGACCATGGCCCGCGCCACCCAGGTCAGGGCAGGATCGGATCGTCGGCCGCCACGCAGAGGGCGTGCCTGAACGCCCCGGGAGAGAACCATGACGCAGCCACCCACGACCGACCTCACCCACCGTCTGGTGTCCTCCCCCGCCGGGCGGATCCACCTCGTGGAGCAGGGCACCGGCCCACTGGTGCTGCTCGTCCACGGCTTCCCGGAGTCCTGGTACTCATGGCGCCACCAGCTCCCGGCGCTCGCCGCGGCCGGATATCGGGTGGCCGCCATCGATGTGCGCGGATACGGGCGCTCGTCCAGGCCCGGGGAGGTGGCCGCGTACCGGATGCGGGAGCTGGTGGCGGACAACGTCGCCGTGGTGGAGGCGCTCGGCGAGGAGTCCGCCGTGGTGATCGGCCACGACTGGGGCTCGACCATCGCGGCCAACTCCGCCCTGCTGCGGCCGGATGTCTTCCGCGCCGTCGGCCTGCTGAGCGTGCCGTACTCCCCGTCCGGCGGCCCCAGGCCGAGCGAGATCTTCGCCGGGATGGGCGGTGAGGAGGAGTTCTACGTCTCCTACTTCCAGGAGCCGGGCCGGGCCGAGACGGAGATCGAACCGGAGGTACGCGGCTGGCTCGCGGGGATCTACGCCGCGCTGTCCGGCGACACCATGCCCGGGCCCGATCTGCCCGACCCGCACTTCATCACGCACGGCGCGACGATGCGCGAGCGGTTCCCCGCCGGGCGGCTGCCCGCCTGGCTGAGCGAGGCGGACCTCGATGTCTACGCCGGTGAGTTCGAGCGGACCGGACTGAGCGGGGCGCTGAACCGCTACCGCAACATGGACCGGGACTGGGAGGAGCTGGCGGAGTTCAACGATGCGCCCATCACCCAGCCGTCGCTCTTCATCGGCGGCGGCCTGGACGCCTCCACCACCTGGATGGGCGACGCGATCAAGGCGTACCCGACCACGCTGCCCGGGCTCATCGGCTCGCACATCCTCGAGGACACCGGCCACTGGATCCAGCAGGAGCGCCCCGAGGAGGTCAACCGGCTGCTGGTCGACTGGCTGCGTTCGCTCCCCGCCGCCCAGGAGCGGCCTACCGCCCAGGAGCGGCCTACCGCCTAGGAGCGGCCTGGGACCCGCGGCGGTCCTGCTGCCGCTGGAGGGCTCGGAAGTCGTCGAAGAATCCGTAGGTGTGGGCCGGTGGGCCGTCGTCCGGACGCTCGACGGTGCGGTTGGCGTAGAGGCTGTTCAGCAGCCAGGGCTGTTTGTCCGGGCCGAAGTTCGCTGTCATGGCGGCGCCTTGGGTGACTCCATACGTCGCCACGGCGAGCCGCCCCGTGTCGCGGAAGTGGCCCACCTGGTCCCGCAGGAAGTGCTTGTTGCGCTCGAACCAGGGGCTCATGGCGAGGAAGTCGCGCCACTTCCGCTCCGGGAAGGGGTGCTCGATCGCATCCTTGATCAGTTTCCACACCGGAGTGTTCGACGGAAGGTGGTAGCGGCGGGCGAAACGGGTGGGGATCGTATCGCTCAGGTGCTGCTTCCAGAGCTGTACCAGGGAGAACTCGGTGACGAGGAACTTCTGGTCGTCGCGGAGACGGGGAAGGATGTAGTCGAGGTAGGGCTGTACCCGCTCCGGTGCGGCGACGTGCGGGTGGATGTCCACGCCCTCGATCTCCGGGGTCCGGCGCGCGAAGGACAGCCAGCGGTCGGTGGCCGCCGTCCGCTTGTCCGGCTTGTCGAGGTAGTTGAGCGCGCCCAGATAGAGGTGGGTGCGGCAGTGCTCGGGGAAGTGCTTCTTGCGGTACGCGATGATGTGCTCCGCGACCGTCTCGTAGAACGTGTTCAGCGCGCCCGAGCCGCGGTCCTGCGGGAGGCTCTCGATGAAGGGCTCGTTGCCGATGGCCAGGACGTCGAAGGTGTCGAGGACGGTGCGCAGGACCCGGTCGACCCGGGCGAGTTCCGCGGTCATGGCCGGGCTGCCCGGGCGGGGTATCGGCCGGTGGTTGTACGGGAACTTCAGCGAGAGCACTGTCCCGTAGCCCTGGTGGTGGGCGTCCAGGAGCTTCTCGATGGCGCGCTGCTGGGAGGCGTCGTCCGTGACCTCGGGCATGGGGACGAAGCCCCGGAGCCAGCTCGCGGAGAGATCCCGCAGCTCGGCGAAGGTCACGCTGTCGGGGTCCTCGTTGAAATTCGCTCCCAGCACGCCGTCCGGGCCGCCGGCGGAGGTCTTTGCCTCGGGGGCGTGACTGGCCTTGTCGGCGCCCCGTCGTTCGCCCTGCGTGCAGCCCGCGGCGAGGAGAGCCGCCCCACCCGTCAGGGCCAGAACACGCCGCCGTGAAAGCGGGTTCTTCCTCTTCTCCGTATCCAAGTGACGCTCCCTTTTCGTGCTGGTGACCCGGGCTCTGCTGCCCGGACCGCCCGGAAGGATGCGTCGACGAAGGTTGCCCGTTGCCCGTGTTTTTCGCGGAACCGTGTGCTCGGGCGCGCCGCGACCGGTCAGTGGGTGATCTGCACGATGACGGTGATGGCGCCCCTGTTGTCGTGGAGGCAGCCCTCGCCGTCGTTGATGCGGAGTTGGAGGGTGCCCGCGCGGGTTGCCTTGAAGTGCCAGGCGCGGCCCACGGCGTGGGGGTTCCGGGGGTTTCCCGGGTAGCGGCCCAGGAGGGTGCCGAAGGGGACGTCGGAGTCCACCTTGCAGTTCGTCCAGGCGAAGTGGAGGGCTTCGTCGTCGGCGCGGGTGTGGCCGACCGGGCCGGTCAAGGGCAGGTTGGCGGCGTCCACCGTCCAGGTGCCGGTGGTGTAGCGGACGCTCACCTTGTCGCCCTTGCGGACCGGGGTGGGCGTCGCGGACTGCCAGCCGCGTGTCGCGTCCACGGTCACCTTCGTGGTGGCGGTGGCGGGCTGGGACGATGCGTCGTCGTCGCTGTCACTGTGGGACGGAGGGCCGAAGGCGAAGAAGAGCGCGGTGCCGAGGCCCGCCACCGCGAGCGTGGCGCCCGCCGTCCACCACCATGTGCGGGCCCGGCCACGGGACCGAGGGGACGGCGGCCCGGCCGGGGCGACGAGCGTCGGGTCCCGGTCCAGGTCGGGGGTCCGGGCCGGGGCCGAGATCAGTGTCGGGTCCCGGTCGAGGGTGGGGGTCCCGGTCAGGGTGTGGGGCGCGCCCGTGGTGGAGTGCGCGGTCACCGTCGGGGCCGCGGTCATCGTGGGCGTGTCCGCCAGGTCCGCGGAGGTGTCCGTGTCGTCGCCGGGGGTGCGTACGGGCCCCGGCGCTGGTACGGGCCCCGGCATTCCTACGGGCCCCGCGGGCGCGGCCGGGGGCAGCGGGCCCGGGTCGTCCGCGCCGTCCGCGACGCGTTGCAGGGCGGTGCGGAGTGTGGCGGCGGAGGGGCGCTGGGCCGGGGACTTGTTCAGCAGGGCCTGGACGATGGGCCGCAGGGGGCCGACCCGTTCCGGGATGACCGGGTCCGCGAAGGTGACGGCGTGCAGCGCGGCGGCCCCGGTGGGGCGCTGGAAGGGCGGCACGCCGGAGGCCACCGCGGACAGGGTCGCGCCCAGCGACCACAGGTCGGACGGCGGGCCGACCTCCTCGGCGGTCAGCCGCTCGGGCGCCATATAGCCGATGGAGCCGATGAGTTCGCCGGTGGTGGTGAGCGACTCGTCGTCCTCCAGGGCGGCGATGCCGAAGTCGGTGAGGACGGCGCTGCCGTCCCCGCGCAGCAGGATGTTGGCGGGCTTGATGTCGCGGTGCAGCGCCCCGGCGGCGTGTACGGCCTCCAGCGCACCGAGCAGTTGCAGCCCGAGGGCGGCGGTGTGGCGGGGCGGGAGGGGGCCGCTGTCGGCGATCCGGCGGGCCAGGGAGGGGCCGTCGATCAGCTCCATCACGATCCAGAGCCGGTCGTCGTGTTCGACCAGGTCATGGACGCCCACCACATGGGGGGGGCGCAGCCGGGCGACGGTACGCGCTTCCCGCTGGGCCCGGCGCAGCCGTCGGTGGTGCTCGTGGTGGTCGCTTGTGACGTGCAGCTCCTTGGCGGCGACCTCGCGCGCCAGCATCTGGTCGTACGCGCGCCAGACCGTGCCCATGCCGCCGCGTCCCAGCCGGTCGCCCAACTGGTAACGGCCGGCGATCAGCCGCATGTCGTCCCCGCCCGATGTCACCCGATCTCTCCTGCTCTCACGCCCGGTGAGCATAGTCGGAAGCGTTCGAACCACATCGATCTCAACTGATTCAATAGTCAGTCCACATCGCAACACCCGGGTGAAATTCCGCCTGATTTAAGGAGGAAGCGGGCATTTGCCATCCACATTCATTGCGCTTATCTCAACGCGTCCGTACCGTGTCGGCCATGCGGCAACAGTTCGAGGTGGCGGAACGCGTGCGCGAGGTGATCGGCAGAGCCGGTTGTACCCAGCGCGAATTCGCCCGGCGGGTCGTGATGGACCCGTCCAAGCTCTCGCGTTCGCTCAGCGGCAGCCGGCGCTTCACCGTGGCCGAGCTGGCGCGGATCGCCGACGCCGGAAACGTGGACGCCGGATGGCTGCTGGGCACCGCGCCGACCGGCGGGGCCGCCGACACACCGCGGCCATCCGCCCCGGCCGCGCTTCCCGACAGCGGGCGGCCGCTTCAGATCGTGCGGGAGACGGTGCGGCTCATCGCCGAGCGCGGCTTCCACGCCGTCCGCGTCGCCGATATAGCCGCCGCCTGCGACACCAGCACCGCCACCATCCACTACCACTTCCCGGGCCGCGCCGAGCTGCTCGAAGCCGCCGTGCGCTGGTGCATGGACGAGGACACCGCGCGCCGCGCCGCCCGCACCGCCACGGCCGACGACGCGCGCGAGGAACTGCGGCAGTTGATCGCGCTACAGGCGCCGTACACCGAGCGGCAGCGGCAGCAGTGGCTGGTGTGGATGGATCTGTGGGCCGAGGCCGCGCGGTCCACGGCCATCGGGCGGCTGCACGCCGACTTCTACCAGCAGTGGCGGCAGACCGTGGCCGAGGTGATCCGGCGCGGGATCGAGCAGGGGGTCTTCCGCGCCGTCGACCCGGAGTTCAGCGCGCTGCGCCTGACCGCGCTGATCGACGGACTCGCCATTCAGGTGCTCGCCACCACGCCCGGTGAGGGCGGCACGACCGCCGAGGCCATGGACCTCGCCTGCAACGCGTACGTGGACTCCGAATTGACCGTACGACCGACCGTAGGCACGACCACACGACCGTCCGCACGATCGACCGCACAACCGACCGCTCGGCGCTCCGGCGCCGATGAGGCCGGGCCGCCCGACCGGCCCGGACCGTAAGGAAGCCCCCGACCGGCCCGGACCGTAGAACGCCCGGCCGGCCCGGACCGTAGCTCCGGGCTGTTTCGCACCGTAAGAGAGTTCGCACCGTAAGAGAGGGAGAGAAGCCCATGCCCATGAACGACAGCGTCATCATCACCTGTGCCCTGACCGGCGCCGGTGACACTGTGGGCCGCAGCCCCCATGTCCCCGTCACCCCCGAGCAGATAGCCCGCTCCGCCGTCGAGGCCGCCGAGGCCGGGGCGGCCGTGGTCCATATCCACGTACGCGACCCCGAGACCGGCGCCCCCGCCCGCGATCCGCGGCTCTACCGCGAGGTCGTGGAGCGGGTCAAGGAGACCGGCACCGACGTCGTCATCAACCTCACCGCGGGCATGGGCGGCGACCTGGTCATCGACCCGGAGAACCCGCTCACCCACCTCCCCGGCACCGACCTGGTCAGCGGCCTGGACCGGCTCCCCCACGTCGAGGATCTGCTCCCCGACATCTGCACCCTGGACTGCGGCTCGCTCAACTTCGGCGACGGCAGCAATCTCTACGTCTCCACCCCCGACATGCTGCGCACCGGCGCCAAGCGCATCCAGGAGCTGGGCGTCCGCCCCGAGCTGGAGATCTTCGACACCGGGCAGCTCTGGTTCGCCAAGCAGTTGCTGGCCGAGGGGCTGCTGGACGACCCGACCGTCTTCCAGCTCTGCATGGGCATCCCGTGGGGCGCCCCGGCCGAGCCGGGCGTGCTCCAGGCCATGGTCAACATGCTGCCCGAGGGCGCCCAGTGGGCCAGCTTCGCGCTGGGCCGCACGCAGATGCCGTGGGTGGCGCAGTCCATCCTGCTCGGCGGCAACGTACGGGTCGGACTGGAGGACAACCTCTATCTCAGCCGGGGCGTCAAGGCCACCAACGGCCAGCTCGTCGAGCGCGCGGTCCAGATCACCGAGCTGCTGGGCGCGAGCGTCGCCACCCCGGACGAGGCCCGGCAGCGGCTCGGCCTCAAGCCCCGCGCGTAATCCCCCCACCCCCCACCAGCTCCTCGTCTCTTCCATCACTCTCGTCTCTCTCTTCTCCCTCCCCTCACACCCTTAGGACCGCCATGCCCTCATCCCCCTGCGCCCCCGAAGAGGTACGCCGCGTCGCCTGCGTCGGTGCCGGAGTCATCGGCGGCGGCTGGGTCGCCCACTTCCTGGCGCGCGGCTACGACGTCACCGCCTGGGACCCGGCCCCCGACGCCGAGGAGAAGCTGCGCCGTCTCGTGGCCGCCGCCTGGCCCGCCCTGACCCAGATCGGCCTCGCCGACGGCGCCTCCCCCGACCGGCTGACCGTCGCCGCGACCGTCGAGGAGGCGGTGGCCGACGCGCAGTTCGTCCAGGAGAGCGCCCCCGAGAAGCTGGAGCTCAAGCGGTCGCTGCTGGCCCAGTTGGACGCGGCGGCCCCGCCCGGGGTCGTCATCGCGTCCTCCACCTCCGGCTATCCGATGACCGATATGCAGACCGAGGCCACCGGCCCCGGCCGCCTCGTCGTCGGCCACCCCTTCAACCCGCCGTATCTCATACCGCTGGTGGAGGTCGTCGGCGGGGAGAAGACCGACGCGGCGGCGGTCGAGTGGGCCTCGCGCTTCTACAAGGTGGCGGGCAAGTCCGTCATCACCATGGAGCGCGAGCTGCCCGGCTTCATCGCCAACCGGCTCCAGGAGGCGCTGTGGCGGGAGGCGCTGCACATGGTCGCCAACGGTGAGGCCACGGTGAAGGAGATCGACGACTCGATCACCGAGGGGCCCGGACTGCGGTGGGCGTTCATGGGTCCCTGCCTCACGTTCGCCCTGGCGGGCGGCGAGGGAGGCATGGGACATATGCTCGACCACTTCGGACCCTCGTTGAAGTCTCCGTGGACCCGTCTCGAGGCGCCTGAGCTGGACGACACGCTGCGTGCGGCCATGGTCGACGGCTGTGACGAGGCGGCGGGCAGCCGTACCATCGCGCAGCTCGTCGCGGAGCGGGACCAGGGCGTCATCGACGTCCTGCGGGCGACTGGCCGACTGCCGCGGCAGCGCGCCGAGGGGACGGATGCCATCGCACATACCCCCAGCACCATGGGAGACGAGAAGTGAGCACCACGCTCCCCGACTACCGGCAGACCGTACGTCCCGAGTGGATCGACTACAACGGCCATATGAGCGAGGCGTTCTACGTCCTCGTCTTCGGCCACAGCACGGACGAGATGATGGTGGAGACCGGTCTGGACTCCGCCTACCGCGCCAAGACCGGCTGCTCCCTCTACACCGTGGAGTCGCACATCCGGTATCTGAACGAGGTCGAGGAGGGCGCCGAACTCACCATCCGTACGCGCGTCATCGGCGTGGACGAGAAGAAGGTGCGGTTCACCCACGAGATGCATGTGGGCGAACCGGTCGGCGCCCCCGTGGCCACCACCGAGCTGCTCGCGCTCCACATCGACCAGAACGAGAGCCGCTCGGCTCCGTTCCCCGAGGAGATACGGGAGCGGCTGACGGACCTGGTGGAGAAGGCCCCCGAGTGGGCGGGCCGGGCGATCGGCCCGGTTCCGGCCGAGGCGGGTTGAACGACCGCCGTCCCTCCTGAACGCCCCGGCCCCGGATTCGTCCGGGGGCCGGGGCGTTCGCCGTTCCGGATGAGGGATCGGGTGAGGTTGAATGGCGGTGGAGGCGGTGGCGGCGTTGGCGGAAACGCCAAGGGACGCGGGTGCGAGGAGTGAGGACGCCATGGCGGACGCCGGAGCGGGCACCGGACCGGGCGCCGGACCGGACGGCAACGGGAACGATCACGGCCAGGGCGGTCGGCGCGTCGAGCTGAGCGGGGTGCCCGAGACCTTGCTGTGGAACCTCTATATGCGGGCCGCCGAGGCCCGCCGGGCGCGGACCGTGCTCGACGATTCCAAGGCCGTGGAGTTGGTCGACCGCATCGACTACCCCTTCGAGGAGACCTTCGGAGCGCCCACCCCGCTGCTGGCGCAGGGCCACGCGCTGCGGGTTCGCACCTTCGACAGCGCCGTACGGGCCTTCCTCGACGAGCATCCGGACGGCACGGTCGTCACGCTCGCCGAGGGTCTTGAGACGCAGTTCTGGCGGGTGGACAACGGCCGGGCGCGCTGGCTGTGCGTGGAGCTGCCGGAGACCGCCGAGGTGCGGCGGGCGCTGCTGCCGGACGAGGAGCGGCGGCGCACCCTCGCCCGCTCGGCGCTCGACCTGTCCTGGCGGGACGAGGTCGATCCCGCGCGCGGGGTGCTGATCACCGCCCAGGGGCTGCTGATGTATCTGCGCCCGACCGAGGTGAAGGACCTGATAGCGGGGTGCGCCGAGCGGTTCCGGGGCGGGGCGCTGGTCTTCGACGCGGTGCCGCGCTGGTTCAGCGCCCGGACGACGCGCGGCGAGATGCGCACCGCGCAGGGCTATCGCACACCGCCCATGCCATGGGGCATGGACGCGGGCGAGCTGCCGAAGGTGCGGACGGCCCATCCGGCGATCACGGACGTACGCGAGGTGCCGCCGCCGCGCGGGCGCGGCTTCTACTACGGGGCGGTGGCGCCCCTGATGCGGTGGCTGCCCGCGGTACGGAACCTGCGGCCGACGATGACGGCGATCGCCCGCTTCTCGTAACGCTCGTTGATCAGCCCGCCGGTTCGGCGAGCACCTTCGCGAGGCGTTTGAGGACCGAGGGCCAGCCGCAGCCCCCCGTGGCGTAGATGTCCCGATGGAGGGCGAAGGCACGGCGCTGGAGGTCGGCCTCGGCGTGGCCGGGGGTGCGGCAGGCCAGATGGGGCGCGGCGGGGACGTCACACTTCAGGGGGACGGGCGGACGAACCGGGGGCGCGGCCGGTCGATCCGGGCGGCCGACCGGAGGCCACCTGGTGACCCGACAGCCCTCCCGCGCAGTGTATGCCCGCCCCGTGGGGGCCCAACTCGGTTACGACGAAATCCTGTTGCCCGGTAAGTCCCGACCGTAATCTGTTCGCGTGACCGACGATGCGAACCCTGTCCCACCGGACCCGC
Source organism: Streptomyces niphimycinicus (assembly GCF_018883605.1). Lineage (GTDB taxonomy): Bacteria > Actinomycetota > Actinomycetes > Streptomycetales > Streptomycetaceae > Streptomyces > Streptomyces niphimycinicus. The sequence continues at coordinate 4,163 of NZ_JAHLEM010000064.1, read as the reverse complement.
CGGGAGATGCGGCCGCTTCTGGCACCAGCCTGCGGCTTCCGGCGTGGCTGTCGGGCCGGGCGGTCCGGTTCCGCGACGCCCTCACTGACGATCGGCTGCTCGCCCTGCTGATCCTCGTCGATCTCGTCACCCTTCTCACGTCGGCCTCGATCTGGCTCGCGCTCGGCGGGGACGCCGGGGTGGTCGGTGTGACCGCCGGGGCACTTCTGGCTTTCGTCGCCGCCATGCTGCCGCTCATCAGGCGCCGGGACGCGGAGGGTGAGCGCCCCCTGTGGCCACCGCTCATCCTGGTCGTGATCCCTCTGGCGGTATTGATCGTCGGACTGCCCGCCTGGGGCGTACGGGTGTACCTGGACAGCCGCCCCGTGGACATGTCCCACCGCTTCACGCTCTCCCCGGAGCGCGCTGTGGAGAACGGGGACACCGTTGTCGCCTCAGCCCACACCGACGATCCGCACCCGCGACTCACGATCAGGTTCGCCGTGACCCAGCACAACCTCTCCGATCCGACGTGCGCACCGGGCAGCAAACTCACCGTGACCCTCCCGACCGGCGCCGGGCAGGACCTCCCGCAGACTCGGGCGGCCGACGAGACGTTCGTGCTCGACCTGGGAGAGGGCATGAAGGACATCCGGCTCACGGTCCGGCTGATCGCGGAACAGAACTGCGCGCTGGATCTCTCGGTCACCTCGGCTCACCTGAATGAATAGGAACCCTCATTGATACACACGACGCACGCCCCGGGCTCCGGTCGGCCCGGCGTCCGACGACTCGTGCGGACGGTGGCCGCCTTACTGCTGATCACCGTGACGGCATGCGTCTCGGACGACAAGGATGAGGAGTCCGGCCTGCGCGACACGGTCTTCATCGGCGGCAAGACCGACCAGCCAGGGTTCAACCTCCACGCCGCCCACACCGACCGCGGCCTCGAGGTGGACCTGGCCAACTATCTCGGTGGGGAGATCGGTTTCCATCCCAAGTTCCATGACGTCATATCCGCCAACCGAGAGCAGGAGCTCAAGGAAGGGTCCTCGGCACTGATCATCGCGACCTACTCCATCGCCCCGGACCGAGAGCGGAACGTCGACTTCGTCGGGCCCTACCTGGTCACCGGACAAGGCTTCCTGATCCGCGAGGACTATCAGGGCCTCAAGACCGAGAAGGACGTCGCGGGCAAGGAAATCTGCACGGTCGACGGATCGACCTCGGCCGAGGCGGAGCTGCCCCGCGGTACGACCCGCCAAAAGGTGGCCGACTACTCGACCTGTGTACGAAAGCTCCAGCGCGGCGCGATCGACGCGGTGTTCACCGACGAGGCGCTGCTCTACGGCTTTGTGGAACAGCAGAAGAACAGCAAGGTCCCACTCAAGGTTGCCCCGGGCGTCACCGCAGGCCAGATCAACCGTTACGGCATCGGGCTGCCGAAGGGCCACACGGCCGACTGCAAGAGCCTTGTGCGTGCCCTGCGCACGTACCTCACCGAGGAATGGGCTGCCGACGTCCAAGCCCAACTGCCGGCGCTGGTCCATGCCTACCCCGGTGACTGGGAGAACCGATTTCGGCCGGACCCCGAGGACCTGGACCACTACTCCTCATGCAATGCCTGAACGACGGGCGCGACTCGCGGAAGGCACGAGAGGAGACCGCCACCGCACCGCCGGCCATCAGCTTCGTGCGCGGGCCGGTCACTCCGGCGGGACGCTGTACCGCTCCAGGGTCGCCTTGGAGACCGAGGTGTCCATGAGGCGCAGCTCCCATGGGCCGGTGTTGACGTCGAAGTCCTTGCCGAAACCGACCCACTTGCCAGCCATGCGGCGGCTGGTCGGCTCCACGAGCATCTGAACCGCTCCGTGGTAGCACGCCCCCTGGTAGTAGCCGCCGGTGGCCGTCTGCTCGGTCCAGGTGCCCGTGACCACGCTCCGGTCAACGGTGAGGTCCAGGGAGAGCGGGGAGTTCGGGTTCAAGGACGCTCCGTTGAGTGACCGCCCGGTCAGGCGATTGCCGTGCTGCACGAGCACCACGTAGTGCCTGCCCTCGAAGACGTCCTCGCGCCCTGACGAGTAGTACTCGTACCGGGAAAGCCAGACGCCGCCGTAGTTCTCCGCCGCCGTCTGCCGGCCCGCCCGGGTGTCGGTGGAGGCGGGAGCCACACCCTCCGCGCTCGGTGTCATGTCATGCCCTCCTGCTCCATCACCATGGACTCTCGCCATGGGCACCTGCGGGGCGAATCCCAACGACTCGATCGGCACCCCTGTGACCCTCTCCAGCGCGCGGATGTAGACCGGCCTCGGCGATCTGCTGATACCGGATTCCCAGCGTTGGACCAGCCGCTTGCTGGCCTCGTTCGGCTCGCCTGATTCGGCACCTGCCCGGCGGAGCGCCTTTGCCAAGTCGTCCTGGCTCATCCGCAGGCCGATCCGCACGGCCCGCAGCGCGTCATTCGGTGCGTGCACCTCGGTCGTCATGACGTCCACGCTAGCCCTGAACGCCCATGAATGACCCCGAAATGACGCCTTTTGAGGGACACCTGAACAACGCCTTTTCTGTCGTCGCGGTGTCCTGGGCAATGGCGAGACCATCACGACCCAAAGCGACAGAAGAGGCAGATCGTGATGGACAAGGCAGAAAAGGGACAGCGACTCATGAGCCTCCGGGTGTCCCATGACAGTGGCCGGACCTGGAGCGCCGAGGTGGTGGTCATCAGCAGTGCCCCCCTGGCTCCCCTCCTCACCTCCGCATGGCCGCCCTGCCAGTGCTTACGCTGCGTGGCCGGGTCGAGCCCCGCGTCCGCCCGGCTCACCGGCGGCACGGCTCAGTAAACGAGGGCCGGCGGTCAGAATGGACAGGTGAGACGCCCACCAGACACCACCAGCCCGATACGGCCCCGGCTGCCGTCCCCCGTGCGGGATGTGGCCGACCCATGGCTCGCCGAGCCGGGCGTGGCGCTGCGGCTGAAGCGGGACGATCTCATCCATCCGCTGGTGCCGGGCAACAAGTGGCGCAAGCTCACCCCGAATCTGCGCGCCGCCGTCGAGCAGGGCCACACCCGGCTGCTCACCTTCGGCGGTGCGTACTCCAACCACATCCGTGCCGTGGCGGCCGCGGGGGCCGCGTACGGGCTGTCGACGGTCGGGGTCATCCGGGGCGACGAGCTGGCCGGCGCGCCGCGCAACTGGTCGCTGGCGCGGGCCGAGGACCACGGCATGGAGCTGGCCTTCGTCACCCGCTCCGCCTATCGCGAGACACTGCGCGGCCTGAGCGAGGACGACCCCGGCACCCTGCGGGGGCTGGAGGAGCGGTGGGGGCGCACCTACGTCCTCCCCGAGGGCGGTACGAACGTCCTGGCGGCGGGCGGGGCCGCGGACCTCGTCGCGGAGCTGCCCGACCTCGGCTTTCGCGATGTGGTGTGCTGCGCCGTCGGCACGGGCGGCACCCTCGCCGGTATCGCCGCCGCGCTCCCGGCCGGTGCGCGGGCGGTGGGGTTCGCCGTCCTGAAGGGGGCGGACGGCTATCTGGAGGGCGAGGTGGCCGAGCTGCACCGGCGCGGGTGGGGACGGACGTTCGGCAACTGGCGGATCGAGCACGGCTGCCACGGCGGCGGGTACGGGCGCGTTCCGGCGGAGTTGGAGGCGTTCGCGGCTCGATTCGAGGAGCGGCATGGGGTGCGGGTGGAGCGGCGGTATGTGGCGAAGATGCTGTGGGGTGTGTACGGGCTGGCGGAGCGGGGCGAACTGGGCCCGGGCAGCCGGGTGACGGCGGTGATCACGGGGCCGCCGGATCCGGCGGGTTCGGCGGGTTCGGAGGGGGCTGTGGGTTCGGCGGGTTCGGCGGGTTCGGCGGGTGGTGCGGCGCTGTCGACCTGACGGGCGTCGCCGGTACTGCCTTGTCAGGACTGCCCGGGTGCGGGGCGCCGGTACTGCCCTGTCAGGGCTGCCCGGGTGCGGGGCGCCGCTCACCAGGGCACCCCACCACCGGGCAACCCGCGCCGGTGGTGGGTGTCGGGGGCGGGGCCTCCGGTGCGGCACCCTGGACCGCACATTTACGGCGCCGGTGCCCGGGGGCGTTGGGTGGGCCGGGGATTGGCGCCACTAAGGCCCCGATGCCCCGTATTGCGCGGGACCGTCACTGACATGCGCGATGCCATAAGGGCGGCAATTGCGGCC
>NZ_JAHLEM010000639.1 GCF_018883605.1 Streptomyces niphimycinicus | reverse complement strand
CGCCCCGCCCGCGGTGCCCTCGCCGCCCGGCCCCCGCTCGCCGCTCTGCCCACTCTCTCCGCTCTGCCCGCTCCGGCCGCTCTCGTCGCCCCGGCCGCCCTCGCCGCTTCCGCCGCCCTCGCCGCTTCCGCCGCCCTGACCGCTCCGGTCGTCCGTCATCGCGCCCCCGCCTTCCTCGCACACGACATCGACTGAGCAGACCGTACCCCCTATCGGCCCACCCCATCAGAGCCTGTGGAAAACCTCGGCGATCATGGTGAAACCCCTGATCAGACGTGACTCAACGCGGCCTGGCCCGACCCGACCCGGCCCCAGGCCCGGTCACGGAACCGGTCCCGGCCCCGGGCTCAGCCCCGGAACTGCTCCGGGCAGGCAGAACCACCCGAGGGCAGATGGCTCTCCGCCCACCGCGACAGCTCCTTCAGCGCGGGCTCCAGCGCCTTCCCCGCGTCGGTCAGCCGATAGGCCACCCGCAGCGGCGGCCCGGCGTCGACCTCCCGCACCACCAGACCCGCGGCGGAGAGCTCGGTGAGCCGGTCCGACAGCATCCGCTCACTGATCCCCGGGATGGCTCGCCGAAGCTCGGCGAAGTACGCCGCCTGCTCCGTCAGCACGGCCACGATGAGTCCCGTCCAGCGCTTGCCGAACAGCTCGAAGAACCGCGTCATCTCGCCGTCGACCTGCTTGCAGGCCCGCTCGTTGTGCTCCCCACGATCCTTCGCCATGGAATACAGACTACTGCGCTCCGGTTCGGGACTATAGAAAAGTAAGCTACTGTGCCATCTGTAGGTACGTAGGTATTACGGGTTCCTTGTCGAGCCCTCTTCGCTGGAGGCATCCATGCCGACTCTTCTGCACATCGACACGTCCGTCTTCCCCGGTGAGGTCTCCGCTTCCCGCTCGGTCACGGCCACCTTCCGCAAGGAATGGGAAGCCCAGCACCCGAACGGCACGGTGATCTATCGCGACCTGGCAGCCGAGCCGCTGCCGCACCTGGACGGCCTCGCCGCCGCGGCCGGTTTCGCCGCTCCCGATCAGCGCTCGCCCGAGCAGCACGAGGCGTTCGCCCTGCGGGAGACCCTTGCCAGTGAGCTCGAGCAGGCGGACACGGTTCTGATCGCCGCCCCGATGTACAACTTCACGATCCCCTCCACCCTCAAGGCGTGGCTGGACCACGTGATCATCATGGGCCGCACCGCGGGCGCCGAGCAGACCACCACCTCGGGCACCCCGACCGTCGTCGTCGCCAGCCGTGGCGGCGGTTACGGCCCCGGCACCCCCCGGGAGAGCTTCGAGTTCGTCACGAACTACCTGAGGAAGACGCTGGGCGACGGGCTCGGCCTCGATGTCACCTTCGTTGTGCCCGAACTCACCCTGGCCCGCAGCAATCCGGCCATGGCCGAGCTGGTCGACGCCTCGGACGCCTCCAAGGCGAAGGCCCACGAGGAGGCCGCGGCCAAGGCCAAGGAGCTCGCCACCCGCTTCGCCGCCTGATCGGCCCGACCGACCGATCGGCCCGACCGACTGATCAGTCCGACCGACTGGTGAGGCTGACCGACCGATCAGCCTGACCGCACGCATGACCCGGCCCGACCCGCCCGATCCCGTCCCACCCGGGTATCAGGCCACAGGGGCCTCCCCTCCCCAGGGAGGCCCCTAGCCATATCCCTGGGAAGGCCAGGCCCCGGCAAGATCCCTGCCAAGATCCCTGCCACAACGCGAAGCGGGCCTCCCAAAAGCGACTTTCGTCACTTCTGAGAGGCCCGCTCCGACTGGTGCGCGAGGGGGGAGTTGAACCCCCACGCCCTTTCGGGCACTGGAACCTGAATCCAGCGCGTCTGCCTATTCCGCCACCCGCGCATGGGTGCTGCCGTCCGGCCACTCGTTCCGCTCCCCGGCTGATCTTCTCGACCTGTCCGGTTCGTGTGGAGCGCCTTTCGACATCCAGAACATTAGCACGCCCTCCGGGGTGCAATCACACCCGTTACCGGCGCCCCCGCCCCCCACTCGTCCGTGGAGCGTCACGGTTGCGGGACACTGTCGTCAGGGCACCTCTACGATCCCTGTGAGGGGTGACACTGCTCCACAGGGCCAGGAAGGGGAACCACTCGATTTCCCGACGCGTGGATACGATCAGTAAGCAGTACCAGGACGGCACAGAGCACGAGTGACGGAAGGAGGTGCCCCGTGGGAGTACTGAAACGCTTCGAGCAGCGTCTCGAGGGCCTCGTGAACGGCACCTTCGCCAAGGTGTTCAAGTCCGAGGTCCAGCCTGTCGAGATCGCCGGCGCCCTCCAGCGGGAGTGCGACAACAACGCCACGATCTGGAACCGCGACCGGACGGTCGTCCCCAATGACTTCATCGTCGAGCTGAGCACGCCCGACTACGAGCGGCTCAGCCCGTATTCCGGCCAGCTCGGCGACGAGCTGGCCAGTATGGTCCGCGACTACGCCAAGCAGCAGCGTTACACCTTCATGGGCGCCATCAAGGTGCATCTCCAGAAGGCCGACGATCTCGACACCGGCCTGTACCGGGTGCGCAGCCGGACACTGGCGTCCAGCGAGTCCCAGGACCCGCAGCAGGCGGCGGGCGGCCCCGGCGCCGGAGCCCCGCAGCAGCGCCCCGGCGGTTACGGCTACCCCGCCCAGCCCGCCGGTGCCCCGCCGATGCCGTCCACGCCCCCCGGCGCCCGTCCTGCGCCCCGCACCAGCGGAGCCGGGGCCGGCGCCGGAGCCCAGCAGCAGGGCCAGACCCGCCGCTGGATCGAGATCAACGGCAGCCGCCACCAGATCTCCCGGCCCACGCTCGTCCTGGGCCGTTCCACCGACGCTGACGTGCGGATCGACGATCCCGGTGTCTCCCGCCGACACTGCGAGATCCGGGTCGGAACCCCACCGACCGTCCAGGATCTCGGGTCGACCAACGGCATCGTGGTGGACGGACAGCACACCACGCGCGCTACGCTCCGCGACGGCTCGCGGATCGTCGTGGGCAGCACCACCATCGTTTACCGGCAAGCCGAAGGGTGAAGCGGGGGCAATGTCAGAGCTGACCCTCACGGTCATGCGGTTGGGTTTCCTCGCCGTACTGTGGCTGTTCGTCATCGTGGCCGTCCAGGTCATCCGCAGCGATCTGTTCGGGACCCGCGTGACCCAGCGCGGTTCCGCGCGGCGCGGCGCCCCCGACCGGCCGCAGCAGCAGCAACAGCGGCAGAGCGCGCCGCCGCCGCAGCGCCAGCAGTCCGGTGGCCGTGGCCGCCGCGGTGCCCCCACCAAGCTGGTGGTCTCCGAGGGCACGCTCACCGGCACCACGGTCGCCCTCCAGGGGCAGACCATCACCCTCGGCCGTGCGCACGATTCAACAATCGTGCTGGACGACGACTACGCCTCCAGCCGGCATGCCAGGATCTACCCGGACCGTGACGGCCAGTGGATCGTCGAGGATCTCGGGTCCACCAACGGCACGTATCTCGACCGGACCCGGCTCACCACACCGACACCGATCGCACTGGGTGCGCCGATTCGCATCGGCAAGACCGTCATCGAGCTGCGGAAGTAGTAGGACCATGACGACCGGAGGGTGGGCAGCGTGGTTGGCAAGGGGCTGTACCCGGAGCCGACAGGCGAGGTGCGCATGAGTCTGTCACTGCGTTTCGCGGCCGGATCGCACAAGGGCATGATCCGGGAGGGCAACGAGGACTCCGGCTACGCCGGTCCCCGGCTGCTCGCCATCGCGGACGGCATGGGTGGCCAGGCCGCCGGCGAGGTCGCCAGCTCCGAGGTGATCTCCACCCTCGTCCAGCTCGACGACGACGTCCCGGGCTCGGACCTCCTGACGTCCCTCGGCAGCGCCGTGCAGCGGGCCAATGACCAGTTGCGCGTCATGGTCGAGGAGGACCCCCAGCTCGAGGGCATGGGCACCACGCTCACCGCCCTGCTGTGGACCGGCCAGCGGCTCGGCCTGGTGCACGTCGGCGACTCGCGCGCGTATCTGCTGCGCGACGGTGTGCTCACCCAGATCACCCAGGACCACACCTGGGTGCAGCGCCTGGTCGACGAGGGCCGGATCACCGAGGAGGAGGCGGGCACCCACCCGCAGCGCTCCCTGCTGATGCGCGCGCTGGGCAGCGGCGACCATGTCGAGCCCGATCTGTCCATCCGCGAGGTCCGGGCCGGGGACCGCTATCTGATCTGCTCCGACGGCCTGTCCGGCGTCGTGAGCCATCAGACCCTCGAGGAGACCCTCGGCAACTATCAGGGCCCGCACGAGACCGTGCAGGAGCTGATCCAGCTCGCCCTGCGCGGCGGCGGCCCCGACAACATCACCTGCATCGTCGCCGACGTCCTCGACGTCGACGGCGGCGACACCCTGGCCGCCCAGCTCAACGACACCCCCGTGATCGTGGGCGCGGTCGCCGAGAACCAGGTCCCGCTCGGGGACGGCGGCGCCGCGCACACCCCCGCGGGCCGCGCGGCCGAGCTCGGCAGGTCCGTCCCCCAGCAGGGGGACCCGCACGGCGGCTTCGGACCGCCCGGCAGTGGCGACCCGGCCATGGGCGGTCTGCCACAGGGCAGTTTCGACGACTACGCCGACGGCGACTTCACCAAGAAGAGCGGCGCCAAGACCTGGGCCAAGCGGTCGCTCTTCATCGTGCTGGGCCTGGCCGTGATCGGCGGCGGGCTCTACGGCGGCTATCGCTGGACCCAGACGCAGTACTACGTGGGCTCCAACGGCGACCATGTCGCGATCTACCAGGGCATCAGCCAGGACCTGGCCTGGATCAAGCTCAACAAGGTCCATGAGGACCACCGCGAGATCGAACTCAAGTACCTCCCGGCCGACCAGCGCGGCCGTGTGGAGGACACCATCACGGTCAGCGGGCTGGGCCAGGCCGAGGACAAGACCAAGGACCTCGCCACCCTCGCCGGCGCCTGTAAGAAGGCCGAGGCCCAGGAGAAGGCCGAGGACAGCCAGAAGGACCTCACGGGCGGCGACAAGGGCAAGAACGGCGGCTCCGGGGGCAGCCCCTCCAACAGCGCCAGCCCGTCGGGCGCCCATTCCGGGAACAACACCGAGAGCCAGCTCGGGGCGCGCGCCGCGAAGGCCACAACCAAGCCCACGCCGACGACGTCTTCCACTCCGAAGCCCGGCCCCACCCTCTCGGAGGAGGAGAAGAAGTTGGTCCCGCAGTGCAGCAGCACCCAGCAGTGAAGCCGTAAGGGGCCGTCCACCCATGAGCAGTAGTACGACCAACACGACGACGATCAGTACGGCCGGGCCGCCGAGCAGGCGGAACACCGAGCTGGCCATGCTCGTCTTCGCGGTGATCATTCCGGTCTTCGCCTACGCCAACGCGGGCCTGGCGCTCAGCGACGAGATGCCCTCCGGCATGCTCAGCTACGGCATCGGACTCGGTCTGCTGGCCGCCGTCGGCCATCTGGTGGTCCGGAAGTTCGCGCCGTACGCGGATCCGCTGCTGCTGCCGATCGCCACCCTCCTCAACGGGCTGGGCCTGGTGCTCATCTGGCGGCTGGACCAGTCCAAGCGGCTGGCCCAGCGGGCGGAGAGCATCGGCCAGGTCTTCGCGCCCTCGGCTCCCAACCAGCTCATCTACTCGGCGCTGGGTGTCGCCCTCTTCGTCGGCGTGCTGATCCTGCTCAAGGATCACCGCCTGCTCCAGCGCTACACCTACATCTCCATGGTGGTGGCGCTGATCCTGCTGATCCTGCCGGTGTTCTTCCCGCCCCGGTTCGGCGCGCGCATCTGGATCACCCTCGGCAGCTTCTCCATCCAGCCCGGCGAGTTCGCCAAGATCATCATCGCCGTGTTCTTCTCCGGCTATCTCATGGTCAAGCGGGACGCGCTCGCGCTCGCCAGCCGCCGCTTCATGGGGCTGTACCTGCCCCGCGGCCGCGACCTCGGCCCCATCCTGGTGGTCTGGGCCATAAGCATCCTCATCCTCGTCTTCGAGACCGACCTCGGCACCTCGCTGCTGTTCTTCGGCCTCTTCGTCGTGATGCTGTACGTCGCCACCGAGCGCACAAGCTGGATCGTCTTCGGCATGCTGATGTCGGCGGTCGGCGCGGTCGGCGTCGCCACCTTCGAACCGCACGTCCAGCAGCGGGTGGACGCCTGGCTCGACCCCTTCGCGGCGTTCAAGACCGGCGGCAGCGACCAGATCGCCCAGGCGATGATGGCCTTCGGCTCCGGCGGTGTCTTCGGCACCGGCCTCGGCCAGGGCAACTCCGACCTCATCGGCTTCGCCGCCAACTCCGACTTCATCCTGGCCACGATCGGCGAGGAGCTCGGGCTCGCGGGCACCATGGCGATCCTGCTGCTCTACGGCCTGATCGTGGAGCGCGGTGTGCGCACCGCCCTCGCCGCCCGCGACCCGTTCGGCAAGCTGCTGGCCATCGGCCTGTCCGCGGCCTTCGCCATTCAGGTCTTCGTCGTGGCGGGCGGTGTGATGGGCCTCATCCCGCTGACCGGTATGACCATGCCGTTCATCGCACAGGGTGGTTCGTCCGTCATCGCCAACTGGGCACTCGTCGCCATTCTGATCAAGATCAGCGACACCGCGCGCCGTCCGGCGCCGGCGCCCGCTCCCACCACAGACGCCGAGATGACCCAGGTGGTCCGACCGTGAACAAGCCGCTGCGCCGAATCGCGATCTTCTGCGGACTTCTCGTCTTCGCCCTGCTGCTGCGGGACAACTGGATCCAGTACGTCCAGGCCGACGAGCTCAAGAACCACGATAAGAACCGCCGGGTGCTGATCGCCCGTTACGGCCAGCCGCGCGGCAACATCATCGTCGACGGCCAGCCGATCACCGGATCCGTCGAGACCAACGGCACCGACTTCAAGTACAAGCGCACCTACAAGAACGGTCCCATGTGGGCACCGGTCACGGGGTACGCCTCGCAGGCGTTCGACGCCAACCAGATCGAGAAGCTCGAAGACCAGATCCTCACGGGCAATGACGACCGCCTCTTCTTCAACCGGACGATCGACATGATCACCGGCAAGAAGCAGAAGGGCGGCGACGTCATCACCACACTGAACGGCAAGGCCCAGAAGGCGGCCTTCGAGGGTCTCGGTAACAAGAAGGGCGCCGTCGCCGCGCTCGACCCGCGCACCGGCAAGATCCTCGCCCTCGCCTCCGCCCCGAGCTACGACCCCTCGAAGATCGCGGGCGCCTCCAAGAAGGACTCTGACGCGTACAACGCGCTCAAGCCGGACGTCGACAAGGACGACCCGATGCTCAACCGGGCGCTCCGTCAGACCTACCCGCCCGGCTCGACCTTCAAGGTCGTCACCGCGGCGGCGGCGCTGGAGAACGGCAAGTACACGGACATCGACGGGCCGACCGATTCCCCGGACCCCTGGAAGCTCCCGCTGTCCACCCAGCCGCTGCCCAACGAGGGGAACATCCCCTGCAAGGACGCCTCGCTGCGGCAGGCGCTCCGCTACTCCTGCAACACGGTCTTCGGCAAGCTCGGTGACGACCTCGGCAAGGACAAGATGCGCGAGGAGGCCGAGAAGTTCGGCTTCAACAAGGAGTTCCTGACGCCGGTCCGCGCCGACGCCAGCGTCTACCCCGAGAAGATGGACCAGCCCGGCAACGCGATGTCGGCCATCGGCCAGTTCGACAACCGGGCCACCCCGCTCCAGATGGCCATGGTCGCCGCCGCGGTCGCCAACGACGGCAAGCTGATGAAGCCGTACATGGTCGACTCGCTGCGCGCGCCCAACCTCAACACCGTCGAGCAGACCGACCCGGAGGAGATGAGCCAGCCGCTCAGCTCGGAGAACGCCCAGAAGCTCCAGAGCATGATGGAGACCGTGGTCAAGGAGGGCACCGGCACCAGCGCCCGGATCCCGGGCGTCACGGTCGGCGGCAAGACCGGTACCGCGCAGCACGGCGTCGCCAACAGCAAGAACCCCTATGCGTGGTTCATCTCCTACGCCAAGGGGAAGGACGGCTCGCCGGTGGCGGTCGCGGTGGTCATCGAAGGCTCCGACACCCTCCGTGGCGACATCGCCGGTGGCAAACTGGCCGCGCCGATCGCCAAGAGCGTGATGCAGGCCGTACTGGGAACCGAGCGCGACAAGTGACCCCGGTCACGTCCGGATGCCAATCCCGCACGTCGCCGTACCGGTCCGGTATCAGATAGCGGCTGAGGCCGGGTCCCGTAAGACGTGCCGGGTACGGTATGCGCGAGCAGCACTTCGCCGGCCCCCATGGGTGCGGCCGGGAACCACGGAAGAGGGCTGGAGTAGCTATGGAAGAGCCGCGTCGCCTCGGCGGCCGGTATGAGCTGGGCTCAGTGCTCGGCCGCGGTGGCATGGCGGAGGTCTACCTCGCGCACGACACCCGCCTCGGCCGTACTGTCGCTGTGAAGACGCTCCGGGCGGACCTCGCCCGTGACCCGTCCTTCCAGGCCCGGTTCCGCCGAGAGGCCCAGTCGGCCGCCTCGCTCAACCATCCCGCGATCGTCGCGGTCTACGACACCGGCGAGGACTACGTCGACGGTGTCTCGATCCCCTACATCGTGATGGAGTACGTCGACGGTTCCACGCTGCGTGAGCTTCTCCACTCGGGCAGAAAGCTGCTCCCCGAGCGCTCACTGGAGATGACCACCGGAATCCTCCAGGCGCTCGAGTACTCGCACCGCAACAACATCGTCCACCGGGACATCAAGCCGGCCAACGTCATGCTCACGCGGGACGGCCAGGTCAAGGTGATGGACTTCGGCATCGCCCGCGCCATGGGCGACGCCGGTATGACCATGACACAGACGGCCGCCGTCATCGGCACCGCCCAGTACCTCTCCCCCGAGCAGGCCAAGGGCGAGACCGTCGACGCCCGCAGCGACCTGTACTCCACCGGGTGTCTGCTCTACGAGCTGCTGACCGTAAGGCCGCCGTTCGTGGGCGACTCCCCGGTGGCCGTCGCGTATCAGCATGTGCGGGAGGACCCGCAGCCGCCGAGCACCTACGACCCCGAGATCACCCCGGAGATGGACGCCATCGTCCTGCGGGCGCTGGTCAAGGACCCCGACTACCGCTACCAGTCGGCCGACGAGATGCGTGCCGACATCGAGGCGGCCCTGGAGGGCCAGCCGGTGGCCGCCACCGCCGCACTGGGCGCGGTCGGCTACGGCTCCGAGGACCAGCCCACCGCGATGCTGCGGCCGCAGAACTCCGGTGCCGGGGCGCAGACCTCGATGCTCCCGCCGATGCGCGAGGACGACGGGGGCTTCGGCTACGACGACCGGCCGGACCGTGGCCGGGGGCGCGGGGGCTCCGGCAAGAAGAGCAACCTCTCGACGATCCTGCTGATCGTCGCGGGGATACTGGTGCTGGTCGGCGCGATCTTCATCGGGAAGTCGCTGTTCGGCGGCGGTAAGAACGACGACATGGTCCCGGTCCCCAGCCTCGTCGGCAAGACGATCGCCGACGCCAAGAGCCAAGGGGAGAACGGCGACTTCAAGATCAAGAACGTCGGCTCCAAGTTCTGCGACAACGCGGACAAGGACACCGTCTGCGAGCAGAACCCCGGGAGCGGCGGCGAGATCAAGCGGTACGGCGTGGTCGAGCTGACCATGTCCAAGGGCCCCAAGCCCGCGGCGAGGGTCGAGGTGCCCGACGTCCTGAACGTGCAGTACGCGTCGGCCAAGGACCAGCTCGAGGCCAAGGGTTTCAAGGTCGAGCAGAAGACCCAGCAGTCGGAGCAGACCGCCGGCAAGGTGATCGACCAGGACCCGAAGGGCGGCAAGAAGGTCGCGAAGGGCACCACGATCACCCTGACCGTGGCCGAGGCGCAGCAGAAGGTCACCGTCCCGGACGTGACCACGCAGAAGGTCGCGGACGCCACGTCCGCCCTCCAGCAGAAGGGCCTCAAGGTCCAGACGCAGGAGGTCGACAACGGCGACGTCGAGGCCGGTACGGTCACCGACCAGACGCCCAAGGGCGGCCAGGAGGTGCTGCCCGGTTCGACGGTCACGCTGACCGTCGCCAAGGCCGCCGCCGAGGAGAACGTGCCGGTGCCCAACCTGGGCGGCCAGAAGCTCAAGGACGCCAAGAAGGCGCTCCAGGACCTGGGCCTGAACGTGGGCAACATCGCCGGTCCGCAGGACGACAACGCCACCGTGATCGCCAGCCAGCCGGGCGCGGGCACCCAGGTGCCCAAGGGCCAGTCCGTGAACCTCATCACGGTCGCCGGGCAGGGCGGCGGAGGGAACGGCGACGGAGGCGGGGGCGGCGGAGGCATCTTCGGCGGCCAGAACGGCTTCTAGCAGCACGGTGACACGGGGAAGCCCCCGGCATCCTGAGCTTAGGTTCTAGTGGTCGTCGCAACACCCCAGTTCAGGGGGTGCGATGGACTTCGAGATCCGCAAGCAGAAGATCCAGGGGCGAAAGAAGCTGCGTCGGGAGCGGGAGGAATACTTCCGGCTCATGCGACTGGGCTTCAGTAACGCGGATGCGTGTGAACGTGTAGGCGTCAACCCTCGGACCGGCCGTGAGTGGCGTAACGGCCGGCCCGAGGGCCGCAAGAAGCGGTCCCTGACCTGGGACCAGGGCAGCGAAATGGGACGCCACCGCGAGTTCAGCGTCGCGACCGATGTCCCCGTCTACTTCTGCGACCCGGCCAGCCCCTGGCAGCGCGGCTCGAACGAGAACACGAACGGTCTGCTGCGGCAGTACTTCCCGACTTGTATTGGGGGCAGCGGTGTTTGTGATCGGGTTGGCCGCCCGTAACGTGCCGCAGGACGCCGGGCAGGCTGACTCGAGTACTTCCTGCCGCCCCAAGGGCACCGACCTGTCCGTCCACAGCCGCGAGCACCTCGACGCCGTCGCCGCCGAGCTCAACGGCCGCCCACGCAAAACGCTCGGCTGGGAAACCCCAGCCGAGCACCTGCATAAACTGCTCGCGGCCTGATCAAACCGACCATGTGTTGCAACGACCCCTAGAAACCGCCGAGAAGGGTGCCGGGGGCTTCGTCGTGCTCAGGGGCTTTCTGCGTGCTCAGGGGCTTCGTCGTGCTCAGGGGCTTCTTCGTGCTCAGGGACCGTCCGAGGGGGCAGGAGACCGTCCCGAGGGGGTCAGCGCAGTTCCTTGGGGGGCGTGCGGTCCGCGTCGACCTTCTCGGTGCGCTCCAGTTCGCCCCAGACGATGTAGCGGTGGCGGGAGGTGTAGACGGGAGTGCAGGTCGAGAGCGTGATATAGCGGCCCGGCCGCTTGCGGCCCGACTCCTTCGGGACCGCGTTCAGCACCTCCACGTTGTACTTCGAGGTCTCCGGCAGCGTCGCGTAGACCTTGTAGACGTACCAGGTGTCGCGGGTCTCGAAGACCACCGCGTCGCCGTCGTGGACCTTGTCGATGTTGTGGAACTTCGCACCGTGCCCGTCCCGGTGCGCGGCCAGGCTGAAGTTGCCCTTCTTGTCCCACGGCATCGCGGACTTGACCGGCTGGGTGTAGTAACCGGCCACACCGTCGTTGAGGGTCTCGGTGCTGGTGCCCTTCTTGACCAGCACCTCGCCGTTGTGCATGGACGGTACGTGCAGGAAGCCGATGCCGCTCTTGGTGTCCAGCCTGCCCGGACCCTGCTGCGACCAGTGCTTGCGCACCCGGTCGCCCTGCTTCTTCGCCTCGCGGTCGGCCAGGACGTTGGTCCACCACAGCGAGTAGACGACGAACAGGGCGAGAATCAGCCCCGCGGTGATCAGCAGCTCGCCGAAGACCGCTATGGCCGCGGCTACCCGCCCACGGCCGGTACGACGGCTGGGCGTTGCGGGCGGGCCGGGGTGCCGGTCCTGCCGCTCGTCGTGGTCGGTGCGTGCCACCGCGTCGTACCCCTTTTTCTGGTTTCCCGGCTGTTCCCGCTCATTCGACCAGCGCGTCCGGCTTTCCCTTGCTACGCGGCCGCTCCTCGACCATCTTGCCCCAGAGGATCATCCGGTAGGTGCTGGTGAATTCGGGGGTGCAGGTGGTCAGCGTGATGTACCGGCCCGGTTCGGTGAAGCCGGAGCCGGGCGGCACCGGCTTGATGACGCCCGTGTTGGACGGCGACGTCTGCGGCAGGATGCTTTTCATCGCATAGGTGTAGTACCGGCTCTGCGTCTCGACGACGATCTCGTCGCCGGGCTTGAGGCGGTTGATGTAGCGGAACGGCTCGCCGTGGGTGTTGCGATGCCCGGCGAGCGCGAAGTTGCCCTTCTTGTCCCATGGCATGGCGGTCTTCAGCGGGCTCTTGCCGTAGTGGCCGACCATGCCGCGGTCGAGGACCTTGTGCTTGTCGATGCCCTCCGCGATCGGGGCCTTCACGTCCAGCTTGGGGATGTAGATGATCGCGAACCCCTGCCCGGGGGAGAAGGTGCCCGGGTCCCGGTCGTCGCCGCCGTTCTCGTCCCACTTCTTCTGAAGGTTGTTCGCGGCGCCGTTGGCCTGCTGATGGGCACGGATGTTCGTCCACCAGAGCTGATAGGTGACGAAGAGCAGCATCACCACGCCGAGCGTGATGAACAGCTCCCCCACCACCCGGCTCGCCACCACCCCGGGGCTGTCCTTACGGGCCCGCGCGGCACGCTTGGCCTCCATACGGGTGCGGGGCGCGGCGCCCGCGGCGCTCCCCGCGCCCTCCGTGGGCCCTGTGGCGCC
>NZ_JAHLEM010000638.1 GCF_018883605.1 Streptomyces niphimycinicus | reverse complement strand
ACCGCGGTCGAGTCCAGACCGGCCGCCGCGAGCCCCGCCGGGGCGGTGTCCGCCAGCGGCACCCCGTACCGCGCCAGCCGCAGCGGCATCAGCGACTCCACGGGCGCCTTGCGGCGCCAGGCGCGCCCATAGCGGGCGCGCAGCCGGGCCTGGTAGACCAGCCGGTCCTGCTCCAGCCGGATGACCTCTTCGTAACTGCGCAGCTCCCACAGCTTCATCCGGCGCCACAGCCGGAAGGTGGGCACCGGCGCCAGCAGCCAGCGGGTGATGCGGACCGACTCCATATGCCGGTCGGCGGTGATGTCGGCGATCCGGCCGACCGCGTGCCGGGCGGCCTCCACGGAGACCACGAAGAGGATCGGGATCACGGCGTGCATGCCGACGCCGATCGGGTCCGGCCAGGCGGCCGCGCCGTTGAAGGCGATGGTGGCCGCGGTCAGCAGCCAGGCCGTCTGGCGCAGCAGCGGGAAGGGGATCCGGATCCAGGTGAGCAGCAGGTCCAGCGCGAGCAGGACCACGATCCCCGCGTCGATACCGATCGGAAAGACGTTGGAGAACGTGCCGAAGCCCTTGTCGAGGGCGAGATCGCGCACCGCCGCGTAGGAACCGGCGAAGCCGATCCCCGCGATCACCACCGCCCCGGTGACGACCACCCCGGCCAGTATTCGGTGCGTCCGTGTCAGTTGCATCGCGGCCACCCGCGACCCCTCCCCGTCTTCAACAACAGCGGCCTCAGCGTCGCATACACGTCAAGGCCCATGGGCGGGAAGGGGCCGTGTCGGGGGATCAGGTGCCGCTCTGGGAGCCCTTCGCGATGGTGCCGACGGCCTCCTTGGCGGCGGACTTGGCGTCCTTGAGCAGCGCGGCCGCGTCCGGGGTCTTCTCCTTCTCATAGCCGGCGCCGTCGTACTGGACGGTGATGACGACATTGGCGGTGCGGGTCACCACCGTCTGGTTGCGGAACTCGTCGCCGTCCTTCTTCTCCTTGGAGCTGACCGAGGTCGCCTCGTCGCCGATGCCCGCGACCTTCTCGGTCTTGGCGTCGGTCACCTTGCCGGTGGCGGCCCTGCTCGACTGCTGGCCGGCGTACTCCCCGGCGCGCCGGTCGCCGGAGCCGAGCCCCGGGTCGGAGCGGAACAGCTTGAGGGAGACGGTCAGCGAGCGGTACTTGAAGCCGTCGAGGCCGGTCCACAGGCAGCTTGCGGAGGTGTTGGTGTCGGCCGAGGGAAGGGCCTTGCCCTTCTTGTTCTGCGCCTTGGGGACGAGCTGGTCGACCGTCTTTCCGGAGAGTGCGGTGCACACATCGGGCAGCTTGCTGAACTTCGCGGCCGCGACGGTGGGTGAAGCGCTGGGCGAGCTGGGTCTCGCCGAGCCACCGGTGTTCTTTTTGTCCTTGTTGTCCGAGCCGGAGGAGCAGCCGGCGACGAGCACCATCGGTACGGTCGCGCAGGCGAGTATTCGGGCGAGTCGCGGGGCTGAACGGTGCATGGGTCCTTCGCTCATTCTCTGTCGATGGGCGGACGTACCGCCCGCGTCATTAGTCGGCACGGTACGCGGCCGACGCGCGGGCGTCCCAATTTCCGAGCTCTGAGCGGAGTGCCCGCAGGGGGCACCGGAACCCGCTATTCGTTGAGCCGACCGGTCAGCTCATCGGCCAAGTCCTGGGCGTTTTCCTGGAGTCCCTGGCTGCTGGGAATGTGCTTCTTGTCGGTCGTCCACTGGTCGTACTCAATGGTGGCAATCACATTCGAGGACCGGAACACGAGCGTGATATCGCGGTGGATACCCGAGTCCTTGGTGATCAGCTCGTCGTTGAGGAAGGCGTCGTCGCCGAGGTCGTCCAGCCGGCGCGGGGCGGTGTCGTCCGCGGCGGTGTCACCTTCGTCACTTTCGCCGCTCGCGTCGCTCCCCGCGGAGGGGGAATCGGTGCTTTTGCCGGGCTCGCCGGATGTGTCGGCCTCATCGCTCGCGCCGCCCTTACCGCTCTTGCCGGGCTCGTCGGAGCTGGTGCCGGGGGAGGCGGAGGAGCTGCTGTCGCCGCTCGCGCCGCCCTCGCTCTGCGAGCTGGAGGAGGGGGTCGAGGGGGTGCTCGGGGCATCCGGGATGTGGGCGGCGGCGGCCTTCTCCTCGTAGGTCTCCCGCGCCCGGTCGTCATCGCTGACCGAGGGGTCGTACGAGACGACGCGCTGGAAGTCGATCGTGAGATAGCGCGTGCCGCTGGAGGTCTCGACCTTCCAGCGGCAGCCGTCCCGCCGGTCTATGTCGTACGTCACGGTGGCCTGGCCGTCGTACACCTTGTCGTCCTGCTCGGCGCCGGGCAGCAGGGTCTGGAGGGTCTTACGGCCGGCCGCGCCGCATGCCTCGGGCAGGCTGCGGTAACGGCCGGGCTCGGCGGAGGCATTCGTCCCGGAGTCGCCGGAGGCGCCGTCGTCCGGGCCGGATGATGAATCGGAGCCGGTGCATCCGCCGAGCCCGGCGGCGGCGAGCACGGTGATGAGCACGGCGACGGCCGGGGTGCCCCGCCGTCCGTACGCCCTTCGCTGCGCTGGCTGCACTGTCGGTGTCCCTTCGAACGACGGAAAACTCCTTGCCGCCCGCGGGCGGTGGCTGGAGACAATGTCTATCGCACGCACTGCCGTGCCTGTCGGGCGGCCGTCGCCTATGGGGCACTGGTCCGGCTTTTGCGTTTTCTGTCTTTTACGGGGGAATGAGTACATCATGTCGTATGTCGAGGTGCCCGGCGCTCAGGTGCCGATCCGGATGTGGACCGACCCCTCGACCGTCGAGGGCGTGGCCATGCAGCAGCTCCGCAATGTCGCCACGCTGCCCTGGATCAAGGGCCTCGCCGTGATGCCGGATGTGCATTACGGGAAGGGTGCCACGGTCGGCTCGGTGATCGCGATGGCGGGCGCTGTATGCCCGGCGGCCGTCGGTGTGGACATCGGCTGCGGGATGTCCGCGGTCAAGACGTCGCTGACCGCGGACGACCTTCCGGGCGATCTCTCGCGGCTGCGGTCGCGGATCGAGCAGACGATCCCGGTGGGGCGCGGGATGCACGACGACCCGGTGGACCCGGGGCGGCTGCACGCGTTTCCGACGGCGGGGTGGGACGACTTCTGGAACCGGTTCGGGGGAGTGGCCGAGGCGGTCAAGTTCCGCCGGGAGCGGGCCGTCAAGCAGATGGGTTCGCTCGGATCCGGTAACCACTTCATCGAGTTCTGCCTCGATGACGACGGCTCGGTCTGGCTGATGCTGCACTCCGGCTCCCGCAACATCGGTAAGGAGCTCGCCGAGCACCACATCGGCCAGGCCCGGAAGCTGCCGCACAACCAGGATCTGATCGACCGCGACCTGGCCGTCTTCATCGCGGACACCCCGCAGATGGCGGCGTACCGGCACGATCTCTTCTGGGCGCAGGAGTACGCGAAGTACAACCGCGCGATCATGATGGCGCTCTTCCAGGACGTGGTGCGCAAGGAGTTCAGGAAGGCCCGCCCGGTCTTCGAGCCGGTGATCAGTTGCCACCACAACTACGTCGCCGAGGAGCGCTACGAGCACATGGACCTTCTCGTGACCCGTAAGGGCGCCATCCGCGCCGGAAGCGGGGACTACGGGATCATCCCGGGCTCGATGGGCACCGGTTCGTACATCGTGCGCGGTCTGGGGAACGAGGCGTCGTTCAACTCGGCCTCGCACGGGGCGGGCCGGAAGATGAGCCGTAACGCGGCGAAGAAGCGCTTCTCGACCCGGGATCTGGAGGAGCAGACACGGGGCGTGGAGTGCCGTAAGGACTCCGGCGTCGTGGACGAGATCCCGGGGGCGTACAAGCCGATCGAGAAGGTCATCGACCAGCAGCGGGATCTGGTCGAGGTGGTGGCGAGGCTCAAGCAGGTGGTGTGCGTGAAGGGCTGATCTTCAGGACCGCACATGATCAACGGCCCCCGGACCGGCGACGGTTCGGGGGCTCTGCCTTGTCTGCCCTATCTGCCTTGTCTGTCTTATCCATGGGGTTCCATGGGCGATGCCCCGCGCTATCGGCTGAGGCCGTCGAAGGCGATGGGCAGATGCCGGGGGCCTCTGAGGACGGCGTTGTGGCGGTACGGGGGCGGATCCTCGACCAGGCGGGGGTTGTCGAGCCGGCGGACCAGTTCGGCCAGGGCGGCCTGCGCCTCCAGGCGGGCCAGGGGCGAGCCGATGCAGTTGTGGATGCCGCTGCCGAAGCCGAAGTGCTGGTTGTCCGGGCGGTCGGGGAGGAAGCGGTCGGGCTCGGGGAAGCGCCGCGGGTCCCGGTTCCCGGAGGCCGGGACCAGCCACAGGGAGGCGCCCTGGGGAATGGTGGTACCGGCGATCTCGATGTCGTCGAGCGTGGTGCGCTCGGGCAGCAACTGCACGGGCGGTTCGAACCGCAGCAGCTCTTCCACCAGCGGGATGACCAGATCGGGGTCCGCACGCAACTGCTTGAGGGTGTCGGGGTGGCGCAGCAGGGTGAGCATCCCGTTGGTGATGAGGTTGACGGTGGTCTCGTGGCCCGCGATCAGCAGCAGCGTCAGATTGCTGAGCATCTCGGGCAGGGACATCGGGCTCTCGTCGGCTCCGCGGTCGGTGGCCAGGGCGGAGATCATGTCCTCCCGGGGTGCCCGGCGGCGCTGGGCGATCAGGCCCGAGAGGTATTCGGCGAGCTGGTGGTGGGCCTCGCGGATGGCCTGCCAGTGGGCCTGCTGCTCCTCGGGCGTGCCGACGGCCGGCTCGATGGCGGTGGCGACGGTGTCGGCCCAGCCGTGGAAGCGCTGCTCGTCCTCCTGCGGGACGCCGAGCAGACGGCAGATCACGGTGACGGGGAAGGGGTAGGAGAAGTCGTCGACGAGGTCGATCCGGTCCCGCCCCTGGAAACGGTCGATGAGGCCGGAGACGATTCCGGAGATCTCGCCGCGCAGGCCGTAGACGCGCCGGGGGGCGTGCGGGGGCCCGTACGTCCGCATGATCAGCCGGCGCAGGCGGTCGTGGTCGGGAGGGTCGAGCCTGATGAAGCTCGGCGGCAGGTCGGGGTCCTCGGTTCGGGGGGCGGTCTTCGCTTCGGGGGCGAGATTGCGGATGTCGGAGCTGACCCTGGGGTCGTGGAGCAGGCTGTGGATCTCCCAGTAGGTGCTGACCAGGTAGGGGCCTGATTCGTCGCGCACCACGGGGGTCCGGCGGAGTTCGGCATACAGCGGGTAGGGGTCGGCGCGGTTGGCGTAGTCGAGGATCTGGCCCAGGAGTGCGACCGACGTCATGGTGGTTTCCTTCCGGGATTGCCTTCCGGGCCGGCTGTCCTTCCGGGCGCCGGTGCTGCCCGCGTCAGGCGTGGTGTCCGTGTCCGGCGGGGGTGAACGTGACGCGCTGGTCGGTCGGGGAGTAGCCGCTCACGGTGACCTGGGGGCCGTGGGTGGGCACCGAGGGGTCGGGGAATCCGGCCGGCACCGGACGCATGCCCTCGGTCCGCCGGTCGACGGTGGCGAACGGCGGCGGGAAGGGCGCGGCCTGTTCGATCTGCCGCTGGTAGAACTCCAGCCATTTCGCCTGGTCGAAGGTGACGGCGGCGATGACGCGGCCCTGGTAGCCATAGGCCGCGGTGAAGCGGTGTTCGCCCAGCGACCCCTGGCTGACGATGATCTGGTCGGCCATGTTCGGCACCCCGACGGACTTGATGTTGACGCCGAACTGGGCCGACCAGAAATACGGCGTCCACAGATGCGGGCGGCGCTCCTCACCGCGGCAGATCATGTTGTGGGCCGCGACCTCGGCCTGCGCGACCGCGTTGCCCCAGTGCTCCAGGGACAGGAACCGGTAGCCGAACAGCGGATGCGGCGAGCGGGCGACGTCTCCCGCGACGAACACGTCGTCGGCGACGATGCCCCGTACGTCGAAGGCCCGGCAGCCCGCGTCGCAGGCGATCCCGCGCGGCCCCGCGGCAAGCCCGGAGCCCGCGAGCCATTCGGTGTTGCGGGTCGCCCCCAGGGCGACGACGGCCACCTCCGCGTCCACCGTGCCGCCGTCGGAGAAGTGGGCCCGCCGCAGCCTTCCCACACCGTCGCCCTCGAGCCCGGTGACCATCACCCCGCAGCGCAGGTCGACGCCGTGCTGGTGGTGCAGTTGGGCGGCCACGTCGCCGATCACGCTGCCCAGGGCGCCCGACAGGGGGGTCGGGCCGCGTTCGGCGACCGTGACCGGCAGGTCCCGCTCGCGGCAGACGGAGGCGATCTCCGAGCCGGTGAATCCGGCACCGATCACCAGCACCCGGCTGGGCCCGGCCTTCAGCCGGTGTCTCAACCGGGTGGCGTCGTCCCTGGTCCGCAGCACGAAGACGCCGTCAAGACCGGCCTCCAGCTCGTTCGGCCACGGGCGGGAGCGCACCCCGGTGGCGATCAGCAGCCGGTCGTACTCCACCGAGGTGCCATCGGCGAGAGCCACCCGCTTGGCCGACAGATCCAGGCCGGTCGCGGCGGCACCCAGCCGCCACTGCGCCTCGATCGCGCGGCGCCGGGGAAGCGCCGTATGGTCGGCCGGCACCCTGCCGAGCAGCACCTGCTTGGACAGCGGCGGGCGGTCGTACGGCTCGTACGGCTCGTCACCGATCATGGTGAGGGTGCCGGTGAAGCCCTCCTCGCGGAGCGTCTCGGCCGCTCGCAGCCCCGCCAGGGAAGCACCCACGACGACGATGCGGCCCTCGCGCCGGAGCCGCTCCAGGGAACCGTCAAGGGCCATTGGAGACACCCGCCCCCGCCGCGGTCCACGCCGCGCCCGCGCCCTCCACGGTGATGGCCTTGACCGGACAGGCCGCCTCCGCCCGCAGGACGTCCAGGCGCCGCGTGCCGTCGGGCTCCCCGTCGTACAGCAGCGCTTCCTCACCGTGCATCGCGAACACATCCGGCGCGAGGAAGGCGCACTGCGCGTAGCCCTGGCACCGGTTGAGATCGACGACAACTCTCATGACGCCTCCGCTTCACCGCGAGGTGACGGTCTCTCCCAGCATCGGAGAGCCCACGGGAAGGCGCACATTCACCGGGTCAGACGGGCGGACGGCGGGACTGCCGGCCACCGGCCGCCCGTTCCCGGGCCCAGCGCTCGCGAACGGGCTTCGGCAGCCGCCAAACGGGCTCAGCGCTCGCGGTGGACCTTGTGCTGGGCGGCCTGGGCGCGGGGGCGGATGACCATCATGTCGATGTTCATATGCGAGGGACGGGTGACCGCCCACTCGACCGTGTCGGCCACGTCGTCGGCGGTCAGCGGCTCGGCCACGCCCTCGTAGACGGCCGCGGCCTGGGCCTCGTCGCCGCGGAAGCGGTTCACCGCGAACTCGTCCGTCCTGACCATGCCCGGGGCGATCTCGATCACCCGCACCGGCTCACCGCACAGCTCCAGGCGCAGGGTGGCCGCGATGGCGTGGGCGCCGTGCTTGGCCGCCACGTATCCGCCGCCGCCCTCGTACGCCACATGGCCCGCCGTGGAGGACAGCACGACGATCGTGCCGTCGCCGGAGGCGGTGAGGGCGGGCAGCAGCGCCTGGGTCACCTGGAGCACGCCCACCACATTGACCTCGTACATCGCCCGCCAGTCGGCCGGGTCGGCGGTGGCGACGGGCTCGGCGCCGATCGCGCCGCCCGCGTTGTTCACCAGGACGTCGCAGCGGTCGAGAGCGGCGGCGAAGGACTCCACGGCGGCCCGGTCGGTGACATCCAGGACGTACGCCTCGGCCTGGTGCCCCGCCTCGGTCAGCTCGGCGGCGAGCGCGTCGACGCGCTCCTTACGGCGGGCGGCGAGGATGACGCGGAATCCGGCGGCGGCCAGGCGGCGCGCGGTCGCGGCGCCGATCCCGCTGCTCGCGCCGGTGATGACTGCGGTACGGGTGGTCATCGGCCCTCCTGTGGCGACATCGCGCAAACGGTCGTGCCTGCGCATGATCCATACGCAGGATATGACGGCCTGATTTACCTCCAACCGGGGGACTGAAGATCGGAATCCGCTAGCGGGTCCTGGGCTCGGGGAAGGGTGCACTGCGTCCGGCGCGGCGCCGGTTATGGAGCACCCATGCCCAAGGAGTGAATTCAGGTAATGACGCAGCAGAGCAGATTCCTTCAGCGGTCTCGTCGTTCTTTCCGGCGCTGGGGCGTGGCCTCAGCGGGTGCCATCGCGGCTGCGGCCCTGGTCACCGGTGCTCCGGGAACCGCGTGGGCCGCGGGCAGCACGCCCGAGCCGCACTCGTCGCAGAGCAACAAGTGCCACCAGGACCGGGCGCACGGCGACAGCAAGGGGCAGCACGAGAACGGTCATCGGGACTCGAATGGCCGCCACGAGGACAAGGGACATCAGAACTCGGACGGCCGCCACGATCACGTCCGTCACG
>NZ_JAHLEM010000637.1 GCF_018883605.1 Streptomyces niphimycinicus | reverse complement strand
CAGGACCGGGCGCACGGCGACAGCAAGGGGCAGCACGAGAACGGTCATCGGGACTCGAATGGCCGCCACGAGGACAAGGGACATCAGAACTCGGACGGCCGCCACGATCACGTCCGTCACGACGAGGACGGCCGTCACGACGAGGACAGCCGTCACGAGGACGGCCGTCACGACGAGGACAGCCGTCACGAGGAGGACGGCCGTCACGACGAGGACAGCCGTCACGACGAGGACAGCCGTCACGACGAGGACGGCCGTCACGAGGACGGTGGGCGGCACGAGGAGAGCGGCCAGCGCGAGGACAGTGGCCGCTACGACGCGAAGATGAACAGCGGTCGTGACGACCATGGGCGCCAGGAGGACAACGGCGGCCAGGAGAACAAGGAGAACAAGGAGAACAAGGAGAACAAGGAAAGCAAGGAGAACGGCGGCAACCAGGAGAACAACGGGCAGCGCGAGGACCAAGGGCGCCCGGCCATGAGCCACTTCTTCCCCGGGAAGTTCTGGCCCGGCGCTCAGGGCCGCAGCGCGGCGCGCCCCGACCAGGCCGCCCAGCCGCAGGAGGCAGCGCAGACCGAGCAGGCCGCCCAGCCGCAGCAGGCGGCCCAGCCCGCCGAGGAGTCCCAGGACCGCGGCGCCGTCCGGCCCGTCACCGTTCCCGCCCACGGGGACGACCAGGCGCGCCACGGCCAGGAGAACAAGCAGAACAACAAGCAGAACAAGGAGCACCAGAACGCCAAGCAGAACGATCCGGTGACGATCGCCGAGGCGATCGAGATCGCCGAGTGCGAGGTCGGCGGCCGGGCCGTCACCGCCGAGCTGGTGGACTGCCCCGAGGACGACCCGCACCACAAGGGCAACCACCAGGACGAGCGCAAGGACGAGCGCAAGGACGAGCGGCAGCACGACGGTCAGCGCAAGGACCAGCAGCGCAAGGACGAGCACAAGGACTCGCACCAGAAGGAGGGCAAGAAGGTGTGGGTCGTGGAGGTCGAGTGCGACCACAACCTCACGACCGTCTTCATCGACCCGGAGACCGGCTGCGTCCTCGGTACGGAGCAGGAGCAGGACGACCACCACGGTGACCACGGCAAGCAGGGCGACCACGGCGACCACGAGGGCAAGGGCGGCCACGGCCGGCCGATGGTTACCGCCTAGGCACGTACATGATCACGGCGACTCCGGCCAGGCAGATCAGTGCTCCGATGACATCGAAGCGGTCGGGCCGGTAGCCGTCGGCGACCATGCCCCAGGCGAGCGATCCGGCGACGAAAACGCCGCCGTACGCCGCGAGGATGCGGCCGAACTCCGCGTCCGGCTGGAGCGTGGCCACGAACCCGTAGGCGCCCAGGGAGATGACCCCTGCGCCGATCCATGCCCAACCCCTGTGCTCACGTACGCCCTGCCAGATGAGCCAGGCGCCGCCGATCTCCAGGAGCGCGGCCACGGCGAACAGAGCGATGGAACGTGCGGTGAGCATGGGGGAAGGGTACGGCCCGATCATGAAACCCGAACGAACCACCTAGGGGCCCGCCCGGGCCCCGGCCTCGGGGCCCCGGTCTCAGGCCCCGGCCTCAGGGCCACACCAGGCAGTACGCCTGGTGCCCCGCCTCGTGCAGCCGGTGGCTGAAGTCCTGCCATTCGTGCAGCAGTTGATAGACCGTGAAGGCGTCCCGGGGGCCGCCGCGGTCGGGGACCGTGGACCAGATGAAGGCCGCCGCGCCCACGGACTCCTCGCCCACGCCGCGCAGCGGGTCGACCACGGTCATCGGGAGCTTGACGACGGCGTAATCCGGGTGGAGGACGACCAGTTCGAGCGGGGGGACCCGGTGCAGCGGGACGCCCTCGATGCCGGTGAGGACCATCGCCGCGACCGTCTCCGGCTTGATCTTCGTGAACATGCCGTGGCCGAGCTCATCGCCGCCGAGCTCCTCGGGGCGCATGGAGATGGGGACCCTGGCCGCGGTGGCGCCATCGGGCGCACCGAAGTACTTGTAGGTCACCCCCATGCGGCCCCCGCTTCTGCTTGCCCTGCCCGCCTCGTCCCGCCGATGGCGTCCGGGCCGGGCACGCTCGGGGCCGCCTCGGTCGTCAGTCCCTTCACCCAGTTCGCCACCGCGATGCATATCTCCACCCGACCACTCGCGGCCACTACCGCGCAACCCGATCTCTGTTACAGCAACCTCCCCCACGCTCGGGCTGTGAAACGCCCGGCCGCGGGAGTCTGTCCGGCTCTGACAACATGGCTTGCGTGAGCTATCCGTACACAGCCCCAGTTTCGCAGACGCTTTTCGATCGCGCGGCCGCCGTGACCCCCGGCGGCGTGAACTCTCCGGTGCGGGCGTTCCGCGCCGTGGGAGGAACGCCCCGGTTCATGGTGTCCGGTGATGGTCCGTACCTCACCGATGCCGACGGACGCGAGTATGTGGACCTCGTGTGCTCGTGGGGACCGATGATCCTCGGCCATTCCCACCCCGAGGTCATCGCGGCCGTGCAGGCCGCCGTCGCCCGCGGTACCTCGTTCGGCACGCCTGGTGAGGGTGAGGTCGAGCTCGCCGAGGAGATCGTGGCGCGGGTCGCCCCCGTGGAGCAGGTGCGCCTGGTGTCGTCCGGCACCGAGGCGACGATGTCGGCGATCCGGCTGGCTCGTGGGTTCACCGGGCGGTCGAAGGTGATCAAGTTCGCCGGTTGCTACCACGGGCATGTGGACGCCCTGCTGGCCGCGGCCGGGTCCGGGGTGGCGACCTTCGGGCTGCCGGACACTCCGGGGGTGACGGGAGCGCAGGCGGGGGAGACCGTGGTGCTCCCGTACAACGACCTGGAGGCGGTCCGGGCGGCCTTTGTCGCGCACCCCGGGGAGATCGCCTGTGTGATCACCGAGGCGTCGCCGGGCAACATGGGCGTGGTGCCGCCGCTGCCCGGGTTCAACGCGGGCCTCAAGCAGCTCTGCGCCGACCATGGCGCGCTCTACATCTCCGACGAGGTCATGACCGGCTTCCGGGTCTCCCGGGCCGGGTGGTTCGGGCTGGACGGCGTGGAGCCGGACCTGATGACCTTCGGCAAGGTCATGGGCGGCGGCTTCCCGGCCGCGGCCTTCGGCGGGCGCGCCGATGTCATGGAGCGCCTCGCCCCGGCCGGCCCGGTCTACCAGGCGGGCACGCTGTCCGGGAACCCGGTCGCCACGGCCGCAGGCGTCGCGCAGTTGCGGCTGCTGGACGACGCGGCGTACGGACAGGTCGACGCGGCCTCCGAGCGGCTGCGGGCGATGGCGACCGAGGCGCTCTCCAAGGCGGGCGTGGCCCACCGGGTGCAGGTCGCGGGCAATATGTTCTCGGTCTTCTTCACCGGCGACGAGGTCACCAACTACGAGCAGGCCAAGGGGCAGGAGTCGTTCCGCTTCACCGCCTTCTTCCACTCGATGCTGTCCCAGGGCGTCTATCTCCCGCCGTCCGCCTTCGAGTCGTGGTTCGTCTCCACGGCGCATGACGAGCGGGCGCTGGAGCGGGTGGCGGCGGCTCTGCCGGGGGCGGCGCGGGCCGCCGCCGAGGCCACTGAATGATGGGTGACATGACACAGAGCGAGAACGACATCACCGTCGTCCATGTGATGCGCCACGGCGAGGTCCACAACCCGGAGGGCGTGCTCTACGGCAGGCTGCCCGGCTACCACCTCTCGGATCTGGGGCGGCAGATGGCCGACCGGGTCGCCGAGCACCTCGCCGACCGTGACATCACCCATGTCGTCGCCTCCCCGCTGGAGCGGGCGCAGGAGACGGCGGGGCCGATCGCCAAGGCGCACGGCCTGGACGTGGCCTCGGACGAGCGGCTGATCGAGGCGGCGAACGTCTTCCAGGGCAAGACCTTCGGCGTCGGCGACGGCGCGCTGCGCAAACCGGCCAACTGGCGCCATCTCACCAACCCCTTCCGTCCGTCCTGGGGCGAGCCCTATGTCGACCAGGTGGTGCGGATGATGGCGGCGCTGGGCCGGGCGCGGGACGCGGCGCGCGGGCACGAGGCGGTGTGCGTCAGCCATCAACTGCCCATCTGGATCGTGCGCAGCTTCGTGGAGCGGCGGCGGCTGTGGCACGACCCGCGCAAGCGGCAGTGCACCCTGGCCAGCCTCACCAGCTTCACCTACCGCGGTGACCGGATCGTCGCGGTGGGCTACAGCGAACCGGCCCGTGATCTCGTCCCGGCCCATCTGCGCGCGGGCGCCAAGCCGGTGAAGGGGGCCTCCAAGGGCTTCGGCGCCTGAGCGGCAGGGCTTGCGTGCCTGCGTGGCAGGGCTCGCGGTGCCCGCGCGGCAGGGCTTGCGGTGCCCGCGCGGCCGGGCCAC
>NZ_JAHLEM010000636.1 GCF_018883605.1 Streptomyces niphimycinicus | reverse complement strand
CGGCGTCAGCCGTGCGGCGCGCTCGGCCGCCCGCGCCGCGCGGACCTTGCCGCGGCGGACGGGGATGTCGAGCGAGGCCATGCACCACAGCAGTGACCTGCGGTCCTGGACGAACTCCGCCGTGAGCCTCGCCAGTTCGCCACCGTAGGCCGAGCGCCGGTGCCTGCGGGTCATCCGGCGGGCCAGCCCGACCGCCGCGGTGGCGGCGGCCAGGTGGTCGTTGAGGTAGATCCCCAGCCATGGCGGCGCGTGGATGCCGCCGGAGCGGGTCGCGGCCGGTACAGCCATGGTCGTCCTCCCGACGCCGGGCCCCGAGCAGCGGTGTCACGACCCTGCCGGGTACCCCCTGGGCGGACTCCCAAGAGACGAGCGCCGGGGCGCCGCTTCCGGGGGCTGATCGTCAGGGCGCCGATCGTCAGGGCGCCGATCCGGAGTCCGACCGCCGAGGGGAGGCTTCCCGAGGGGCCGCTTCCCGAGGGGCCGATTCGGGGCTCGACGCCCGGGGAGCCGCCTCGGGGTCCGCGCCCTGGGCGCGCTGATGCAGATCTTCCAGCGCGTCCAGCACGACGCTGCGCTCATGCCACTCCAGCCACAGCCCGGCCCGGGTGGCCAACTGGCGGAGTATCCCGGCCTCCGCGTTGGTCAGGCCGCGCCCCGCCTGGGAGCTGTGGACCGAGAACACCCCGACGACCTGGCGGGAGGCGCCGGTCATGGGGATGCTGTGCGCGGTGCGGGAGCCGGTCGCCAGGATGACCTCGCGGGCGGTGTCGGAGAAGACGCGGTCGGTGGCGATGTCCGACATCACCGGCCGGGCGCGGGCCGCCGCCGTGGCGCAGGCGGTCTCGCCCTCGCCGACATGGGCGAAGAAGTCGAGGAACTCCCTGCCGAACCCGTGGTGCTGCTCCATCCGCGGCCCGCTCACCGGATCCGCGAGCTGCACATCGCCCATATCGGAGCCCAGTACCTCCAGGGCCTGGCCCAGCACCGTCTTCACCACCGTGCCGCGATTGACCTCGCCGGGCCGTAGACCCGGCAGGAACGGCAGCGCGGGGGCCTCCTCGGGGGTGCGCCGCGGAAACCACAGCGGGCTGTCCGGATCGGGCCGGTCCATGCGCAGCAGCGCAGCCGCCAGGGTCCGCAGTTTGACGTTGTGCGTCTGTGAACTGTGCTGGAGCAGGGCGAACGCCGTCTGCGGATCGGGCAGCCGGTAGCGCCCCCGCAGTACGCCCTGCGCCTGTGCGATCAGAGGGTGCGAGCGCAGTCTGGCGCGCAGATCGGCGGTCTCCCGGCGCAGCCGTATGACCTCGGGCACCGCCGTTCGGCCGCCGTCCCGCGCGGTGGCGTCCGCCCTCGACGCCGCCGCGCCGCAGGCGGCGACGGCCGTCTCGACGGTGTCGTGGATCCGGATCGTGCCGTCCACCAGCGCCACCCGCAGCAGCCGCGCCACGGGCTCGTCGGCCCCGGCGAGGAGCAGCGCGGCACCGGCTTCGGCCAGGGCCCGCGCGCAGCGCGGCAGCCCCGCACCCCGTCCGCCGTGATCTCCCGGACCTGTGAGAGATCCACGATCACGGCGGCGGTGGGTCTGTCCCGGCCGACCTGCCACGCGCCGGTGAACAGGGGATGGTCCGGCCGCTCGAAGCGCCCGTCGGGGCGCAGCACCCACACCGCACCCGCGGATCCCGCACCCGGCGCAGGGTGCGCCCGCCCGGCGCGGCCTTCCGTACGCCCTGGCCCTCGGCCCTGCCCGTCGCGTCGGTCCCGCGCATCTCAGCCTCGTTCCGCAGTCCGCCCGCAAGGGGGCCTTGGTCCATCCCGGGGCTGCCCCGGACCAAGGACCACCCTTGCAGAACGGCGCCCTCTCGGAACGGCGCCCTCTCGGAACGGCGCCCTTTCAAACGGCGGAACGGGTCAACGCGGCCTGGGTGCGCGCATGGCGTGCAGCGGGGCCCGGTGCAGCGGAACCGTGCGCCACCGTGCGGTGAAGACGCGGCCCGCGAGGGAGCAGGTGACCACCAGGTGATGCGGGGTCTCCAGGAACGCCACGTCCACGGTCAGGGTGTCCGGATCCGTCCAGCCCCCGCTCACCGCCGTGGGGACGGGCGCCCGCGGCCCGTCGTGGACCCGCCACCCCGCACCGTCCAACCCCAGGTCCAGCCGGGACGCCTCCTCGGCCAGCGAGACGGTCCAGCCGCCGGAGCCGTCCTCGGCCACGGTGACCCCCGTCAGGGTCGGCTGATCCGCGCAGGCGCCGCCCTCGGGACCGAACTCCGCGCCCGACCAGGCGCCGGGGTCCGTGAGCGGCGCGGGCTTCGCCGCGAGGGGCGGCAGGGCGAGCCGGGACAACCGCCGCTCCAGCACGGCGTCCTCGTCCTCGCGGCCGGTCAGCGGCGCCTCGCCGAACGCGGGCAGCAGATGCTCCCACACCGCGTCCAGCACGGCCTGCATCCGCTCGGTCTCCGCCGTCGTGGCGATCACCACGTCATGTTCGGGCAGCACCAGGCAGAACTGCCCGAACGCCCCGTCGCCCCGGTACCCGTGCCGGGACATCCAGAACTGGAATCCGTACCCCCGCCGCCAGTCCGGCCCCGAGCCATTGGCCATGGCCTCCTCGGTCGCGATGTGCTCCCGCGTCGCCTCGGCGACCCAGGAGGCCGGTAGCAGCCGCTCGCCCTCCCACTCGCCGCCGCGCAGATACAGCAGCCCCAGCCGGGCGATCGCGTCGGTGGCGGCGAACAGCCCGCTGAAGCCGAGGTCACGCCCGGCCGGCACCTGGAGCCAGGCCGTCTCGCCGATGCCCAGCGGATCGAAGAGGCGCGGCCGCAGATACTCCGTCAGCGACTGCCCGGTCACCCGCTGGACGATCGCGGCGAGCGTGTACGTGGCGGGCTGGTTGTAGGCGAAGACGGTGCCGGGCGCGTGATCCGGCGGAATCCGCAGGAAGCCGCGCACGGGTTCCTCCGGGTCGCCGCCGAACGCCCGCTCCAGGGTCTCCTCGGCATGTCCGCTGGCCATGGACGCGACATGGCGGACGAGCATGGCCCGGCCGCCCGGGTCGGTGATCTCCGCCTCGAACTCCGGGAAGTACGAGATCACGGGATCGTCGAGGTTCAGCAGTCCCTCGGCGGCGGCCAGCCCCGCCGCCGTGGAGGTGAAGCTCTTGCTGAGGGAGTAGAGCAGATGCGGCCGCTCCGCGGTGTACGGCGCCCACCAGCCGGAGGCGATGAGCCGGCCGTGGCGCAGGATCATCAGACTGTGCGGCTCGATCTCCGGTGCGCTCTCGAGGGCGTCGAGGAAGGCGTGGACGCCCCGCGCGTCCACGCCCTCGGCGGCGGGGGTGCTGGTGGGCAGCGGATGAGCAGTCATCAGACGGGTCCTCGGGGGTCAGTGATGGGCCGCGCCCACCCTCCCCGGCGGGGCGGCGGGTGTCCAGAGGGTTTTGTGCCGCGGCGCACCGCGGCGCCCGCGGCGCGGAGGCGGGTCTCAGCCGCGGCCGGTGTCGATGACGCAGAAGCGGTTTCCGTCCGGGTCGGCCAGGACGATGAAATCGGCGTCCGGCGGATACAGCGCCCAGCGGACCCGCCGGGCGCCGAGCGACACCAGCCGCTCGACCTCGGCGGCCTGATCGGCCGCGTCCCCCGCGTAGAGATCCAGGTGGACCCGCGGGCGGCCCTGGACCGGGGTCTCGCTGCGGCCGAGCGACAGCCGGGTCCCGGTGCGCCCGTCCGCGGGGACCAGCACCACCCAGTCGTCCTCGATCTCCCCGCGCGGGACGTATCCCAGGGCCCGCGTCCAGAACGCCGCCGCGCGCCGGACGTCCGAGACCCCCAGCACCACGGAACCGATCGACAGCATGTGTCCAGTCAAGCAGAGGGCGCGGCTGTTCCGGGCCGGTGGCCCGTTGAGAGGATCGGCGGTGACGGATCGGTGGTGATCCGCGAACGCACCAGACGCCGGAAGGACCGAACACCCCGTGAGCGACTCCGTGACCGACCGCGTGACCGACTCCGTGACCGACGACGACGCCGTGCTGACGCGCACCGAGGGCCGCGCCGGACATCTCACCCTCAACCGCCCCCGCGCCCTCAACGCCCTCACCCATCCGATGGTGACCCGGATCGCCGAGGCCCTCATCGCCTGGGAGCGGGATCCGGCCGTCCAGGCCGTGGTGATCGGCGGGGCGGGGGAGCGCGGGCTGTGCGCGGGCGGCGACATCCGCATGATCCATCGGGATGTGACCTCGGGCGGCGGCGCGGCCTCGAGGGCGTTCTGGCGCGACGAGTACACGCTCAACGCCCGGATCGCCCGCTACCCCAAGCCGTATGTGGCCCTGATGGACGGCATCGTGATGGGCGGGGGCGTCGGGGTCTCGGCACATGGCGGCGTGCGGATCGTCACCGAGCGCTCCCGGGTGGCCATGCCCGAGACCACGATCGGCTTCGTACCGGACGTCGGCGGCACCTATCTGCTGTCCCGCGCACCGGGCGAACTGGGGACGCATCTGGCGCTCACGGGAGCGTCGGTGGGCGCCGCCGACGCGCTGCTCTGCGGGCTGGCCGACCATGTCGTCCCCTCCGGGCTGCTGCCCGCGCTGACCCGGGACCTGGCCGCCGACCCGGTGCCGGACGTCCTTCCCCGGTACGCGGTAGACGCCCCGGCCGGGACCCTGGACGGTCAGCGGGAGTGGATCGACCACTGCTACGCGGCGGACAACGTCGAGGAGATCGTGGACCGGCTGATGGCCGTCGGGGAACCGGCCGCCAAGGAGACCGCCGAGACCCTGCTCGCCAAGTCCCCCACGGCGCTGAAGGTCACGCTGGCCGCCGTGCGCGGGGCCCGGGCGCTCGATTCGCTGGAGCGCGTCCTGAAGCAGGAGTACCGCGTCTCCTGCGCGGCCCTGGCCCGCCCGGACTTCGTCGAGGGCGTCCGCGCCCAGGTGATCGACAAGGACCGCTGCCCCCGCTGGACCCCGGCCGCTCTGGCCGAGGTCACCGACGCGCAGGTGGCCGGGTTCTTCGCACCGCCCGCCGACGGCGACCTCCGCCTCGCCGACGCCCCGTAGCCGGACGCCCTGCCGACGCCCCTTAGTCGGACGTCCTGCCGACGCCGACCGGCGTCCTGCCGACGCCGACGGGTGAGCCGTCGGCGTCGGCACAGGATTAATAGTGTGCCAAGCGGCACCTCGGTGGAGTGACCAAGTAGCGGTGGGGGATCACCAACTGCTCTTGGTCACTCCCGGGAGTTCACCCGCGTGTGCCATCTCGCGCAGCCGGATGCGGGAGAGGCCGAAGGCGCGCAGATGGCCGCGGGGGCGGCCGTCGATGGAGTCGCGGTTGCGTACGCGGGTGGCGCTGGCGTCGCGGGGCTGGCGACGCAGTTCCCGCTGGGCGTCGAGGCGTTCCTCCGCCGAGGCCCGGGGGTCGCCGATGACCGCCTTCAGCTCGGCGCGCCGCTTGGCGTAGCGCGCCACGATCACGCGCCGCTGCTCATTCTTTGCGATCTTGCTCTTCTTGGCCATCAGACCTTCCCTCCCCGGGCGCGGATGCGGGCCACGGCCGCTTCGATGCCGATCACGTCGACGGTCCTGATGGCCTTGGTGCTGAGGGTGAGCCGGATGTGGCGGCCCTCGCTGGGCAGCCAGTAGCGCTTGTGCTGGATGTTGGGGTCGAACCGGCGCTTGGTGCGGCGGTGGGAGTGGGAGATGTGGTGGCCGAAGCCGGGCTGCCGGCCGGTGAGTTGGCAGTGGGCGGACATGGTTCCTCCGTTCGGTGGTGTGGGGTCGATGTCGCGGCAGCGTAGCAGCTAGATGAAAATGAAAACCACTTCTGTGTATGCTCTGGCTCATGGCACGCAATGAACTACGCCCGATCATCAAACTGAGGTCCACCGCGGGCACCGGCTACACGTATGTGACCCGCAAGAACCGGCGGAACGACCCCGACCGGATGACCCTCCGCAAGTACGACCCGATCGCCGGCCGCCACGTCGACTTCCGTGAGGAGCGCTGACCGTCATGAAGCCCGGCATTCACCCCGCGTACCGGCCCGTCGTCTTCCGTGACCGGTCCGCCGACTTCGCCTTCCTCACCCGCTCCACGGCAACCAGCGACAAGACCGTGGAGTGGCGGGACGGCAACACCTATCCGGTCATCGACGTGGAGATCTCCTCGGCGAGCCACCCCTTCTACACCGGCAACCAGCGCGTCGTGGACACCGCGGGCCGCGTCGAGCGGTTCGAGCGGCGCTATGGACGCGGGCGGAGGGGCCGGTGATCGCGGACGAGAACCGGCTGGCCGTCGCGGTCGTGGGTGGACTGCACGCCGACGCCCGCCGCGCCGCCGTCGAGGAGATCCTGCGCACGGTGCCCGGCTCGGTGGCGCTGCACCACGATCTGTCCGCCGCCACCGACCGCGCCGTGCGCCGCACGGTGCGTGATGCCTCCGGGCAGCTCGGCGAGGGCGAGGCGCCGCTGGTGAACGACTGCGCGTGCTGTGCGCTGCGCGAGGACATGGTTCCCGAGCTGCTGCGCCTGGCCACGGGCGGCGGGCACCGGCTCGCCGTTGTCGAACTGTGGGAGTCGGTCGAGCCCCAGGCCATGGCCGCCGTCATCGCGGCCGAGGGCGCACCGCTGGAGCTGACCGGGGTGGCCACCGCGGTCGACCCGGCCCTGATGGTGCCGTACCTCGCCAATGGCGACGACCTCGCCGAGGCCGGTCTCGCCGCCGCCCCGGCCGACCAGCGCACCATCGCGGACACCTTCGCCCGGCAGCTCGAGTACCCCACCGTGATCGCCGTCGCCGAGGACGAGACGTCCGAGGAGTCCGCGGACGACGGTGACCTGGCCCTGCTCACCCACCTGACCCCGGGAGCACGGCAGACGCGGCTCGGCGAGGGGGCGTTGGGGCCCGCCCTTCTCCAGGGCTTCGACATCGCGGCGGCGGCCGCCCGTCAGCATCCGGCGTGTGCGCTGCTGCCGCAGGAGGGTGACGACCACGGGGTGGCCACCCTCGTCTGGCGGCGCGAACGGCCCTTCCACCCGGGCCGGCTCTACGCCGCGCTGGAGGACCTGACCTGCGCAGCCGCCCGCAGCCGGGGCCGCTTCTGGCTGGCGGATAGGGGCGACACCCTGCTGTCGTGGGACGCGGCGGGCGGGGCGCTGTGCGTGGAGTCGGCTGGGCCGTGGCTGGCCGCGCTGCCGGACGCCGCCTGGGAGATGGTCCCGGCCGAACGGCGGGTGGCCGCTTCGATGGACTGGCATCCCGACCACGGCGACCGCTGTCAGCACCTCACCTTCACCTCGCCCGGTCTCGACCGCGACGGGCTGCTGGCCCTGCTCGACTCGTGTCTGCTGACCGACAGCGAGTACGCGGCCGGACCGGACTCCTGGCGCCGGCTGCCGCACGCCTTCGACGAACTGCTCGACCAGGTGTCCTGACCGGAGCACGGAGCACGGAGCACGGACACCGCACGCACTACATGGACAAGGACCCGATGATGGCCCGACGCCTCGACCCCACCCGCCGGGACGCCCGGCGCAACCGTGTGAACCCCCTGGACAAGGCGGGGATCACCTACATCGACTACAAGGACACCGAGCTGCTGCGGAAGTTCATCTCCGACCGCGGCAAGATACGCAGCCGCCGGGTGACCCGGGTGAGCGCGCAGCAGCAGCGCCAACTGGCCCGTGCCATCAAGAACGCGCGGGAGATGGCGCTGTTGCCCTATGGGTCGCGCTAGGACGCCGGACCCCGACAGGTGCATGAGTGCGCGTGTGTGCACATAATGGTGTCATGGAGTCCCGTCATCATCACGGACGCTGGTCCCATCGGCGGCACCAGCTCGCGCATCTGCTGAAACCGCACTCCCATGAGTCGGCGCAGAAGGTCGACTCCGCGCTGGAGTCATCGGCCGAGGGCATGCGTGCCCTGTGGCTCTCCCTCGCCGTCCTGGGCGTCACCGCGCTGCTCCAGGCCGGGGTCGTCCTGCTGTCCGGCTCGGTGGCGTTGCTGGGCGACACCGTCCACAACGCCGCCGACGCGCTCACCGCGCTGCCGCTCGGTGTGGCGTTCGTCCTGGGCCGCCGCGCGGCGAATCGCCGGTTCACCTACGGCTACGGCCGGGCCGAGGACCTGGCCGGGATCGTCATCGTCCTGACCATCGCCGCCTCGGCGGCCCTGGCCGCCTACGAGGCCGTGGACCGGCTGCTGCACCCGCGCGACATCTCCCATCCGGGCGTCGTCGCGGTCGCGGCGATCCTCGGCTTCCTCGGCAATGAATGGGTGGCCCGCCACCGGATCCGGGTCGGGCGGCGGATCGGCTCGGCGGCCCTGGTCGCCGACGGACTGCACGCCCGCACCGACGGCTTCACCTCGCTGGCCGTGCTGGTGGGCGCGGGCGGAGTGGCGCTCGGCTGGCAGCAGGCCGATCCGCTCGTCGGCCTGGCCATCACCGCCGCGATCCTGCTCGTCCTCAAGGACGCGGCCCGTGAGGTGTTCCGGCGGCTGATGGACTCCGTCGACCCGGCGGTGGTCGACGCGGGCGAGGCCGCCCTGCGCGCGGTCCCCGGAGTGCTGAGCGTGACCGAACTCCGGATGCGCTGGATCGGCCACCGGCTGCGCGCCGAGGTCACGGTCGAGGTGGACGGCGGCCTGGATCTGCGTACGGCGCACGAGGTGGCGGTCGAGGCCGAACACGCCCTCCTCCATACGGTGCCCCGGCTGACCGCCGCCCTGGTGCACACCGATCCAGCCCCTGGGCCGGGCGCGCGGGACCCGCATCATCTGCTGGCCCATCACGCCGTATGAGGACTTCCGACGACGCCGGGGTGCCGTGGCCGGTGGCCGGTGCGAGCGGCGGCTCCGCCGTGCCCCGGCGCTCAGTCGTGCGGCGGGGCCCCGGTGACCATGTGGTCCGCGTGGTTGACGGCCTCGGTGACCAGCCGGCGCAGATGGCCGTCGTGCAGGGAGTACACCGAGCGGCGGCCCTCCTTGCGCACCTGGACCAGCCCGGCCAGCCGGAGCTTGGCCAGATGCTGGCTCACCGCCGGGCGGGCCGCCCCGCTGGCCTCGGTGAGGGTGTTGACATCGGCCTCGCCCCGGGCGAGGGACCACACCAGGTGCAGTCGGGTCGGGTCGGAGAGCAGCGAGAAGACATTGGCGGCCGTGGAGAACTGCGCCGCGCCGCTGTGATGCGCATGCGAACGGGTCGCAGTTGAGGAGGATTCGCTGACCGGCATGTCCCCATCGTAGAGCGGCGGGCCGAGCGGAGACCCCGCTCGGCCCGCACGGCGCTCAGCTTCCGACGGCGGCCGGGGGGGCGGGCCCGCATCGCGCCCGGCCAGGCGGAGGTGCGCAGCAGCCGCAGACCGTTGAGGCCCACCA
>NZ_JAHLEM010000635.1 GCF_018883605.1 Streptomyces niphimycinicus | reverse complement strand
GGCGGGCCGAGCGGAGACCCCGCTCGGCCCGCACGGCGCTCAGCTTCCGACGGCGGCCGGGGGGGCGGGCCCGCATCGCGCCCGGCCAGGCGGAGGTGCGCAGCAGCCGCAGACCGTTGAGGCCCACCAGGACGGTGGAGCCCTCATGGCCCGCCACGCCGAGCGGCAGCGGCAGATGGCCGAACAGATCCCACACCACCAGCGCGCCGATGCACACACACGCGATGACCAGGTTCTGTGCCACCAGGCGGCGGGCGCGCCGCGACAGGGTCACCAGCGAGGGCACGGCGGCCAGTTCGTCGCGGACGACCACGGCGTCGGCGGTCTCCAGAGTCAGCGCGGAACCCGCCCGCCCCATGGCGACACCGGTGTGCGCGACCGCCAGCGCCGGGGCGTCGTTGACCCCGTCGCCGACCATCAGCACCCGCTCCCCGGCGTCCCCCCATCCCCGTACGGTCGCCACCTTGTCCTGCGGCAGCAGCCCGGCCCGTACGTCGGCGATGCCGACCTCCTCGCCCAGCCGGGCGGCGGCACGCTTGTTGTCGCCGGTCAGCAACACCGGTGGGGTGCCGGTGAGTCGGCCCAGCGCGGCCACGGCGTCGGCGGCTCCGGCGCGCAGTGGAGCGGCGATGGCGAGGACGGCGACGGGGCGGCCGTCGACGAGGACGGCGACGGCGGTGTCTCCGCTGTGCTCGACCTCCGTGACGGCCGTACCGACCGGGCAGTCGTCCCTGGCGGACGTACGGACCGAGGCGTCCTCGACGCCGGTACGGACCGGGTCGTCCCCGCCGGTGAGCGGTGCCGGGTCGGCGGGGCTCTCCACATGCGCCGCCGCGCCGTCCAGCAGTGCCGTGGGGCTGCCCACCTGGACGGTGCGGCCCGTGACCACCGCCCGTACGCCCCGCCCCGGGGCCGAGGCGAAGTCGGCCGCGGGCGCCAGGCGCAGACCGCGTTCCCGTGCGGCGGTGACCACCGCACGGGCCAGCGGATGCTCGCTGGGCCACTCGGCCGCGGCGGCCAGGGCCAGGGCCTGGTGCTCGGTGAGGCCACTGCCCGGGAGGACCCGGATCCCGCGGACCCGCGCCGACTCCTCGGTGAGCGTTCCAGTCTTGTCCAGCGCCACCCGCGTGACGGCTCCCAGGCGTTCCATGGCCGCGGCGGACTTGACCAGCACGCCGTGGCGTCCGCAGGTGGCGATGGCGGACAGCAGTGGCGGCATGGTGGCGAGTACCACCGCGCACGGGGATGCCACGATCATGAAGGTCATGGCCCGCAGCAGGGTTTCGGTGAGGTCCGCGCCGAAGGCGAGCGGCACCGCGAACAGCGCGAGCGTGGCGGCCACCACGCCGATGGCGTATCGCTGCTCGATCCTCTCGATGAAGAGCTGGCCGGGAGCCTTGCGCTCGCTCGCCTCCTCGACCATGGCCACGATCCGGGCGATGACCGAGGCGGAGGCGTCCCGGTCCACCGTGACGCGCAGCGCGCCCGTCCCGTTCAGCGTGCCCGCGAACACCTCGTCCCCGGGCCCCTTGTCCACCGGCAGCGGTTCGCCGGTGATCCCGGCCTGCTGGACGTCACTCGCTCCCTCGTGCACGGTGCCGTCGGCGGGCAGCCGCTCACCGGGGCGGACGAGCACGGTGTCGCCGACGCGCAGCGCGCCGACGGCCACCCGCTCCTCGCCGCCGCCGGGGGTGATTCGCGCGGCGGTGTCGGGTGCCAGATCCAGCAGTCCGCGTACGGAGTCGGCGGTGCGCCGGGTGGCGAACGCCTCCAGCGCGCCCGAGACCGCGAAGATGACGATCAACAGGGCGCCGTCGAGGAACTGCCCGATCGCCGCCGCCCCGAGCGCGGCCACGACCATCAGCAGATCGACGTCGAGGGCCCGTTCCCTGAGGGCGCGCAGCCCCGTCAGGCCCGGCTCCCAGCCCCCGGCGGCGTAGCAGACCGCGTAGAGCGGGCCCCACAGCCATGCGGGGGCGCCCGCCAGGTCGAGCGGGAAGACGGGCAGGAACGCGGCGGTGGCCAGTGCGGCCCACCGCACCTCGGGCAGATCGCGGACGCGGGTCCGGCGCGGCCGTACGGGCGGTGGAGCGTCGGCGGGCGGCCGTTCCTCGATGAGCTCGGCGGACACCGCGGCAACACCTCTTCCTCGGGCGGTGGGGTGATGGTCGAACCCTGCCACCATACTGGAACACATGAAGAGCTCTTCAATTGTTGCTGTGGATACGATGGCGCCATGGGACACGGAGCCGACAGTCAGACCACCCCGGCAGCGCATCTGGACGCGGACTCCGCCGCCACCATCGCCGCCACCCTCCAGGCCCTGGCCACCCCCTCGCGGCTGATGATCCTCACCCGCCTCCGCCAGGCCCCCTGCGCGGTCACCGAACTGGCCGAGGCGGTCGGCATGGAGCAGTCCGCGGTCTCCCACCAACTCCGGCTGCTGCGCGCCCTCGGGCTGGTCACCGGGTCACGGCAGGGCCGCCGGATCGTCTACAGCCTCTACGACAACCACGTCGCCCAGCTCCTCGACGAGGCCGTCTACCACATCGAGCATCTGCGGCTCGGCGCACGCGATCTGCCGGCGAAGGCCGACGTCGACACGGCCGATCTCGACACGGACCGGGGCTGAGCGGTGGGCGATACGGCGGACACCCCGGCCGGGCCGGGGGAGTTGCGGCGCCGCTTGGGGGTCTTCGACGCGGTCGTGGTCGGCCTGGGGTCGATGATCGGCGCGGGCATCTTCGGGGCGCTGGCGCCCGCGGCGCGGGAGGCGGGGTCGGGGCTGCTGCTCGGCCTGGTCGCCGCCGGAGTGGTGGCGTACTGCAACGCCACCTCCTCCGCGCGGCTGGCCGCCCGCTATCCGCACTCGGGCGGCACCTATGTCTACGGCCGTGAGCGGCTGGGCGACTTCTGGGGGTATCTGGCCGGCTGGGGGTTCGTGGTCGGCAAGACCGCCTCCTGTGCGGCGATGGCCCTGACCGTCGGCTCCTATGTCTGGCCCGATCAGGCACATGCGGTGGCGGTGGCGGCCGTGGTGGCGCTGACGGCCGTCAACTACCTGGGGGTGCACAAGGCCGCCTGGCTGACCCGGGCCATCGTGGCCGTCGTGCTCGCGGTCCTGGCCGCCGTGGTCGTCGCCCTCCTCACCTCCGGACAGGCGGACGCGGCGCGGCTGGAGATCGGCCGGGACGCCACTCCCGGCGGGGTGCTGCGCGCGGGCGGCCTGCTGTTCTTCGCCTTCGCCGGATACGCCCGTATCGCCACCCTCGGCGAGGAGGTCCGCGACCCGGCACGCACCATTCCGCGTGCCATCCCGCTCGCGCTCGGCATCACCCTGGCCGTCTACGCGGCGGTCGCGATCGCCGCGCTGACCGTGCTGGGCAGCGGCGGGCTGGCCGCGGCGGGCGCCCCGCTGGCCGAG
>NZ_JAHLEM010000634.1 GCF_018883605.1 Streptomyces niphimycinicus | reverse complement strand
CGCGGCGGCGTCGCGCAGCGCCTCCGAGGCGTCCGGGTCGACGGTGGTGGCGCGCAGCTCGGCGACGAGCGCGGCGACGGACAGCGGGCGGCGCGGCCGCTGGGTGACATCGGTGGGCGGGACGCCCAGTTCGGCGAGGAAGCGGGAGGGCTGGTCCCCGTCCTCGGAGGCGGCCTTGACGGCGGTGACCACGAGCCGCTCCTTCGCGCGGGTCGCCGCCACATAGAACAGCCGCC
This sequence comes from Streptomyces niphimycinicus, assembly GCF_018883605.1. Taxonomy (GTDB): domain Bacteria; phylum Actinomycetota; class Actinomycetes; order Streptomycetales; family Streptomycetaceae; genus Streptomyces; species Streptomyces niphimycinicus. The sequence continues at coordinate 6,493 of NZ_JAHLEM010000634.1, read as the reverse complement.
GCTCCTCGGCCAGCAGCGCGCCCGGCGGCAGCGGTTCGGCCAGCCCGTCCCGGCCGATCCGGTCGGCCTCCAGGAGCGAGCCGCGCCGCCGCAGATCGGGCCACAGCCCCTCCTGCACCCCCGCGACGACCACCAGGGCCCATTCGAGCCCCTTGGCGCGGTGGGCGGTCATCAGCCGTACCGCGTCGGGGCGGGCCATCCGGCGGGAGAGGGTGTCGGCGGCGATGTCCTGGGCGTCGATCTCCTCCAGGAAGTTGAGGGCGCCGCGGCCGCCGGTGCGCTCCTCGGCCCGGGCGGCGGTCTCGAACAGCGCGCACACCGCGTCGAGGTCGCGGTCCGCGTTCCGCCCGGCGGTGCCGCCGCGCTGCGCGGCCCGCTCCAGCCGGCCGGGCCAGGAGGTGCCGTCCCACAACTGCCACAGCGCCTGTTCGGCGGTGTCGCCCCGGGCCAGCGTCTCCCGGGCGGTGCGCAGCAGCAGCCCGAGCCGCTGGGCGCCGCGTGCGTACGCCGGGTCGTGGACGGCCAGCCGCTCCGGCTCGGCGAGCGCCTCGGCGAGCAGGACGTCGGAGGGGCGCGGCACCGCGCGTCCGGCGGACCGCTCCTCCTCGCGCAGCGCACGGCCCAGGCGGCGCAGATCGGCGGCGTCCATACCGCCGAGGGGCGAGGTGAGCAGGGTCAGTGCGGTCTCGACGCCGAGGACCGCGGACAGCCCGCCGCTGTCCGGCAGCGCGGCCGTGGCGGCGGCCCGCAGCGCGGTGAGCAGGGGGGCCACGGCGGGCTCATGACGCAGCGGGATGTCATCGCCGTCCACCTCGACGGGGACGCCGGCCGAGGTGAGCGCCCGGCGCACGCCGGGGATCGAGCGCCCCCCGGCGCGCACCAGGACGGCCATCTCACGCCAAGGCATCCCCTCCTCCAGATGGGCGCGGCGCAGGATGTCGGCGACGTTGTCGAGCTCGGCGCCCGCGGTGGGGTACGTATACGCCTCGACGCGGCCACCGCCGCCAACGGCCGCGAGCTCCCGATGCGCCCTTACGGCTCGCGCGGGCAGCCGGGTGAGCGGCATCCGCCCGGCGATCCGCCGGGTGGCCGCGAGCAGTTCGGCCCCCGAGCGGCGGGAGACGGTGAGGACCTCCAGGTCGGCGGGCCGTCCGTCCGCCCGCGGGAAGTCCTCGCGGAAGCGGAGGATGCCGCCCACGTCGGCGCCGCGGAAGGCGTAGATCGACTGATCGGGGTCGCCGAAGGCGAGCAGGGTCCTGCCGCCGCCCGCGAGCGCCCCCAGCAGCCGGCCCTGGGCCACGTCGGTGTCCTGGTACTCGTCGACGAACACGGCGTCGTACCGCCCCGCCAGCTCGGCCGCGACCTCCGGCCGCCCGGCGAGCAGCACCGCGCGGTGCACCAGCTCCGCGTAGTCCAGCACCCCCTGGGCATCCAGGACGTCGAGGTACTCGGCGAGGAAACCGGCCGCGGCGGACCAGTCGGGGCGCCCGGTGCGCTCGGCGAACTCCCCCAGCGCCCGTGGGCCCAGGCCCAGCTCCCGGCTGCGGGCGAGCACCGCGCGCACCTCGTCGGCGAAGCCCCGCGTGGTCAGGCAGGCGCGCAGGTCGTCGGGCCAGCGGACGAAGGCCCGGCCCTCGCGCGCCAGCTCGGCCTGCCCGGCGAGCAGCTCCCTGACGACGACGTCCTGCTCCGGTCCGGAGAGCAGCCGCAGCGGATCGACGAAGAGGTCGACGTCCTGGTGGGCACGGACCAGGGCGTAGCAGTAGGAGTGGAAGGTCGTGGCCCGTGGGGCGCTCGCACCGCCCAGGCGCGCGGCCATGCGGTCGCGCAGTTCGACGGCGGCCTTACGGCTGAAGGTGAGCACCAGGAGCCGCTCGGGGTCCGCGCCCTCGCGCACCCGGCGGGCCACCGCTTCCACGAGCGTCGTCGTCTTGCCCGTACCGGGCCCGGCGAGCACCAGCAAGGGGCCGCCCCGATGCTCGACCACAGCGCGCTGCCGTGCGTCCAGGACAGGAAGGGATCCGGGCTCCGGCCGATGACGGAGCAGGCGGTAGACGCCCGAGGAGGACTGCCGTGAGGAGGGCTGCCGCGCCTGCCGCTGCCGTGGAAGGGACGAGGGGGAGGAGCTCACGTTGGATCGCCGGTCCTGGTGGGTTGGCTGGGTGCGGGACAGCCTCTCATGCACGACGGGACCTCACCCGTATGGCTGTGGATACCGCCGGTAAGACGACCGCGGGCCCATCGCACATAGGTGCACACACCTCCGCGGACCCCGGCACGGCCACCGCGGCCCCGAGCGCCGGCGCATGCGGCCCCACTACCGGCCGTGGCCCTCCCCGCCCCCGTCCCACCGCGCCCTGGCCATGTCGATCCGCGGCACATGGCCCTCCGCCGAGCGCGCCGCCTCGCGCAGCGGGGTGCCCTCCTCGCGGTAGTGGTCAAGAGCGCGCAGCTCATGGCCGGGCAGCAGCACACCGTCCGCGCGCACCACCCGCCACCACGGCACGGCGCCCCCGTAGAGCGCCATCACCCGCCCCACCTGGCGCGGCCCGCCCTCCTCCAGCCATTCCGCGACATCCCCGTAGGTCATCACGCGGCCGGAGGGGATGGACTCGGCCACGTCCAGCACCCGCTCGGCGTACTCGGGCAGCTCGTCGGCGCCCTCCCCGTCCCCCGGCTCCCTGCTGTCCTCGCTCTCCCGGCTCATCCGCCCCATCCTGCCGCACCCCTCCGACAGCCCGGCCGACGGCCGCGCCGAGCGCCCCATGAGCGGTGTCGAGGGGCCCTCCCGGGGCGGATCGCGGTTCGATCACGCATTGTGCGGGAATCCTCAGCAGGGCGTACCATTCGGGGTCCACGTCCCCGAAATGCACCCTGATGCCCCCCTCCGCAGCCCGGGCATGCCACCATCTTCCGGGCGGTGACTGGTGATACGAGATCAAGAAGAGACGGCGAAGCAGCAGGGTGCGCAGCCTCCGGAGGAGGAGGCCCGCACCCCGGAGTCGTTGCCACACTCCAAGGCGCCGTCCGGCGGCCGGCAGGAGCCCCCGGAGGCGGGGGACGACTGCGGCCCGGACGGACCGGAGGGCCATGTGGACCGGGTCTCCGGGGACGAGCCGCTGCTGTCCGCCCGTGTCCACCGCCCCGCCGATCTGCTGCGGCTGCTGCTCGGCGTCCTCGGCATGGCCGTCGTCCTGGCCATCGCGGCCTTCGCCCACGGCACCACCGCGGGCCTGGAGAAGGACATCGGGCACGGCGCCAACCAGGCGCCCCCACTCCTGATCGACTTCGCGGGCCTCACGGCCGGGGTGGCCGTCCTCGTCCTGCCGGTGGCCTTCGCCTTCGAGCGGCTGGTCAAACGGGACGGGCTGCGGATCGCCGATGGCGTGCTGGCCGCGGTGCTGGCCCACGGGGTGTCCCTCGCCACGGACCTGTGGGTCGCCAGAGCCGCCCCCGGCTCGATCCACGAGGCGCTCACCCAGCCCGCACCCGGCGGCGCCTTCAGCGACCCCGTCCACGGCTATCTCGCACCCGTCATCGCCTATATGACGGCCGTCGGCATGGCCCGGCGCCCGCGCTGGCGGGTGGCCATGTGGTGCGTACTGCTGCTCGACGCCTTCGCGGTGCTCGTGGGCGGCTACACCACACCGTTCGCGATCATCCTTACGGTGCTCATCGGCTGGACGGTGGCCTACGGCACGCTCTACGCGGTCGGCTCCCCCAATGTGCGCCCCACGGGCCAGAACCTGCTCGCCGGGCTGCGCCGCGTCGGCTTCAACCCGGTCAGCGCCATGCGCGCCGAGGAGCCCCAGGACGAGCACGGCGGCCACGGCGACCGGAGCCGCCGCTATCTGGTCACCCTGGAGGACGGCCCGCCCCTGGACGTCACCGTGGTCGACCGGGAGCAGCAGGCCCAGGGCTTCTTCTACGGCGTCTGGCAGCGGCTGACCCTGCGGACGATCACCCCGCCCCGCAGCCTCCAGTCGCTGCGCCAGGCCCTGGAGCAGGAGGCGCTGCTCGCCTACGCGGCCATCGCGGCCGGGGCCAACGCGGCCAAGCTGATCGCCACCTCCGAGCTGGGCCCGGACGCCGTGATGCTGGTCTACGAGCATGTCGGCGGGCGTCCGCTGCACGCCCTGCCGGACGAGGCGATCACCGACGAGCTGCTGGCCGGGGCCTGGCACGAGGTCCAGGCGCTCCAGTCGCGGCGCATCGCCCACCGGCGGCTGGACAGCGACGCCCTGCTGGTGGACCGGAACGGCAGGGTCATCCTGACCGATCTGCGCGGCGGTGAGATCGCGGCCGGTGACGTGGTGCTGCGGATGGACGTCGCACAGTTGCTGACCACCCTGGGCCTTCGGGTGGGCGCCGAGCGCTCCGTGGCCGCCGCGGTGGCGGTCCTCGGCCCGGACGCGGTCGCCGACAGCCTGCCGCTGCTCCAGCCCCTGGCGCTCGGCCGGGGCACCCGCGCGACCCTGCGGCAGCTCGCGCGCGAGCGCGCCCAGCGCCAGCGGGACGCCGTCCTGGAGGCGTCACGCGCCGCCAAGGAGGCCAAGGAGGCGCAGGAGGCCGAGGAGACGAGCGCCCAGGAGGCCGGGGCCGCGGAGGCGGCCACCAGCGACCGCAGGACCAGCAAGGCCGAGAAGCAGGCGGAGAAGCGCGCCATAGAGGAGGCCCTGGAGGACGCCCGCGAGGAGGATCTGCTCTCCCAGATCCGGCAGCAGGTGCTGCTGGTGAGGCCACAGGCGCCGATAGAGCCCGAGCGGCTGGAGCGCATCAAGCCGCGCACCCTGGTCAGCTTCTGCGCGGGGGCCTTCGCCGCGTACTTCCTGCTGTCCCAGTTCACCCATCTCAAGCTGGGCGCCATGGTGGGCGAGGCCAACTGGATCTGGGTCATCTTCGCGCTCGTCTTCTCCGCGCTCACCTATCTGGCCGCGGCGCTGAGCCTGCTCGGCTTCGTCCCGGAGAAGGTGCCGCTGCCACGGACGGTGCTGGCGCAGGTCGCCGCCTCGTTCGTGAAGCTGGTGGCGCCCGCGGCGGTCGGCGGGGTCGCCCTCAACACCCGCTTCCTGCAACGCGCGGGGGTGCGGCCGGGGCTCGCGGTGGCCAGTGTGGGCGCCTCCCAGTTGTTCGGGCTCGCCAGCCATATCGTGCTGCTGCTGGTCTTCGGCTACATCACCGGCACCGAGCGCACCCCGGCGCTCTCGCCGTCCCGGACCGTGATCGCCGGGCTGCTGACGGCCGCCGTGCTGGTCCTGGTGGTGACCGCGATCCCCGTGCTGCGGAAGTTCGTGTCCACCCGGGTGCGGTCGCTGTTCGCGGGCGTCGTCCCGCGCATGCTGGACGTGCTCCAGCGGCCCAAGAAGCTGCTCACCGGCATCGGCGGCACCCTGCTGCTGACCGCGGCGAACGTGATGTGCCTCGACTCCGCGATCCGGGCGTTCGGCGGTGAGCTGAGCTACGCGAGCATCGCCGTCGTCTTCCTCGCGGGCAACGCCTTGGGGTCGGCGGCGCCCACCCCCGGCGGTGTGGGCGCGGTCGAGGCCGCCCTGATCGCGGGTCTGACCTTCGCCGGGCTGCCGTACGAGACCGCCGCGCCCGCGGTGCTGCTCTTCCGGCTGATGGTCTTCTGGCTGCCGGTGCTGCCCGGCTGGGTGGCCTTCACCCACCTCACCCGCAGAGAGGCGCTGTAGGGGCCCTGGACGCCCCGTCGGAGCCCTCCCGCGGGCACCGGCCGCCCGGCCTCCCCTCTCACCCGTACGCCCCCGCTGTGCGCGCGCCGGGCGCCCGCCGCCCGCAGGATGGCGATACGCCGCCACCCCCGGGAGGGCCGCCGTGTCCCGACCTCTGCGCCTCGGTGCGCTGTCCACCGCCCTGCTGCTGGCCGTCCTGGCCGCCGGATGCGGTAGCGGCGGCGGACGGCCGGACACCTCGGCCCATCAGAAGCTGCACTGGTCCAGTTGCCCCGCCCCCTCCTCGAGCCAGGACGCGGCCGCCACCAAGGCCCCGGGCGGGCAGTGGGAGTGCGCGACGCTCCACGCGCCGCTGGACTACCGCAAGCCGCACGGCCGGGCCATCGGCATCGCCATGATCCGCGCCAAGGCCACCGACCAGCGCCACCGGATCGGCTCGCTGATCTTCAACTTCGGCGGCCCCGGCGGTTCCGGCGTGGCCACCCTCCCGGCCCTCGCCAACAGCTACAAGCAGCTTCGCACCCGCTACGACCTGGTCAGCTTCGATCCGCGCGGGGTCGGCCGCAGCAGCGGGGTGCACTGCCTGGGGGACCGGCAGCTCGACGCCTTCTACGCCGCCGACTCCACCCCGGACGACAAGGCCGAGGTGAACAGCCAGCTCCGCCGGGTCAGGACCTACGCCGCCGCATGCGAGAAGAACTCCGGCACGATCCTGCCCTACGTCGGTACCACCAACGCCGCCCGCGACATGGACCTCATGCGGCGCGTCCTCGGCGACAAGAAGATGCACTACTTCGGCG
>NZ_JAHLEM010000633.1 GCF_018883605.1 Streptomyces niphimycinicus | reverse complement strand
AGAACTCCGGCACGATCCTGCCCTACGTCGGTACCACCAACGCCGCCCGCGACATGGACCTCATGCGGCGCGTCCTCGGCGACAAGAAGATGCACTACTTCGGCGTCTCCTACGGCACCGAACTCGGCGGCGTCTACGCCCATCTGTATCCGAAGCAGGTGGGGCGCGCCCTCTTCGACGGGGTCGTGGACCCCATGCAGACACCCGAACAGGGCGCGCTCGCCCAGGCCAAGGGATTTCAGCGCGCGCTGAGCGACTATCTGAAGGCATGCCCCAAGAGCAGCGTCTATAGCTGCCCCACCCAGCCCCGGATCCGCTCGCTGCTGAAGCGGCTCGACAGCCATCCGGTGCGCGGCTACGGCGGCCGGAAGCTGACCGAGTCCCTGGCCGACGGCGGTATCGCGCAGTCCCTGTACTCCCGGGACTACTGGCAGTACCTCACCCAGGGGATCGCGGGCGCCCAACAGGGCGACGGCAGGATCCTGCTGGCCCTGGGCGACGCCTTGAACGGGCGCGGCCCGGACGGCCGCTACAGCACCCTTCAGTCCGCGCTGACCGCCATCACCTGCGCCGACTTCAAGCAGCGCTATACGGTCGCGGACATCCAGCGGAAGCTTCCCGCCTTCCATAAGGTCTCCCCCGTCTTCGGCGACATGATGGCGTGGGGCCTGACGCAGTGCACCGACTGGCCGGTCCACGGCGCCTGGACCACACCCGACGTGAGCGCCAAGGGGTCCGCCCCGATCCTGGTCGTCGGCAACACCGGTGACCCGGCCACCCCGTACGAGGGCGCGGGGCGGATGGCGAAGGAGCTGGGGCCCGGGGTCGGGGTCGAGCTCACCTACAAGGGCGAGGGCCATGGGGCGTACGACAGCGGCAACGCCTGCGTCCGAAAGACCGTCAACGCCTATCTGCTCCAGGGCAAGGTGCCGCAGAAGGGCAAGGTCTGCGGCTAGGTGTGCAGTCCGGCGGATCTTCGCGACGGGACCTGGTCCCGGGTCCGCGCCCGGACCCGCCGCCCCGCGAACCGTGATGGCATTGAGAAGAACTACGGACGATTCCGCCCCCGTCTCCTCATAGGATCTCCGGATATGCCGAGTACCACACGCACCATACGGACCAGGGCGCTGGTCTCCATGACCGCCATGGTCACCCTCATCGCCGTCGCGGGCTGCGACGGAGACGGGGGAAGCGAGCAGGGCAAGGCGTCGACCAAGCCCTCGGCGCCGGCCCCGGCCGCGCCCTCCGACTCCGAGCTGCCCGGCTCGCTCACCGCTCAGAAGCTCAACTGGTCGTCCTGCCCTGCCCCGACCGCGATCCAGGGCACCGGTGAGAAGCCGGGAGATGAGTGGGAATGCGCCACGCTCAAGGCGCCGCTGGACTACGCGAAACCCAAGGGCGAGACGATCGATCTGGCCATGATCCGCGCCAAGGCGAACGGGCCGGGCAAGCGCATCGGCTCCCTGGTCTTCAATTTCGGCGGACCCGGCGGCTCCGGTGTCTCCTCGCTCCCCGGTTTCGCCGCCGACTACGACACCTTGCGCTCCCGCTATGACCTGGTGAGCTTCGATCCGCGCGGGGTCGGGGAGAGCGCCGGGGTGATCTGCCAGAGCGACAAGGAGATCGACGCCTCCGACTCCGTCGACGGCACTCCGGACAACGACGCCGAGGTCAAGACGGCGATGGCGGACGCCAAGGAGTTCATCAAGGGCTGCCAGAAGCGCTCCGGCACGGTGCTCGCCCATGTGGACACCGTGAGCGCCGCCCGCGATATGGACCTCATGCGGCAGGTGCTCGGCGACGACAAGCTGTCGTACTTCGGCATCTCCTACGGCACCGAACTCGGCGGCGTCTACGCCCATCTCTTCCCCAGCCGGGTGGGACGCGCGGTCCTGGACGCCGTGGTCGACCCCACCGAGGACCCCGAGCAGGGCTCCTACGGCCAGGCGAAGGGCTTCCAGCTCGCGCTGGACAACTACCTGAAGGACTGCGCCAAGAAGGGCGCGGCCTGCCCGACCGGCGGCGACCCGGCGGCCGGTACGGACCGGATCGTCGACTTCCTGAAGCGGCTCGACAAGAAGCCGCTGTCCACCGAGAGCGGCCGCAAACTCACCCAGGGCGGGGCGCTGGGCGGGATCGCCGCCGCGCTCTACGACAAGGAGAGCTGGAAGTATCTGACGATCGGGCTTCAGGAGGCGATGCAGCTCGACGAGGGCAATCTGCTGCTCGCCATGTCGGATTCGATGTCCGGCCGCGACGACGACGGCCACTACAGCAATATCAACGCCGCCAATGCCGCCATCAACTGCGTGGACGACAGGCAGCGCTACACGGTGACCGATGTGAAGGCGCAGTTGCCGCGCTTCCGTAAGGCGTCACCGGTCTTCGGCGAGTATCTGGCCTGGGGCCTGCTCGGCTGCACCGGCTGGCCGGTGGACGGCACCACGGACACCCCGGACGTCAGCGCCAAGGGCTCGGCGCCGATCCTCGTGGTCGGCAACACCGGCGACCCGGCCACCCCGTACGAGGGGGCGCGGAAGATGGTCGAGGAGCTGGGCCAGGGCGTGGGCGTCGAGGTCACCTACAAGGGGCAGGGCCATGGCGCGTACAACAGCGGCAACGCCTGTATGACGAAGACCGTGAACGCCTATCTGCTGGACGGGAAGGTGCCCGCGGGCGGCACGACCTGCCGGTAAGGGGCTCATGGAACGGCAAGGGGGCCGGATCCGCCGTCGGTGCGGCGGGTCCGGCCCCTGGTGCGCGGTGCGTCAGGAGATCAGTAGACCGGCTTGTCGGGCTCGATCTGGTTGACCCAGCCGATCACGCCGCCGCCCACATGGACGGCGTCGGAGAAGCCCGCGGACTTCAGGACGGCCAGGACCTCCGCCGACCGGACACCCGTCTTGCAATGCAAGACGATCTTCTTGTCCTGCGGAAGGTCCTGGAGGGCGCCGCCCATCAGGAAGTCGTTCTTCGGGATCAGCCGGGCGCCGGGGATCGAGACGATCTCGTACTCGTTCGGCTCGCGGACATCGATGACGTCGATGTTCTCCCCGTCGTCCATCCACTCCTTGAGCTGCTTGGGAGTGATCGTCGAACCGGCCGCCGCCTCCTGGGCCTCCTCCGACACCACACCGCAGAACGCCTCGTAGTCGATCAGCTCGGTGACGGTCGGGTTCGGACCGCAGACCGCGCAGTCGGGGTCCTTGCGGACCTTGACCTGGCGGTAGGTCATCTCCAGGGCGTCGTAGATCATCAGACGCCCGACCAGCGGGTCGCCGGTGCCGGTGAGCACCTTGATGGCCTCGGTGACCTGGATCGAGCCGATGGAGGCGCACAGCACGCCCAGCACGCCGCCCTCGGCGCAGGAGGGGACCATGCCCGGCGGCGGGGGCTCCGGGTACAGGCAGCGGTAGCAGGGGCCGTGCTCGGACCAGAAGACCGACGCCTGGCCGTCGAAGCGGTAGATCGAGCCCCACACGTACGGCTTGTTCAGCAGCACGCACGCGTCGTTGACCAGATAGCGGGTGGCGAAGTTGTCGGTGCCGTCCACGATCAGGTCGTACTGGGAGAAGATCTCCATCACGTTGTCCGCCTCGAGGCGGCCCTCGTGCAGCACGACGTTGACATACGGGTTGATGCCCAGGACCGAGTCACGGGCGGACTCCGCCTTGGGGCGGCCGATGTCCGCCTGGCTGTGGATGATCTGGCGCTGGAGATTGGACTCGTCGACCTCGTCGAACTCCACGATGCCGAGCGTGCCCACGCCGGCCGCGGCGAGGTACATCAGGGCCGGAGAGCCGAGGCCGCCCGCGCCCACACAGAGCACCTTGGCGTTCTTCAGCCGCTTCTGCCCGTCCATCCCGACATCCGGGATGATCAGATGGCGTGAGTACCTGCGGACCTCGTCGACGGTGAGCTCGGAAGCCGGCTCGACCAGCGGTGGCAGCGACACGGGGACTCCGTAAGGGAAGGGAGCTAACGGTTCACCCCCGCGTGAGCGGGGAGGTTTTCTTCTCGTAACACTGCCACGCCCCATCTCATTCCATGACACGTGGTCCGAGTCGCGAGACGATTTCGTCCCAGTAGCCGGGCAGGGCCTTCCAGGGGGAATCCGCGCAGGTCCGCCCCTCAGGGTGGGCCGTACGGTCGGTGAAGTAGATCGTGCCCGCGCCCTGCCAGCGGGCGATCCTCAGCGCTTCCTCGAGATGGCGGCGGGGAACGCCGTGCACCTGGTGGCAGAACCGTTCGGGCGGATACCCCGCCGTCCACTCGGCCACCTGGGACCAGCGGTAGTCCGCCCATGAACCCCGGAAGGTCACGAGCTGATCGGCGAGCTCCAGATAGCCCTCATGCGGGTGGATGCCCTGGCCGAGCACCAGATACGCCCCGCCCAGCAGCGCCCGCAGCGTGGCCACCGTACGGCGGACGTCCGGCAGGCCGGGGCGGTCCACCGGGCAGCGGTCCAGACAGAAGCCGTCGACCTGGTACCAGTCCAGGAAGTGGTTCGCGTCACTGATCAGCTCGCCGAAGGGGCGGGTGCCGCACCGCAGGTCGAGGTGGCCCAGCACCCGTACGCCCGTGGCGCGCAGCCTCGACGCCGCCGTAAGGCAGTGCGGATCCCTGCTCGTGCCGGGGCCGCGGGAGACGTTGAGGACCGCCCAGTGCAGGGGCGTGCCGGGGCGGGTGAGCTCGGCCCACTCGGTGGGCGCGACCAGGGGGTGGGCGTAGCCGGGCACTCCGAAGCCCAGCCGGTCGGCGGTGGCCTGGGCGTCCTGCGAGGGGCCCGCGGGGATCAGATGCGACATGCCGCCTCCATCCAGATGTCGGCGAGCGACTCCTCCAGTGGGATCCGGGAGCGCCAGCCGAGCCGGTCGCGGGCGGTGCGCACATCGGCCTGCTGCCAACTGCCGCAGCCGTCCGGATAGGGATAGGTGGTCGCGTTGCCGGCGCCGCCCGGGCCGCCGCCGTGCTCGGCCGCCGCCTGGGAGTGAGCGGGCGCGTGGCCGTGCGCGGTGGCATGGGCGTGGGCCGTGCCATGCGGGTGGGCCGTGCCATGGGGGTGGGCGGGCGCCGGGATATGGCCGGCGGCGGCCGGGACGCGCCCCGGCGGGGCGTCGATCTCGTGCAGGGCGCCGCCGAAGCCCGCGACCCTGGCGAGCACGGAGGCCGCCTCGCGGAGCCGTACGGCGCGCCCGCTGCCGATGTTGACGACGCCCTGCGCGGCCGACAGGGAGGCCGCGTGGACGGCCCGCGCCACGTCCCGTACGTCCACGAAGTCGCGCTGTACGCCGAGGCCGCTCAGCTTGAGTTCGCTCTCCCCGGACTGCATCGCGCGCCGCATCGCCTCCGCGAGCCGCCCCAGCGGCGAACCGGCCGGAGTGCCGGGCCCCACGGGCGAGAAGACGCGCAGCACCACCGCGTCGAGACCGGAGCCCAGCACCAGCTCGGTCGCGGCGAGCTTGCTCACGCCGTACGGGCCGCCGGGGCGCGGCACGGCGTCCTCGGCGGTCGACGAGCCGGGCTGCGAGGGCCCGTACTCGGCGGAGCAGCCGATCTGGACGAGGCGGGCGCCGCAGCCGCTGCGGCGCAGCGACTCGCAGACGGTCGCCACGGCGACGGTGTTGTGCCGGGTGAGCTCGCGCGCCCCGCCGCGGGTCGCCCCGGCGCAGTTGATCACGACGCCGGGGTGGACCGCGTTGAGGAAGCGGGTGAGCGCGCCGGGGCTGCCGTTGGAGAGGTCGAACCGCACATCGGCGTCATCGCCGCGGCCGAGCGCGGTGAGCTGGACGGCGGGGTCGGCGAGCAGGTGTTCGGCGACATAGCGGCCGAGAAATCCGCCGGATCCGAGCAACAGGACTCTCATCGGTCGCGCCTCCCCGTACGGGCGCGCTGATCGGTCGTGTCGCAGCTCATGTGGTTGCTCCTCGGACTAAGTGAGGCGGAAGGACGGGGGGTGGCGGGTTCGGTGAGCGCCTTATGGGGCGCGGTTCGTAGCGGTGCCGGTGATACGAGCGGTACGGGCGGTACGCGCGCCGGGGCCGCCGTGGGCGGAGGCCCGGCACAGGGCACCGAACGCGTGGATCAGCAGCGCGAGCGCGGCGGCGCCGCAGGCGGCCGCGGGGATGGC
>NZ_JAHLEM010000632.1 GCF_018883605.1 Streptomyces niphimycinicus | reverse complement strand
CCCGCCCCGGGGAGCCGCCCGGCAGCGGTGAACTGGTCGACGCGGTCCGCCGGGCCGGTGCCCGGGAGGTCGTGCTGCTGCCGAACGACGCCGAGCTGCGCCATACGGCCGCCGCGGCCGCCGCCCAGGCCCGCGCCGAGGGCGTACGGGTCGCGGTGATCCCCACCCGCTCCGCCGTCCAGGGCATCGCCGCGCTCGCCGTCCACGAGCCCGGCCGCAGCTTCGACGAGGACGTGGTGGCCATGACCTCGGCCGCGGGCGCCACCCGCTACGCGGAACTGGCCGTCGCCGAGCGCCAGTCCTGGACCATGGCCGGGGTGTGCCAGGCCGGGGACGTCCTGGGCATGATCGACGGCGATGTGGCGGTGATCGGCTCGGAGCTGGCCGCGACCGCCGAGACGGTGCTGGACCGGATGCTGGCCTCGGGCGGCGAGATGGTCACGCTGGTGCTGGGCGCGGGCCTGCCGGACGAGGTCGCCGAGCGGCTGGAGCGGCATGTGCGGGAGGGGCATTTCGCCGTGGACACGGTCGTCTACCACGGTGGTCAGCCCACCGCGCCGCTGATCATAGGCATCGAATGAGACCGGCGGCCGGCCGCTGAATCACCCCGCTCGTCACCCGCTTTGTCACTGCCGTGGTGTGCAATGGACGAGTGCCCGTGCTGGATGAACCACTGAAGAAGGTCCTGGGCGGCAACACCGCGAAGGTGATGGCCGACCATCTCGACCTGCACACCGTCGGCGATCTGCTGCACCACTACCCGCGGCGGTACGCGGAGCGAGGTGAGCTGACCCGGCTGTCCGATCTGCCCCTGGACGAGCATGTGACCGTGGTGGCGCAGGTCGCCGACGCCCGGGTGCACACGTTCAACGGCGGCCGGGGCCGCCGGCTGGAGGTCACCATCACCGACGGCAGCGGCCGTCTCCAGCTCGTCTTCTTCGGCAAGGGGGTGCACAAGCCGCGGGCGGAGCTCCAGCCCGGCACCCGCGCGATGTTCGCCGGGAAGGTCTCGGTCTTCAACCGCAAGCGGCAGTTGGCCCATCCGGAGTTCAAGGCGCTGGGCGCGGAGAGCGGCGCGGAGGCCGTGGAGGCGTTCGCCCATCAGCTCCTGCCGCTGTATCCGGCGTGCAAGCAGATGGAGTCCTGGCAGATCCAGCAGGCCGTCGACACCGTGCTGGGCCCGGCCGGCCACGAGGAGGCCGCGCTGGCCGGGCTCGTCGACCCACTGCCCGACAGCCTCCGCGAGGGCCGGGGGCTGGCCACGCTCCCCGAGGCGCTGCGCAAGATCCACCGACCGGCCACCAAGACCGATATCGCCATGGCCCGGGACCGCCTGAAGTGGGACGAGGCGTTCGTCCTCCAGGTGGCGCTCGCCCGGCGCCGCAGGGCCGAGGCCCAACTGCCCGCGGCGCCCCGCAAGCCTGGCCCGGACGGGCTGCTGACCGCCTTCGACGCCCGGCTGCCGTTCACCCTCACCGACGGCCAGCGCCGGGTCAGCGAGGAGATCTTCGCCGACCTGGCCACCGACCACCCCATGCACCGGCTGCTCCAGGGCGAGGTGGGCTCGGGCAAGACCATGGTCGCGCTGCGCGCGATGCTCGGCGTCGTGGACGCCGGGGGACAGGCGGCGATGCTCGCGCCCACCGAAGTGCTCGCCCAGCAGCACCACCGCTCGATCACCGAGATGATGGGGGAGCTGGCCGAGGGAGGGATGCTCGGGGGCGCGGAGCAGGGCACCAAGGTGGTGCTGCTCACCGGTTCCATGGGCGCCGCGGCCCGCCGTCAGGCGCTGCTGGACCTGGTCACCGGCGAGGCCGGGATCGTGATCGGCACCCATGCCCTGATCGAGGACAAGGTCCAGTTCCACGACCTGGGGCTGGTGGTCGTCGACGAGCAGCACCGCTTCGGGGTCGAGCAGCGCGACGCCCTGCGCTCCAAGGGCAAACAGCCCCCGCATCTGCTGGTGATGACGGCCACCCCGATCCCGCGCACCGTCGCCATGACCGTCTTCGGCGACCTGGAGACCTCCGTCCTGGACCAGTTGCCCTCCGGCCGCTCCCCGATCGCCTCCCATGTGGTGCCCGCCAAGGACAAGCCGCACTTCCTGACCCGCGCCTGGGAGCGGGTGCGCGAGGAGGTGGCCGCCGGGCACCAGGGGTATGTGGTGTGCCCGCGGATCGGGGACGACATCGGCGACGAGGGGGAGACGCCCAAGGGCGCCGCGGGCCCGTCCCCCGAGGACGAGGCCGAGAAGCGCCCGCCGCTGGCCGTCGTCGAGGTCGCCGAGCAGCTCACCAAGGGCCCGCTGAGCGGTCTGCGGGTGGAGGTGCTGCACGGGCGGATGCAGCCCGAGGCCAAGGACGACGTGATGCGCCGCTTCGCCGCGGGCGAGGTGGACGTCCTGGTCGCCACGACCGTCATCGAGGTCGGTGTGAACGTCCCCAACGCCACCGCCATGGTGATCATGGACGCCGACCGGTTCGGCGTCTCCCAGTTGCACCAGTTGCGCGGCCGTGTCGGCCGTGGCTCGGCCGCCGGGCTGTGCCTGCTGGTGACCGACATGCCCGAGGCCGGCCCCGCCCGGGCGCGGCTGGGCGCGGTCGCGGCCACGCTCGACGGCTTCGAGCTGTCCCGGATCGACCTGGAGCAGCGCCGGGAGGGCGATGTGCTCGGCCAGGCCCAGTCCGGGGTCCGCTCCTCGCTGCGGGTCCTCGCCGTCATCGACGACGAGGAGGTCATCGCGGCGGCCCGGGAGGAGGCGACCGCGATCGTCGCCGACGACCCGGAGCTGGCCGGATACCCGGAGCTGCGCACCGCGCTGGACGCCCTGCTGGACAAGGAGCGCGAGGAGTACCTCGACAAGGGCTGAGACAAGGGCCGAAACAAGGGCCGAAACAGGGGCTGGGAGGAGGGCCGGGACGGGCGCCGGGGGTGGGGCCGGACCTCGCGATCGGAGCGCGCGGCCACCGCCCGCCGCCGTACGCCATATCGTGGAGGTGCGGCGGCCCCGCCCGGACGGGCGAGGTGCGCCGCGGCCCCGACCATCGCGAAGGACTGCCAACACCCATGACCCGCGTGATCGCCGGAGCGGCCGGCGGACGCCGCCTGGCCGTGCCGCCGGGAAACGGCACCCGACCCACCTCGGACCGGGCGCGCGAGGGCCTGTTCTCCACCTGGGAGTCGCTGCTCGGCTCGCTGGACGGGGCCCGCGTCCTCGACCTGTACGGCGGCTCCGGCGCGGTCGGCCTGGAGGCGCTGTCCCGTGGCGCCGCCCATGTGCTGCTGGTCGAGTCCGACCCGCGGGCGGCCCGCACGATCCGTCAGAACGTCCGGGCGCTCGGTCTGCCCGGCGCGGAGCTGCGCACCGGCAAGGCGGAACAGACCATCACCGGACAGGCCCCCGTCACCGGCCCGTACGACGTCGTTTTCCTGGACCCGCCCTACGCCGTCACCGACGGCGAACTCCGCGAGATCCTCCTCACACTCCTGGGGAATGGCTGGCTAGCGGCCGACGCGCTGGTCACCGTTGAGCGCAGCACACGAGGTGGGGAGTTCGTGTGGCCTGCCGGATTCGAGGGGCTACGGGCCCGTCGGTACGGCGAGGGCACGCTTTGGTACGGTCGCGCCGCCTCGACGTGCGAGAACGCGTCATGACCGGACCCGAGAGCGAGGAACTTCCGTTGCGCCGCGCAGTCTGTCCGGGGTCGTTCGACCCCGTCACCAATGGACACCTCGACATCATCGGCCGTGCCTCCAAGCTCTATGACGTCGTGCACGTCGCCGTGATGATCAACAAGTCGAAGCAGGGCCTGTTCACGGTGGACGAGCGGATCGATCTCCTCCGCCAGACCACCGAGGAGTACGGGAACGTCAAGGTAGAGGCGTTCCATGGACTTCTGGTCGACTTCTGCAAGCAGCGGGACATCCCCGCGATCGTCAAGGGGCTGCGAGCCGTCAGCGACTTCGACTACGAGCTCCAGATGGCCCAGATGAACAACGGCCTCTCCGGTGTGGAGACGCTGTTCGTGCCCACCAACCCCACCTACAGCTTCCTCTCCTCCAGCCTGGTCAAGGAGGTCGCGGCCTGGGGCGGCGACGTCTCCCACCTGGTCCCCCCGGTGGTGCTGGAATCGCTCTCCGAGCGGCTCGGCCGGAAGTAACGGCTGACGGGACGTCAGCGGCTGTCCGGGAGCGGTCCGCTCGCCGTACAGTCGTCCCGTTCGTTCTCCGTTCCCATCCGCATCCAGACAGTCTGCGAGCACCCACAGTGGACGTGCAGAAGAAGCTCGACGAGATCGTCGATACCGTCGGCGGCGCCCGGTCCATGCCCATGTCGGCCTCGTGCGTGATCAACCGCGCCGAGCTGCTCGCCATGCTCGAAGAGGTGCGCGCGGCACTCCCGGACTCCCTGGCCCACGCCCAGGAGCTGATCGGCGGCCGGGACCAGATGGTGGCGGAGGCCCGCGAGGAGGCCGGGCGGATCATCGAGTCCGCGCACGCCCAGGGCGCCTCGCTGATCTCGGACACGGAGATGGTGCGCAAGTCCCAGGAGGAGGCCGACCGGATCCTCACCGAGGCCCGCCGGGAGGCCGAGGAGATCCGGGCCGAGGCCGACGACTACGTGGACAGCAAGCTGGCCAACTTCGAGGTCGTGCTCACCAAGACCATCGGCTCGGTGGGCCGCGGCCGGGAGAAGCTGCTCGGCCGCGTCCCCGGCGCCGAGGACGGCCTCGAGCAGCCCGACGAGGGCCCGGAGCGCAGCGCCGACCCGGCGACCCTGCGGCAGCGCGCCGACGAGTACGTGGACACCAAGCTGGGGGCCGTCTCGGCGGTCCTCTCCAAGACCCTGGAGGCGGTCGGCCGGGGCCGCCAGAAGCTGCTCGGGGCCCGCCCCGCCGATGAGCTCGGCGCCCATATGGCGGCCCAGGACGAGGCCGGAATGGCCCTGCGGACCACCGACGACGACTATCTGGCGGACCTCGCCCAGTCCCAGGCGGCCGTCGCCCAGCCCGTGGCCCAGCCCGATCAGGCGGCCGCCGACGCCGCGTACTACGCCGCCACGGCGGGCTATCAGCAGCAGCAGGACGCCTACGGCTACCAGCAGCAGGCTTACGTACCGCAGCAGGAGCAGCAGGCGTACGTACCGCAGCAGCAGGACCCGTACGCCATGCAGGGCGGCTATCAGCAGGACGCCTACGCCTGGCAGCAGCAGGCCCAGACCCAGGGCTACGACCCGAACGCGGGCTATGTGCCTCAGCAGCCCCAGCAGCCGCTGGAGCGCCATCAGCAGCAGCAGTCGGGCGCCGCGCTCGACGAGACCAGCCTGTTCGACACGAGCATGATCGACCTCGATCAGCTCCGCCAGTACGAGCAGGGCCGCTAGTAGGTCCCGTCCCCCTCGGGCCGCCGGAACTCCGCCCCCACCGGGCGGATTGGGTCTACGGCGGCCTGTCCAGTATCCTGGCTCTTCGGTCGCGTGTACGTCCGCGATCTCGGCTGCCCGTTTCGTAGCGAATGACCGGGTGGCCCGCCGCAGCGTAGAAAGCAGGAAGCCCTGAACGCCCGCCTCGACCACCGTGCCCCCCTCGTGTTCGACACGCGCGAGCTGGGCCGTCGTCCTGGTGCGCTGAAAAGGATCTCCCGTTCCGTGGCGGCGCCGAAGGACCTCGGTATCGAGGTCATCGGGGTGCCGCAAGGCGCGACCGTCGAGCTGGACCTCCGCCTGGAGTCGGTCATGGAAGGGGTGCTTGTCACAGGCACCGCCCGTGCACCGCTGACGGGGGAGTGCGTAAGGTGTCTGGAGCCGCTGGAGCGAGAGCTCGAAGCGGATTTCCAGGAGATGTACTCCTACCCCGACGCCGACGACCGGAGCCGCGACGCGGATACCGGCGACGACGCCGAGGAGGAGGACAGGCTCTTCCTCGAGGCCGACCTGTTCGACCTCGAGCCCGTGCTGCGTGACGCGGTGGTGCTCGCACTGCCGTTGCAGCCGGTGTGCCGGGAGGACTGCCCGGGGCTGTGTGCCGAATGCGGCGCCCGCCTCGCGGACGACCCCGACCACCACCACGATGCCGCCGACATCCGTTGGGCGGCGCTGCAAGGACTCGCCGAGACCATGAGGGACGGCGAGAAGGACAACGCACCCCGCGAGCGCGGGGATGACCCACAGGAGAAGTAGCCGTGGCTGTTCCGAAGCGGAAGATGTCGCGCAGCAACACGCGCCACCGCCGGTCGCAGTGGAAGGCTGCGGTCCCCACCCTGGTGGCGTGCGAGCGCTGCCACGAGCCGAAGCAGCAGCACATCGCGTGCCCGAGCTGCGGCACCTACAACCGCCGCCAGGTCCTCGAGGTCTGATCGGCGGGTGACAGGCTCTATGTCAGACGCCACTACGCCCCCGCGTAAGCGCGGTGAAGCGGCCCAGGCGGACACGGCCTCGTCTCACACGATCCTGGAAGGGCGGCTCGGGTACCAGCTCGAGTCCGCCCTTCTGGTGCGTGCGCTGACCCACCGCTCCTTCGCGTACGAGAACGGCGGGCTGCCCACCAACGAGCGGCTGGAATTCCTCGGGGATTCCGTGCTCGGCCTGGTGGTCACCGACACGCTGTACCGCATCCACCCCGACCTGCCCGAGGGCCAACTGGCCAAGCTGCGGGCCGCGGTGGTGAACTCGCGCGCGCTCGCCGAAGTGGGCCGTGGTCTGGACCTCGGCGCCTTCATCCGGCTCGGCCGGGGCGAAGAGGGCACCGGGGGCAGGGACAAGGCATCCATCCTCGCCGACACCCTTGAAGCGGTGATCGGCGCGGTCTATCTCGACCAGGGGCTCGACGCTGCCGCTGAGCTGGTGCACCGGCTCTTCGACCCGCTGATCGAGAAGTCCTCGAACCTCGGCGCCGGCCTGGACTGGAAGACCAGCCTCCAGGAGCTGACCGCCACCGAGGGGCTCGGGGTCCCGGAGTACCTGGTCTCCGAGACCGGTCCCGACCACGAGAAGACCTTCACGGCTGCTGCCCGCGTCGGTGGTGTCGCGTACGGCACCGGCACCGGCCGCAGCAAGAAGGAAGCCGAGCAGCAGGCGGCCGAGGCCGCCTGGCGCGCGATTCGCGCGGCTGCCGACGAGGCTCAGGCGAAGGCCAAGGCGGCCGACGCCGGAACCGCCACCACGGCGGCGGACGGCGGAGCCGCCGCCGACACGGCCTCCTCGGCACGCTGATCGGCCCTTCCCCGCCGTACCGTCCGTCACGTCCGTAACACCTCTCACCGCCCCCGCGGCGGACGGCCCGCCGGGCCGTTCCGCCCGGGGGCGGTGAGGGCTCAAGGCCAAGGAGGCCCCCGTTGCCCGAGCTGCCCGAGGTCGAGGTGGTCCGCCGCGGACTGGAGCGCTGGGTCAGCGGCCGTACGGTCGCCGAGGTCCAGGTGCTGCATCCGCGCGCGGTCCGTCGTCACCTCGGCGGCCCGGAGGACTTCGCGGCCCGGCTCAGGGGCCGTCGCACCGGGATCGTCCGCCGCCGCGGCAAGTACCTGTGGCTGCCGTTCGACGATGACGCCGCCGCCGAGGCGGTCCTGGCCCATCTCGGGATGAGCGGGCAGCTCCTGGTCCAGCCGGCCGAGGCCCCCGACGAGAAGCATCTGCGCATCCGGGTCCGCTTCGCCGACGACGCGGGCACCGAGCTGCGCTTCGTCGACCAGCGCACCTTCGGCGGGCTCTCGCTGCACGACACCGTCCCCGGCGATCTGGAGGGGCTGCCGGACGCCATCGCGCATATCGCCCGCGACCCGCTGGACCCCGCCTTCGACGAGGCGGCCTTCCACACCGCGCTGCGCCGCCGCCGCACCACGATCAAGCGCGCCCTGCTGGACCAGTCGCTGATCAGCGGGGTCGGCAACATCTACGCCGACGAGGCGCTGTGGCGCGCCCGGCTGCACTACGACCGGTCGACCGCCACCCTCGCCCGCCCGCGCGCCGCCGAACTCCTCGGCCATGTGCGCGAGGTGATGACCGCGGCGCTGGCCGTCGGCGGCACCAGCTTCGACAGCCTCTATGTCAATGTGAACGGCGAGTCCGGCTACTTCGAGCGCTCCCTGGACGCGTACGGCCGGGAGAACGAGCCGTGCCGCCGCTGCGGCACCGCGATGCGCCGCCGCCCCTGGATGAACCGCTCCAGCTTCTTCTGCCCGCGCTGTCAGCGCCCGCCGCGCCCGGCCATCGCGGCCCGGCCGGCCTCGCGCCCGGCCGCCTCGCCGCTCCCGGCGCGCACCGTGTCGTAGCGCTCCCGCGCCGTCAGCACCTCGGGCATCCGGTCCTCGACCAGATCGATCAGTGCCCGCAGCCGCTCGGCGACCTCGCTGCCGAGCGGGGTCAGCCGGTAGTCCACGCGGGGCGGGTTGGTCGGCTGCGCCTCGCGGTGCACCAGACCGTCGCGCTCCAGCGCGTGCAGGGTTTGCGACAGCATCTTCTCGCTGACGCCGTCGACCCGCCGCCGCAGCTCGTTGAAGCGGAAGGTGCTCTCGTGGAGCGCGGTCAGGATGAGCGCGCCCCATTTTCCGGTGACATGCTCCAGCGTGCCGCGCGAGGGGCAGGCGCGGGCGAACACGTCGAAGGCCAGGTTGTCCGCGTCCGCCGTGGAGGACGCCGCGCCAGTGCGTTCACAGTCCATGCACACACCATACGCGCACTCAGCGCTGACTCCCGGACTGCGCTTTCGCTTAGTGAGTATGCAGCTACGGACGCATGCGAAGCCCGGGGCGTATGCGTACGCCCCGGGCTTGGCGGGTGACGGGCCGCGATCGCCCGCTCAGTGGCTCAGTAGCCGAAGTCCTGGGTCCACCAGGGACCGCCGGTGCCGAAGTGGGTGCCGACGCCCAGGCGCTTGAACGAGCAGTTGAGGATGTTGGCGCGGTGGCCGGAGCTGTTCATCCAGGAGTCCATGACGGCCTGCGCGTCCGACTGGCCGCGGGCGATGTTCTCCCCGCCCAGGTCCAGGATGCCCGCGCTCTCGGCACGGTCCCAGGGGCTGTCGCCGTCGGGGCTGATGTGGTCGAAGAACTGGCGCAGGGACATGTCCTCGCTGAAGTCCTCGGCCAACTGGGCGAGTTTGGGGTCGGCCGTCACCGGGGCGCAGCCGACCTTCCGGCGCTCCTTGTTGACGAGGGTGAGGACCTCGGCCTCCGAGGCGGTCTCGGGACCGGCCGACCCCGCCGGGGGCGCGGGTGCGGTCGGCTCCGTCGTGGGCGTACGGGACGGCTTTCCGTGCCCGTTGCCCTTGGCGCCGCCCTTGCCGTTTCCGCCCTTTCCGCCCTTTCCACCCTTTCCGTTGTTCCCGGAAGGCGCGGAGGACCCCGGCTGCTCCGGCGGTGTGGTGGAAGGGGTGCTGGAGGGCTTGGAGGGGGTCCTGGAGGGAGTTGTGGAGGGTGCGTGAGGACGGTCGTCGCCGCGGCTGGGCGGAACCGAGCTGCGCCCGGTGGGGGCCGCGGACTGCGAGCCCTGCGTCTCCAGGCCCGAGTCCGTGGGACCGCCCGCCTGGACCTGTCCGGCGGAGTCATTGCCCCCGCCCAGTTTGTAGCCGTCTCCCGGAACGAGTCCGGAGGCCATCGCCACCGCGCCGACCGCGACGGCGGCGGACACGCCCAACAGTCCGGTCCGGACCGGAGCGAGGGGGCTCCGGTGCGGTCCCCGGTGGCGGCCTGCGATGGCGTCGTGCGCCACGGCCCCGGGGGCAGATCGTCGATGGCGGCCCATCTCCTGCCTTCCTTGTGTGCTCGGCGTCAAAAGTCGCTCGAAATGTGTCACTCGTGTGCGCGAGCCATGTATCACTCGTGTGGGTGAGTCTCGTTGAGCCGGGACTGTACGCCATTCGGGCCCCAACGCGCGTGCACAGTTGCGAATTAGATGGTTTAGCGCCTGCTCGCGCGTGGGGTTAGCGTGCGCGTATGAACGAGAGAGTCCGCCTCACCGTGTGGGTCCGCGGCCATGTCCAGGGCGTCGGCTTCCGCTGGTACACCCGGGCCAACGCACTGCGTATCGGGGGCCTCGTCGGCTTTGCCTCCAATCTCGCCGACGGGCGGGTGCAGGTGGTCGCGGAGGGCCCGCGCGCGGAATGCGAACAGCTACTCGAATGGCTCCAGGATGGCGACACGCCCGGGAAAGTCGAGGGAATCACCGAGATCTGGGACACACCGCGCGGGGGTTACGGCAGCTTCGAAATCCGTTGATCAACTCACCGGAGGCACCCTCCGCGGCACCCCGCTGACCATGCCTTCCCTGCGCACGGTGAGCAGAAATCGGCTGATGGTTGCCAACGGCGCCGCGCCGTGGAAGGCTGCGGTGTCACGGAAGATCCCCGACCGCCATGGGTCCTCTGGAGAGGGGTGGGCACAGTCCGCCGCCCGTATGCTCTCGACCCCTGCGGCCCCGTCGGCATGTGATCGTGTTGACCCTCAAACCAATTGGTGAGACGCTGGAAGCCCCGCGCACCTTAACTGTTTGCCGCGCAGCACGGTAGTAATTCGGCAGGCAACGCGGGTGCAAATCCCTCACGACCCAGACCGCTTCGGTCGGTCACTCAGTGTGGAGGACCATCCATCATGGCAAAGGCGCTTCTCGGTTACGTCGGCGGTTCCGACCCCCGAGTCCTCGCCGAGATGCGACGGCTTCAGCAGCGCGTCCAGGACCTCGAATCCGAGCTCGTCCGGATTCAGGCCGAGAACGACGCACTGTCCGCCGCCGCTCACTACCACGGCGACTCGCTGCTCGAAAGCATCGACGTATCCCAGGCGGAGCCTGCGCTCGCCTGACCCAGCCCAAGGGCCGGTCGGGCTGCATCGTCAGCCGCTTGAGAATCTTCAAGGGACGCCTCGGCGTCCCTTCGTCGTATCCCCAAGTGGTCTCCGAGCCACCCTTACCGACTGATGTGCCCCTCTCTCCCAGCGGTGAAACCGATCATTGCTGAAACCGAGAAAAAGCCGGGACGGGAGCGCGGCGCCACCGTCACGGGACGGTGCCGGAAGAGGGGTGGCGGGTAGAGTCCAAAGGCGTGCATCTCAAGAGCCTGACCCTGCGAGGGTTCAAATCCTTCGCCTCCGCCACGACGCTCCGGTTCGAGCCGGGTATCACCTGCGTCGTCGGCCCCAACGGTTCGGGCAAGTCCAATGTCGTGGACGCCCTTTCCTGGGTCATGGGCGAACAGGGTGCCAAATCCCTGCGCGGCGGCAAGATGGAGGACGTCATCTTCGCCGGGACCACCGGCCGTCCCCCGCTCGGCCGCGCCGAGGTCTCGCTCACCATCGACAACGCGGATGGCGCGCTGCCCATCGACTACGCCGAAGTCACCATCACGCGGATCATGTTCCGCAACGGCGGCAGCGAGTACCAGCTCAACGGGGACACCTGCCGGCTGCTGGACATCCAGGAACTGCTCTCCGACTCCGGCATCGGCCGCGAGATGCATGTCATCGTCGGGCAGGGCCAGCTCGACGGGGTGCTGCACGCCGACCCGACCGGCCGCCGCGCCTTCATCGAGGAGGCCGCGGGCGTCCTCAAGCACCGCAAGCGCAAGGAGAAGGCGCTGCGGAAGCTGGACGCCATGCAGGCCAACCTCGCCCGCGTCCAGGACCTCACCGACGAGCTGCGCCGCCAGCTCAAGCCGCTCGGCCGGCAGGCCGCGGTGGCCCGGCGGGCCACCGTCATCCAGGCCGATCTGCGCGACGCCCGGCTGCGCCTGCTCGCCGACGACCTGGTGACCCTGCGCGAAGCGCTGCGCGCCGAGATCGCCGACGAGGCCGAGCTCAAGCGCCGTAAGGAGGCCGCGGAGGCCGAGCTGCGGACCGCGCAGCAGCGCGAGGCGGCGCTGGAGGAGCAGGTGCGACGGCTCGCGCCCCGGCTCCGGGACGCCCAGCAGACCTGGTACGAGCTCTCGCAGCTCGCCGAGCGGGTGCGCGGCACGGTCAGCCTGGCGGACGCCCGGGTCAAGAGCGCCACCTCCGCCCCCGGGGAGGAGCGGCGCGGCCGCGACCCGGAGGACATGGAGCGCGAGGCGGCCCGCATCCGGGAGCAGGAGGCCGAACTGGAGGCCGCCCTGGAGGCGGCGAGCCGGGCGCTGGAGGACACCGTGGCGCACCGGGCCGACCTCGAACGCAGCCTGGCCGACGAGGAGCGCCGCCTCAAGGACGTGGCCCGCGCCATCGCCGACCGCCGCGAAGGGCTCGCCCGGCTCCAGGGCCAGGTGAACGCGGCCCGCAGCCGGGCCGGTTCGGCGCGCGCCGAGATCGAGCGGCTGGCCGCGTCCCGCGACGAGGCACAGACCCGGGCGGTCGCCGCACAGGAGGAGTACGAACAGCTCAAGGCGGAGGTCGACGGACTCGACGCGGACGACGCGGAACTGGCGGAGCGCCATGAGGCCGCCAAGCGCGAGCTGGCCGAGGCGGAGTCCGCGCTGAGCGCGGCCCGCGAGGCCGCGACGGCCGCCGAGCGGGAGCGCGCCGCGACCTCCGCCCGCCATGACGCCCTCGCCCTCGGTCTGCGCCGTAAGGACGGCACGGGCGCCCTGCTGGCCGCCGCCGACCGGCTCGGCGGACTCCTGGGCCCCGCCGCCGAACTCCTCACCGTCACTCCCGGC
>NZ_JAHLEM010000631.1 GCF_018883605.1 Streptomyces niphimycinicus | reverse complement strand
GAGGCGGAGTCCGCTCTGAGCGCGGCCCGCGAGGCCGCGACGGCCGCCGAGCGGGAGCGCGCCGCGACCTCCGCCCGCCATGACGCCCTCGCCCTCGGTCTGCGCCGTAAGGACGGCACGGGCGCCCTGCTGGCCGCCGCCGACCGGCTCGGCGGACTCCTGGGCCCCGCCGCCGAACTCCTCACCGTCACTCCCGGCTTCGAGGTCCCCGTCGCCGCGGCCCTGGGCGCCGCCGCCGACGCGATCGCCGTCACCGGCCCCCGCGCGGCG
>NZ_JAHLEM010000630.1 GCF_018883605.1 Streptomyces niphimycinicus | reverse complement strand
GGTGCGACCTGGCTCCGGCCGCCGTGCGGCTCCGCTCCGGGCGCGGTGCGGTCTCGGTTCCGGGCGCGATGCGACCCACGCTCCGGGCGGCGGTGCGGACCCCGCTCCGGGCGCCGGAGGCGCCCCCGTGGGGCGTGCCCGTCCGTTTGTCCGCCCCGGCGACTAGCGTTCCGTATGTGCCCTACTTCGACATGGCCTCGTCCGCTCCTCTGCACCCCGTCGCCCGGCAGGCGCTCCTCGCCGCGCTCGACGAGGGGTGGGCCGACCCCGCACGTCTCTACCGGGAGGGGCGGCGGGCCCGGCTGCTGCTGGACGCCGCGCGGGAGGCGGCGGCCGAGGCCGTCGGGTGCCGCCCGGACGAGCTGGTCTTCACTCCTTCGGGGACGCGCGCGGTGTACGACGGCATCGCGGGGGCGCTCGCGGCCCGGCGGCGCGCGGGACGCCGTCTGGTCGTCTCCGCCGTGGAGCACTCCTCGGTGCTGCACACGGCGGCCGCGCACGAGGCGGACGGCGGCACGGTCACCGAGGTCCCGGTGGACCGTACGGGGCGGGTCACGCCGGGTGCGTACGCGGCGGCCCTGCGGGAGGCCCCGGACGGGGTGGCCCTGGCCTGTCTACAGTCCGCCAACCACGAGGTCGGCACCCGGCAGCCGGTCGCCGAGGCGGCCGAGGAGTGCGCGGCGGCGGGCGTACCGCTGCTGGTGGACGCGGCGCAGTCGCTCGGCTGGGGCCCCACGGAGGGCAATTGGTCGCTCTTGACGGCAAGTGCCCATAAATGGGGCGGTCCTGCGGGGGTGGGGCTGCTCGCGGTGCGCAAGGGGGTGCGCTTCCGTACGGTCCCGCCCACCGACGAGCGGGAGTCGGGCCGCTCCCCCGGGTTCGAGAACCTCCCCGCCGTCGTCGCCGCGGCCGCCTCGCTGCGGGCCGTCCGGGCGGAGGCCGCCGCGGAGGCGGAGCGGCTGCGGGGGCTGGTGGACCGGATCCGGGCGCGGGTGCCGGAGCTGGTGCCGGACGTCGAGGTGGTGGGCGATCCGGAGCGGCGGCTGCCGCATCTGGTGACCTTCTCCTGTCTCTATGTCGACGGAGAGGCGCTTCTCCATGAACTGGACCGCGCGGAGTTCTCGGTCTCGTCCGGCTCCTCCTGCACCTCGTCCACGCTGACCCCGAGCCATGTGCTGCGGGCCATGGGGGTGCTGTCCGAGGGCAATGTCCGGGTCTCGCTTCCGCGCGGTACGGCCGAGGCGGAGGTGGACCGGTTCCTGGAGGCGCTGCCGGGGGTGGTGGCGCGGGTACGGGAGGGCTTGGGCGCGCCGACGCCTGCCGGGGCCGCCGTCACCCCGGACCCCGAGCCCGAACGCGAACCCGGCCCCGAGCCCGAGGTCGAGCTGGTGGTCGACTCGCTCGGCAAGCGGTGCCCGATCCCGGTGATCGAGCTGGCCAAGGTGATCGGCGAGGTGCCGGTGGGCGGTGTGGTGGTGGTGCTGTCCGACGACGAGGCGGCGCGGCTGGACATCCCGGCCTGGTGCGAGATGCGAGGCCAGACCTACGAGGGCGAGCGAACGGCCGACCGGGGCATGGCCTACCGGATCCGCCGCCGCGCCTAGGCCCCAGCGGGGCCCCTTGAGCACCAGCGGGCCCAGGCGACTACAGCGGAACCGCGGGCGGCCAGGCGGCAGGGCCCAGGGAACTGCACGGAGCCGGGGAGAGCCACGGCGAAGTCGCAGGGAACCACGGCGGGGCTGGCGCGACTGCAACGGAGCCGCGCGGAGCCGCGGTCGCGGCGGGGCCCAGGGGGCGGCTGCCCCCTGGGCGCCCGGTGGGGTTCAGGGGAGGTGGGGTGCGATCTCGCCCACGGCCTCGTGGCCGTATGCCTTGGCGAAGCGCTCCATGAAGTGGCCCCGGCGCAGCTCGTACTCCTGGGTGCCGATCGTCTCGATGACCAGCGTCGCCAGCATGCAGCCCACCTGGGCGGCGCGCTCGAGCGAGAGGTTCCAGGACAGACCGGAGAGGAAGCCCGCGCGGAAGGCGTCGCCGACGCCGGTCGGGTCGGTCTTCTGGTCCTCCTCCGGGCAGCCGACGACGACGGGCTCCTCGCCCTCGCGGTCGATGCGCACGCCCTGCGCGCCCAGCGTGGTGACCCGGGTGCCGACCTTGGCGAGGATCTGGTCCGCGGTCCAGCCGGTCTTGGTCTCGATCAGCGCGGCCTCGTACTCATTGGTGAAGAGGTATTCCGCGCCGCCGATCAGCAGCCGGATGTCCTCCCCCTCCATGCGGGCGAGCTGCTGGGAGGGGTCGGCCGCGAAGGGGATGCCGCGCGAGCGGCACTCCTCGGTGTGGCGGACCATGGCCTCCGGGTCGTCCGCGCTGATCAGCACGAGGTCGAGGCCGCCGACGCGCTCCGCGATCGGCTGGAGCTCGATCTGGCGGGCCTCGCTCATGGCGCCGGTGTAGAAGGACGCGATCTGGTTGTGATCGGCGTCGGTGGTGCAGACGAAGCGCGCGGTGTGCTTGACCTCGGAGATATGGACGGACGCGGTGTCCACACCGTGCCGGTCCAGCCAGGCGCGGTAGTCGGCGAAGTCCTCACCGGCCGCGCCGACCAGGATCGGGCTCAGGCCGAGCACGCCCATGCCGAAACAGATGTTGGGGCCGACTCCTCCACGGCGGACATCGAGGGTGTCCACCAGGAAGGAGAGGGAGACCGTATGAAGCTGATCGGCGACGAGCTGATCGGCGAAACGGCCGGGGAAGGACATCAGATGGTCGGTGGCGATGGAGCCGGTTACGGCAATACGCACGGAGTCGCTCCTGCGGGGGCGGAGAGATCGGACGCTTCACGCTATCTGCTCAGCCGTGTCCATACGAACGGAAGAAACTACCCAATAGTAGGGCTTTCTTCACCGACACCCGCTGAATACGGTGCGTGCACGGGGGTACGCGTCGGCGACCCCCATGGACCAGGAGGCATCATGCCCCAGCACCTCAGCCCCGCCCTTCCCGCCACCGGAGCCATCGAGCCCGAGTATCTGGCGGAGCTGCGCGGCGACGGGGCCCGGATGGCGCCGCACTGGGCGGCCACCGTATCGCCTCCGGCCAGGCGTGTTTCACCGGTCGCCCACTCCCGCATCCGGGGGATCACGGTGCCTGTGGCATCGGCCGATCTGCTGGCCGGCATGTCGGACTACGGCGACTGAAGGAACCGGGCGCGCCCCGGCTCCGTCTCATCGGCATCTCCTCGCGAGGGATGGGACCGTAGAACGTGAGCGGAGCCAAAGGAGCGAAACGGTGAGCACCGAGGACACCGACACCCCGCAGACCCCCGACGACACTCCCCGGCCGCGCCGGCGCTCGCCGCTGGCCGTCGTTTCGGTGGCGGCCGCGGTGCTGGTCGCCGGTGGTGGCGGCGCCTACTGGGCCTCCACCGCGGCGGACGGCGGGACCCGCGGTCCGGGCGCGGCGGGCGAGGACGGAGCACCCAAGCCCCTCGCGCTGGACGCCTACGCCACCCCGGGCGGTGAGCGAGGCGGGAATGAGGGCATCGCGCCCGGTGAGCCCGATCCACACGGCGGCCGCTACGTCGTCACGGGCAAGCTGCCGGACGGGCCGAAGGAGGCCCCGGTCTATCTGACCGACCCGAAGGTCACCAAGGCCGATGTGGCGCGGCTGGCGAAGGCGCTGGACGTCTCCGGCAGCCCGCGCGCCGACCACGGGTACTGGAAGGTCGGCGGCACCCCGGACGCGAGCGGCCCGACGCTGCGGGTGAGCCGGACCGGACCGGGAAGCTGGTCGTATTCGCGCTATGGGTCGCCGGGCGGTACGTCCTGCGTCCGCCCGGACGGAGAGCCGGACGGAAAGCCGGACGGGAAACCGGACGCGCAGAAGGCCGTCCGGACCGACAAGGGCGATGGGGCGGAGAAGCCCGACAAGAGCTGCCCGTCCTACCGCGACGGCGACAAGCGCGGTGACAACGGCGCCGCCGAGGGCCGCGACAAGGCCGTATCCGAGGAGAAGGCCCAGCGCGCCGCCGAGCCGGTGCTCGAGGCGCTCGGGCTGTCGGACGCGAAGCTGGACGCGAGTGGCCTCTACGGCGCCGTGCGGATGGTGAACGCCGATCCGAAGGTGGGCGATCTGCCCACCTACGGCTGGGGGACCAGTCTCCAGGTCGGCGCCGACGGCCAGTTGGTCGGCGGCAGCGGCACACTGGCCAAGCCCAAGGAGGACGACAGCTATCCGCTGCTCGGCGCGAACCAGGCGCTGGAGCGGCTCAACTCGACGTCGGCCAAGGGCGATGGCCCCTCGGGCAAGGTGGACGTGCGCAAGGTGACGTTCGGCCTGGCCTCGCACATGGTGGACGGCCGGCGGGCGCTGGTGCCGTCGTGGATCTTCGAGACCAGGCCGACCGGGACCAACCGGGTGGCGGTCACCCTGCCCTACCCCGCGGTGAAGCCGGAGTTCATCAAGAAGGCCAAGGAGCCGGGCCACTCCCCGTCGACCCGGCCGGGCAAGGGGGAGCAGACCTCCAAGCCGGATGACATCACCTCGTACAGCGTGGACGGCAAAACCCTGACGCTGCGCTTCTGGGGCGGCGTCTGCAACACCTACTCGGTCTCCGCGAAGGAGACCTCGAAGCAGGTGACGCTGGAGCTCAGGAGCAAGCCGAAGCATCCGGGGCGGGCCTGCATCCTCATCGCCAAGCAGTTGGACCGGAAGGTGACGCTGAAGGAGCCGCTGGACGGCCGGAAGGTCGTGGACGGATCCACCGGTGAGACGGTGCCGCTGCGGAAGTGAGCGGACCGCGGAAGCCGCGGCGGGACATGCGGAAGGGGGCGGGCCCGATGGGCCCGCCCCCTTCCGTTTCGCTGTCTTCCGCCGTGCCCAGGGCTAGCTGAAGGAGTCGCCGCAGGCGCAGGAGCCCGTGGCGTTCGGGTTGTCGATGGTGAAGCCCTGCTTCTCGATGGTGTCGACGAAGTCGATCGAGGCACCGCCCAGGTACGGGGCGCTCATGCGGTCGGTCACGACCTTGACGCCGCCGAAGTCCTTGACGACGTCGCCGTCGAGCGAGCGCTCGTCGAAGAAGAGCTGGTAGCGCAGGCCGGAGCAGCCGCCGGGCTGGACGGCGACGCGCAGCGCGAGGTCGTCGCGGCCCTCCTGCTCCAGCAGGCTCTTGACCTTCGACGCGGCGGCGTCGGACAGGATGATGCCCTCGCTCGCGGTGGTCTCGTCCTGAACGGTCATCTGCTTCTCTCCCGGGTCGTACGGACTACTTGCCGTTGGAACCAACCAACGGCGCCCCGGATTCATTCCGGGCCCAGCGCTTATCTCCTGTTGCCCTTCATGCTCGCATACGGCTGGGCACACCGGAATGCGTCACATCGACACAATGCCTCTCGTCAAAGTGACGTGAAGCGGCTATGATAGATAGCGTCATTCTGACGATTAGGGTTCCCAGCGAAGTCCCAGCGAAGAAAGAAGGGTGCGTGACGTGACCACCGCCCAGCCCCTCGATGTGCAGCCGACCCCGCTCGCTCTGCTGCTTCTCGGCCGGGAGGCCGACCCCCGCAGCGAGCGCGGCGTGGAGTGCCCGGGAGACCTTCCGGCGCCCTCCGACCCGGATCTGGTGGCCCGCGCCCGCGCGGCCAAGGAGAAGCTCGGGGACAAGGTCTTCGTCCTCGGCCACCACTACCAGCGCGACGAGGTCATCGAGTTCGCCGATGTCACCGGTGACTCCTTCAAGCTGGCCCGGGACGCGGCCGCGCGGCCGGACGCCGAGTACATCGTCTTCTGCGGTGTGCACTTCATGGCCGAGTCCGCCGACATCCTCACCACCGAGGCCCAGCAGGTCGTCCTCCCCGATCTGGCGGCCGGCTGCTCGATGGCCGACATGGCCACGGCCGAGCAGGTCGCCGAGTGCTGGGAGGTGCTGACCGAGGCGGGCGTCGCGGAGGCCACGGTGCCGGTCTCGTACATGAACTCCTCGGCCGACATCAAGGCGTTCACCGGCAAGCACGGCGGCACGATCTGCACCTCCTCCAATGCCGAGCGGGCCCTGGAGTGGGCGTTCCAGCAGGGCCGGAAGGTGCTGTTCCTGCCCGATCAGCATCTGGGGCGCAATACGGCGGTCCGCGACCTGGGCATGTCGCTGGAGGACTGTGTCGTCTACAACCCGCACAAGCCGAACGGCGGGCTCACCCCCGAGCAGCTCCGCGCCGCGACGATGATCCTGTGGCGCGGCCACTGCTCGGTGCACGGCCGCTTCTCGCTGGACTCGGTCAACGATGTGCGCGAGCGGATACCGGGGGTGAACGTGCTGGTGCACCCCGAGTGCAAGCACGAGGTCGTGGCCGCGGCCGACTACGTGGGCTCGACCGAGTACATCATCAAGGCCCTGGAGGCAGCCCCCGCCGGTTCGAAGTGGGCGATCGGCACCGAGCTGAACCTCGTACGGCGCCTGGCCAATCGTTTCGCCGACCAGGGCAAGGAGATCGTCTTCCTCGACAAGACGGTCTGCTTCTGCTCGACCATGAACCGGATCGATCTGCCGCATCTGGTCTGGGCGCTGGAGTCGCTGGCGGCGGGCAAGGTGGTCAACCGCATCCAGGTCGACAAGGAGACCGAGCACTTCGCCAAGCTGGCGCTGGAGCGGATGCTGGCGCTGCCGTAGGCAGCGTTGTTCGGCGACGATGGGGGCGGGGCGCACGATCGTGGCGCCTGCGGCGGGCTGCT
>NZ_JAHLEM010000063.1 GCF_018883605.1 Streptomyces niphimycinicus | reverse complement strand
ACGGCGCCGGTGCCCGGGGGCGTTGGGTGGGCCGGGGATTGGCGCCACTAAGGCCCCGATGCCCCGTATTGCGCGGGACCGTCACTGACATGCGCGATGCCATAAGGGCGGCAATTGCGGCCGGTCGCGTTGCGCGGGTGATAGTCACAGCCATTTCTGAACGTGTGCCCGTGCCCGGGTTGGACGATAAGACGCAAGCTTTCACCGATCCATTCGTGCCCGCCATGGGCGCGGGCGCAAAATCTGTGCTGTTCGGTGACTGGTCGCACTACTTTGTGCGCATGGTCAACGGAATCCGTTTCGAGCGGTCCAACGACTACGCGTTCAACTCGGACCTTGTGACCTTCCGTGCCATCCTCCGGGCGGACGCCGCCCTTGTCGACACCACAGGCGCCATCAAGTGGTTTGCGCACTCTGCGGCATAAAGTAAAGGGCTCCGGTACCTCTCACTTCGGTGAGATGGCGCCGCAGCCCTTTTCTGCGTTGCGGCTACCGCACGGAGGGTGCGTATTCTACCGGTACGCCCCTGGACCACAATTCCTCTGCGTGTTCGGCGAACCGGTCAAACATGCCGCTGTCGCCATGCTTGCGCAAGTGCAGAAGGGGGGAGTCATGGCCGACCATGCGTGCGAGATGCGGAGTGACCAACGCTTGATTGTCGAACCGAAAAACGGATAGTGAGACGTGATTAGCGGCATCGGCTGCTGCCGAGAACCGCGCCTCTATCCCCTGAACAGTCCCCAGCTTCGCGAGGTTTTCCAGCGTGACGCGAATGCGCGTGGAAACTGTAAGCGATACATCCTCGATCTGTTCGCGCTGACGCGTTACTTCGCACTCAGGGTTGCCTAGCAGGAACCTGACCCGGCACCCGCTTTCCGCTTTACGTCGCAGTGTGGTTGCGAACGTTGGTTGTTCCAACCAGAGGAAATAGTTTGTGTAACCGGCGAAGAAGAGTTCATTCGAAGACTCTGTAATGAGTTCGCGCCAAACTGTCGATGGACATGCCGAGCGATACGGGTAAGAGTGGATAACTTCCCGGTCGGCACCCGTTTTCACGCGGTCTTTGATTGCCTTCGGCCAGATCATTTCTTCACTCACTCCCAACGCCATGCAGGCGTCCTCACGGTTCTGCGCGTGTGGAATCAGGGCTGCGTCCGCGATCCAACGTTCGACCGTCTTTCCGGAGACCCCGACGCGTGACGCAAGTTGCCGTGCCGACAGTTTGGCGTCAGCCATAGCTGATCGTAGGGCAGTGTTCAAGGTCTCCCCCTCGGACATTTGGGCGTTCTTCAACGCTACCGCCCGAACGTCCCAACTGTCCCTGGACTTGGGCGGATACGCCTTTGAGGGGTTGGCAGGCTGCCTAGACGCAAGGCCCCCGGCGACCGCGCGAACGGCCCCGGGGTATGGCCGATCTGAATGGAGCAGACCGACATGCAATGCCTATCACGACTACCCGAACGGGTGAGAGAGGCCCTGTTCGGGCGGCGCACCCCCGGCAAGCACAGTCGCGCCTACGTGGCACCCCCTGTGCATGCCGCGCGGGTTTCCGCTCCCGCCATCGAACCCCGGGCACTCGACGGACACGCGCTTGCCATGGCGCGCCCCTACCCGGTGGCGTATGAGAAGCGACAGGAACAGCAGCGACACCCGCAACGCACACGCGCTCTCATGCTCACGACTGTGGGCATCGAC
>NZ_JAHLEM010000629.1 GCF_018883605.1 Streptomyces niphimycinicus | reverse complement strand
GCGGCGGGCAAGGTGGTCAACCGCATCCAGGTCGACAAGGAGACCGAGCACTTCGCCAAGCTGGCGCTGGAGCGGATGCTGGCGCTGCCGTAGGCAGCGTTGTTCGGCGACGATGGGGGCGGGGCGCACGATCGTGGCGCCTGCGGCGGGCTGCTTTCCCCTCCCCGCCCCTTCCCACAACTGGGGCTCCGCCCCAGCCCCCGGGGGTTCAGGGGGCGAAGCCCCGGTCCGGGGCCTGGGGCAGAGCCTCGGTCGGGGATCTGAGGCGGAGCACCAGTTTCAGGGTCTGCGGCGGAGCCCCGGTCCGGAGCCTGGGGCAGAACCCCGGACCGGAGTCTGGGGCAGAACCCCGGACCGGAGTCTGGGGCAGAGCCCCAGTCCGGGATCTGAGGCAGCGCCCCGGGTTTCGGGGTCTGGGGCGGAGCCCCGGACCGGGGTCTGGGGCGGAGCCCCCGTCCGGAGTCTGAGGCAGAGCCCCAGCCCGGGGCCCGGGGCAGAACCCCCGTCCGGGGGCTGGGGCGGAGCCCCGGACCGGAGTCTGGGGCAGAGCCCCAGTCCGGGATCTGCGGCAGCGCCCCGGGTTTCGGGGTCGGGGGCGGAGCCCCCGTCCGGAGTCTGAGGCAGAGCCCCAGCCCGGGGCCCGGGGCAGAACCCCCGTCCGGGGGCTGGGGCGGAGCCCCGGACCGGAGTCTGGGGCAGCACCCCGGACCGGGATCTGAGGCAGCACCCCGGACCGGGGCCTGGGGCAGCACCCCAGCCCGGGATCCGAGGCAGCACCCCGGACCGGGATCCGAGGCAGAGCCCCGGGTTTCGGGGTCTGGGGCGGAGCCCCCGTCCGGAGTCTGAGGCAGAACCCCAGCCCAGGGCCCGGGGCAGAACCCCCGTCCGGGGGCTGGGGCGGAGCCCCGGACCGGAGTCTGGGGCAGCACCCCGGACCGGGATCTGAGGCAGCACCCCGGACCGGGGCCTGGGGCAGCACCCCAGCCCGGGATCCGAGGCAGCACCCCGGACCGGGATCCGAGGCAGAGCCCCGGGTTTCGGGGTCTGGGGCGGAGCCCCCGTCCGGAGTCTGAGGCAGAACCCCAGCCCAGGGCCCGGGGCAGAACCCCCGTCCGGGGGCTGGGGCGGAGCCCCAGTTTCGGGAAGGGGCGGGGAGGGGAAAGGCCCGCCGGACACCCGCTACGCGCCCGCGCGGACCAGCCCCGTCTCGTAGGCGATCACCACGAGCTGGGCGCGATCGCGGGCGCCCAGCTTGGCCATCGCACGGTTGACATGCGTCTTGACCGTGAGCGGGCTGACCTCCAGCCGGGCGGCGATCTCGTCGTTGGACAGCCCGCCCCCGACCTGGACCAGGACCTCGCGCTCGCGGACGGTGAGGGCGTCCAGCCGGGAGGCGTCATAGGCGCTCTCGCCGTTCCCGTCGCCCTGGGCCAGGAAGCGGGCGATCAGCCCCTTGGTCGCGACCGGGGACAGCAGTGCCTCGCCCGCGGCCGCGATGCGGATCGCCGCGAGCAGCTCATCGGGTTCGGCGCCCTTGCCGAGGAAGCCGCTGGCCCCCGCCCGCAGCGAGTCCACCACGTACTCGTCGACCTCGAAGGTCGTCAGCATGACCACCCGGACGTCCGCGAGCTGCGGATCCTCGGTGATCATGCGGGTCGCGGCCAGCCCGTCCGTACCGGGCATCCGGATGTCCATCAGGACGACATCGGCGCCCCGGGCCCGGGCGATCTCCACCGCCTGCGCGCCGTCGGACGCCTCCCCCACCACCTCCATGTCCGCCTCGGAGTCCACCAGGACGCGGAACGCGCTGCGCAGCAGCGCCTGATCGTCCGCGAGCAGTACCTTGATCGTCATCAGTCCCCTCCCCTACGCGGCTGAAGAGGAAGTCTCACCCGCACCCGGAAACCGCCCTCGGGCAGGGGTGCCGCCTCGCAACTGCCGCTCAGCGCGGTCACCCGCTCACGCATGCCCAGCAGGCCGTGTCCGCCGCCGCCGGTCTCCTCCCCGGGCGCCGGGGGCTCCCCCTCCGGCCCCTCGGGCCGCGTCCCCGCCCCGTCGTCCTCGACCGTGACCTCCAGGGCGCTCCCGGCGGCGCCCCCGACGCGGGCGATGCGGATCTCGGCGGTGGCCCCGGGCCCGGCGTGCTTGTGCACATTGGTCAGCGCCTCCTGGACGACCCGGTACGCCGTGAGGTCCACCGAGCCCGGCAGCGGGCCCAGCGCCTCGGGCGGCGCCGCCCGGACCCGGACCCGCATCCCGGCCCGTACGAAGCCGTCCACGAGCTGGTCCAGGACGGCGAGGCCGGGGGCCGGTTCGGTGGGGGCGGCGGGGTCGCCGTACTGCCGCAGCAGGCCGACCGTGGCGCGCAGCTCCTCCAGTGCCGAGCGGCTCGCCTGCCGTACGTGGGCGAGCGCCTCCTTGGCCTGGTCGGGGCGGTTGTCCATGACATGGGAGGCGACCCCGGCCTGGACATTGACCAGCGCGATGTGATGCGCCACGACATCGTGCAGCTCACGGGCGATCCGCAGCCGCTCCTCGGCCACCCGGCGGCGCGCCTCCTCCTCCCGGGTGCGCTCGGCGCGCACCGCCCGCTCCTCGATGGCGGCGATATAGGCGCGCCGGCTGCGCACCGCGTCGCCGGTGGCCGCGGCCAGCCCGGCCCAGGCGAACAGGCCCCAGTTCTCCTGCGAGTACCAGGGGTTGAGCGCGAAGAGCATCCCGGCCCCGGTGAGCAGCACGGCCGTGGCGGCGCCGAGCCGCCAGGTGGTGGGCCGGTCGGTGCGGGTGGCGGCGGTGTAGAGCGCCACCACGACCCCGAACACGATGGAGGTGCGCGGCGGGCCCTCGTCATTGGTGACGATCTCGACGAGGGTGAGGGCGACGGTGAAGGCGAGCACCCCGCGGGGCAGATCGCGGCGGAACACCAGCGAGGCGGCGACGAGCACGGCCAGCAGTACGAAGAAGGGGCCCAGCGGCTGGTGGCGCATGCGCGGACTGGCCACGGCGCCGATCAGGATCAGCGCGAGGACCCCGATCGCCACCAGGGTGTCCAGGGCGCGGGGGTGGGCACACAGCCAGCGGTGCGAACGGGCCAGACCCGGGCCGACGGCGAGGGGAGTCACGGAATCCAACGGTAGGGGCCGCCGCGGGCCGCCCGGGCTCGATGGGCGGCCCGTGCCCGGCCGGTGAGGGGAGGCAGGACCTGTGTTGGAGTGTGGTCCGGGGGTGCGCCGCACTAGCCCGGAATGAGGCCGTCGTCCTTGAGCATCGCCTTGACTTCCTCGAGGGTCGCGCCGGCCGCGGGGAGGATCAGCTCGGACGGCTGGAGCGCGTCGTCGGGCAGGGGCTCACCGGCCGAGCGCACCGCGTCCAGCAGCGCGCCCAGGGTCTTCCGGAAGCCCTCGTGATCGCCGCCCTCGATCTTGGCGAGCAGCTCGTCGTCCAGCCTGTTCAGTCCGGGCAGATGGCTTTCGGCCACCCGCACCTGGCCCTCCCCCATGATCCGTACGATCATGACGACCTCCTTGGAGACCTCGCCCAGGCGGGGCGCGGGCTACTGCTTGTCGAACTTGTGCGGGGTCTGGGACTGCTGGCCCTGGTCCGTCTTGCCGCCCTCGATCGCCTGCTGCGGGCTGCCGCCGGCCAGCTCGGCCTTCATCCGCTGGAGCTCCAGCTCCACGTCCGTACCGCCGGAGATCCGGTCGAGCTCGGCCGCGATGTCGTCCTTGGCCATACCGGACTGGTCGTCCAGGGCGCCGGAGGCCAGCAGCTCGTCGATCGCGCCCGCGCGGGCCTGGAGCTGCGCCGTCTTGTCCTCGGCACGCTGGATCGCCATGCCGACGTCGCCCATCTCCTCGGAGATGCCGGAGAACGCCTCGCCGATCCGGGTCTGCGCCTGGGCCGCGGTGTAGGTGGCCTTGATGGTCTCCTTACGCGTACGGAAGGCGTCGACCTTGGCCTGGAGCCGCTGGGCGGCCAGGGTCAGCTTCTCCTCCTCGCCCTGGAGCGTCTGGTGCTGCGTCTCCAGGTCGGTGACCTGCTGCTGAAGCGCGGCGCGACGGGAGAGCGCCTCACGGGCCAGGTCCTCCCGGCCGAGCGCGAGCGCCTTGCGCCCCTGGTCCTCCAGCTTGGTGGACTGTCCCTGCAACTGGTTGAGCTGGAGCTCGAGGCGCTTGCGCGAGGTCGCCACGTCGGCAACGCCGCGCCGCACCTTCTGGAGCAGCTCAAGCTGTTTCTGGTACGAGTAGTCAAGGGTCTCGCGCGGGTCCTCGGCCCGGTCCAGGGCCTTGTTGGCCTTCGCGCGGAAGATCATCCCCATACGCTTCATGACACCGCTCATGGGCCTCGCGCGCCCCCTTCTGACGGACGTGTGACTCCGGCACTCCAACAGACCCAGCCTACGGGCCCTGCTTCCATTACCGCACTGTTCGAGCCCGCTCGCGCTCCTCCTCCAGGACGATCAGGCAGCCGGGGCCTCCGGCGCAAGGAGGAGTGTGTCCCCTGTGTCCCGATACGGCGGGACTCCGTTGCCTGATCGTTCCCCCTGAGGCTGGGGCGCACACTCCGCAGCCCGTACCCTTGGCCCTGTGTTCCGAAGCCGTTCCAAGGATGAGCAGGCCGCAACCACCAAGGTGACCGCGGACCAGCCGCAGCAGACCCGTGACCCGCAGGCGCCCAAGGGCCGCCCCACTCCCAAGCGGAGCGAGGCCCAGTCGCAGCGCCGCAGCCTGGCGAAGACGCCGGCCAACCGTAAGGACGCCGCCAAGCGTGCCCGGGAGGCCCGCCGCGCCGATCTGGCCAAGCAGCGCGAGGCGCTGGCCGGGGGCGACGAGCGGTATCTGCCGGCCCGCGACAAGGGTCCGGTGCGGCGCTTCGCCCGCGACTTCGTGGACTCGCGGTTCTCCGTCGCCGAGTACTTCCTGCCGCTCGCGGTGGTCATCCTGGTCCTGAGCATGATCCAGGCCGGGGCCATGCAGAGCTATGTGCTGCTGCTGTGGATGGTGGTCATCGTCCTGATCGTGATCAACTCCATCTTCTTCGGCTTCCAGCTCAAGCGGCAGCTCCGCCGGCGCTTCCCCGACGAGAATCTGCGCGGCGCGGTGGCGTACGCCCTGATGCGCA
>NZ_JAHLEM010000628.1 GCF_018883605.1 Streptomyces niphimycinicus | reverse complement strand
GAGCTATGTGCTGCTGCTGTGGATGGTGGTCATCGTCCTGATCGTGATCAACTCCATCTTCTTCGGCTTCCAGCTCAAGCGGCAGCTCCGCCGGCGCTTCCCCGACGAGAATCTGCGCGGCGCGGTGGCGTACGCCCTGATGCGCACCCTCCAGATGCGCCGGCTGCGGCTGCCCAAGCCGCAGGTCAAGCGCGGAGAGCGGCCCTGAGCGGCAGACCCTCCGGCTTCACCGGCGGGGCGCCCGGCTGGCTGAGCCACCTCGGGGGCCTGCGGAACACCGTCCGGCAGGCGCTGGTCGCCCGCCAGCTCGATGAGCAGATCACCGCCCGCTTCCCGGTGGGACAGCGGCTGCGGGTGCTCGACGTGGGCGTCGGCCAGGGCACCCAGGCCCTGCGGCTGGCCCGCGCGGGCCATGAGGTCACCGGGCTGGAGTCCGACCCCACCATGCTGGAGACGGCCCGCACCGCGCTCGCCGACGAGCCCGAGGGCATCCGCAGACGCGTACGGCTCCTCGAGGGCGACGGCCGGGAGACCGGGGCACACTTCCTGCCCGGCGCCTTCGACGTGGTGCTGTGCCACGGGGTGCTGATGTATCTGCCCGAACCGGATCCGCTGCTCGCCGGGCTGGCCCGGGTGCTGGCCCCCGGCGGTCTGCTCTCCCTGCTGGTGCGCAACGGTGACGCGCTGGCGCTGCGGCCGGGGCTGGCCGAGGACTGGGACACGGCGCTGACCGCCTTCGACTCCCCCTCGTACACCAACCGGATCGGGCTGCCGGTCCGTGCCGACCGGCGCGAGGAACTGACCGAGACCCTGACCGCGATCGGCGCGCCGCTGCGCGTCTGGTACGGCGTGCGGGTCTTCACCGACCTCGCCCCGGACGACGCACAGCCGCCCGGCTCCCCGGAGTGGGAGCGGCTGCTGGCCGCCGAGGAGCGGGCCGGGCGCACCGATCCGTACCGCGCGGTGGCGGCGCTGCTCCATCTGTGCGGGGTACGCGGCTGATCCGGCGACGGGGTGGCGGTGTGCACCGCCACCCCGCGCGGGTCCTGCCCGGCGCGCCCGTCCGCGCTTCGGCGCGCCGGCC
>NZ_JAHLEM010000627.1 GCF_018883605.1 Streptomyces niphimycinicus | reverse complement strand
GACTCCACCACGCGGCGGCCGGGGGCCCGCACCAGGCCGCGCAGCAGCGCGGGCACCATGCCGGCGTCGGCGTGCCGCAGCGGCGCCAGGTCCAGGTGCATGGGGACGAGCGTGGGGTCGCCCACGGCCAGCGCGGTGTCCAGGAGGGCGAGGCCCTCCTCGGAGGAGAGGGCGGCCACTCCGGCGCGGGTGATGCGCTGGATGTCGGTGTCGTCCAGGTCGCCGGTCATGCCGCTGCGCTCGGCCCACAGGCCCCAGGCGAGGGCGGTGGCGGGCAGCCCCTGGGCGCGGCGCCGGTGGGCGAGGCCGTCCAGGAAGGCGTTGGCGGCCGCGTAGTTGGCCTGGCCGGGGCCGCCGAGGGTGCCGGCGGCGGCGGAGAACAGCACGAACGCGGACAGGTCGAGATCGCGGGTCAGCTCATGCAGATGCCACGCGGCGTCGACCTTGGGCGGCAGGACGCGGTCGACGCGCTCGGCGGTCAGCGAGCCGATCACACCGTCGTCGAGCACACCCGCCGTGTGCACCACGGCGGTCAGCGGATGCTCGGCCGGGATGGCGGCGAGCGTCGCGGCGAGCGCGTCGCGGTCGGCCACGTCGCAGGCGGTGAGGGTGACCTCGGCGCCCGACGCGCGCAGCTCGGCGACGAGTTCGGCGGCGCCGTGGGCGTCGGCCCCGCGCCTGCTGAGCAGCAGCAGGTGGCGTACGCCGTGCTCGGTGACCAGATGGCGGGCGACCAGCCCGCCGAGGGTGCCGGTGGCGCCGGTGACCAGGGCGGTGCCCTCGGGGTCGAGCGCGGGGACGGTCTGCTCGGGGTCGGAGGCGACCTTGGCCAGGCGCGGGACGACCACGGTCCCGGCGCGGACCGCGAGCTGCGATTCGCCGGTGGCCAGGGCGGGGGCGAGCGCGCGGTACGAGGCGTCGCCGCCGTCGATGTCGACCAGGGTGAAGCGGTCCGGGTTCTCGGACTGCGCCGAGCGCAGCAGACCCCACAGCGGGGCGTGGACCAGGTCCTCGGTGTCCGCGTCGGCGGAGGTGGCGACGGCGCCACGGGTGGCGATGACCAGCCGGGAGCCCTCGAAGCGGGCGTCGGCGAGCCAGCTTTGGACCAGCTCCAGCGCGCGGTGCAGCGCCTCGCGTACGGCTTCCTCGACCGGAAGGTCCGTCCCGTCCGCGAAGAACGGGGCGAGCACGGCATGCGGCGGCGGGGTCCCGGCGTCCACGGCCGCGCCGAGCGCGGCCAGGTCGGCGTAACCGGCGGCGGTGGGCAGGGCGGCGGCCAGCTCGGGGTGGTCGGCGCCCAGCAGCGCCCACTGCCCGGCCACGACGGTGGTGGCGGCGGGCACCGGGGCGGGGGTCCACTCGACGCGGAACAGCGCCTCGTGGAAAGCGGCGCGCGCGGCGTGCACCTGGTCGGGCGAGACGGGGCGCAGCAGCAGCGAGTCGACGGAGGCGACGGGTGCGCCGCTCTCGTCCGTGACCAGCACGGCCACGGCGTCCTGCCCGGCGGGCGAGAGCCGGACGCGGAGCGTGGCGGCGCCGACGGCGTGGAGCCGGACACCGCTCCAGGAGAAGGGGAGGCGGCCGTGTTCGGTGTCCTCCAGGAGGGAGCCGATGCCCACGGCGTGCAGGGCCGCGTCCAGCAGCGCGGGGTGCAGGCCGAACAGCTCGGCCTCGGCGCGGGCGCTCTCGGGCAGCCGCACCTCGGCGTACACCTGGTCCTCGTGCTGCCAGGCGCCCTGGAGGCCCTGGAAGACGGGGCCGTAGGCGAATCCGGTCTCGGCGAGCCATTCGTAGAGGCCGTCCACGGGGACCTCGGTGGCACCGGCCGGCGGCCATGCGGTGAGGTCCTCGTCGGGGGTAGTGGCGCCGGTGCCGAGCACACCGGTGGCGTGGCGGGTCCACTCGCCCTCGCCCCAGGTGCCGTCGGCGGCGTCCTCCAGGCGCGAGTGCAGGGTCAGCGAGCGGCGGCCGGTCTCGTCCGGGGCGCCCACGGACACCTGGAGCTGGACGCCGCCCTGCGGGGGCAGCACCAGCGGGGCCTGAAGGGTCAGCTCCTCCAGGACGTCCGCGCCGACG
>NZ_JAHLEM010000626.1 GCF_018883605.1 Streptomyces niphimycinicus | reverse complement strand
CAGCGAGCGGCGGCCGGTCTCGTCCGGGGCGCCC
This sequence comes from Streptomyces niphimycinicus, assembly GCF_018883605.1. GTDB lineage: Bacteria > Actinomycetota > Actinomycetes > Streptomycetales > Streptomycetaceae > Streptomyces > Streptomyces niphimycinicus. The sequence continues at coordinate 4,358 of NZ_JAHLEM010000626.1, read as the reverse complement.
ACGGACACCTGGAGCTGGACGCCGCCCTGCGGGGGCAGCACCAGCGGGGCCTGAAGGGTCAGCTCCTCCAGGACGTCCGCGCCGACGTGGTCACCGGCGCGGATGGCCAGCTCCACGAAGGCGGTGCCGGGCAGCAGCACGGTGTCCATGACGGCGTGGTCGGCCAGCCACGGGTGGGTCTGGAGGGACAGCCGGCCGGTGAAGAGGAACCCGGCGGCGTCGGCGAGCGACACGGCGGCGCCGAGCAGCGGATGGTCGGCCGAGCCGAGTCCGGCGGCGGTGACGTCGCCGGTCCAGGGGCCGGGCGGCTCGGGCCAGTACAGCTCGCGCTGGAAGGCGTAGGTGGGCAGTTCGACGCGGCGGGCGCCGGAGCCCTCGAAGACCGCGGCCCAGTCGACGGCCACGCCGTGGACATGGGCGCGGGCGAGCGCACCGGCCAGGGCGGTGGCCTCGGGGCGGTCGCCGCGCAGCATGGGGACGAACACGGCGCCGTCGGAGGTGACGCAGTCCTGCGCCATGGCGGAGAGCACCCCGTCGGGGCCCAGCTCCACATAGGCGCCGACGTCGTACTCCTCCAGCCGGCGGATGCCGTCGGTGAAGCGGACCGCCGCGCGGACGTGCCTCACCCAGTAGTCGGGCGAGCAGATCTCGTCGGCGGAGACCGAGCCGCCGGTCAGGTTGGAGATGATGGGGATGACCGGCGGGGCGTAGGTCACCTGCTGGGCGACCTCGCGGAAGGCGTCCAGCATGCCGTCCATGCGGGGCGAGTGGAACGCGTGGCTGACGGTGAGCCGCTTGGTCTTACGGCCCCGCTCCTCGAAGCCTTCCGCGATCTCCACGGCCGCGTCCTCGTCACCCGCGATGACGACCGACGTCGGGCCGTTGAGCGCGGCGATGGACACCCGCTCGGTGAGCAGCGGCGCCACCTCGTCCTCGGCCGCCTGGATGGCGATCATCGCGCCACCGGCGGGCAGTTCCTCCATCAGCCGGCCACGGGCGGCCACCAGCTTCGCCGCGTCGGCGAGCGACAGCACGCCCGCCACATGGGCGGCGGCCAGTTCGCCGATGGAGTGGCCGACGAGGAAGTCGGGCCTCACACCCCAGGTTTCCAGCAGCCGGAACAGCGCCACTTCGAGGGCGAACAGCGCGGGCTGGGTGTAGCCGGTGCGGTCCAGCAGTCCGCTGTCGTCGCCGAACATCACCTCGCGCAGCGGCTGCTCAAGGTGCTGGTCGAGTTCGGCGCACACCTCGTCCAGGGCGCGGGCGAAGGCCGGGACGGCCGCGTACAGCTCACGGCCCATTCCGGTGCGCTGGCTGCCCTGGCCGGTGAAGAGGAACGCGACCTTGCCCTCGCCGACCTCGCCGCGCACGACGCCGCCCGCGGGGGCGTCCTCGGCCAGCTCGGCCAGTCCGCGCAGCACTTCCTCGCGGCCGCCCTCGCCCGCGAGGACCACGGCCCGGTGGTCCAGCGCGGCGCGGGTGGTGGCCAGCGAGTGGGCCAGGTCGGCCAGGCCGAGGCCCGGCTCGTCCCGCAGACGGGCGGTGAGCCGCTCGGCCTGGGCGCGCAGCGCCGCCGCGCTCTGCGCGGACACCAGCACCGGCACCAGACCGCCGACGCCGGTCCACTCCGAGGGCGGCGCGCCATCGCCATCGGGGGCCTCGCGGTCCTCGGCGGGCGCCTGCTCGATGACGGTGTGCGCGTTGGTGCCGCTCACACCGAAGGAGGAGATGCCCGCGCGGCGCGGCTGGCCGGTCTCCGGCCACGGGGTGTTCTCGGTGAGCAGGGAGACGGCACCGGCCGTCCAGTCCACGTCCCGGGAGGGCGCGTCGACATGCAGGGTCCTGGGCAGCACACCGTGCTCGATGGCCTTGACCATCTTGATGATGCCCGCGACACCGGCCGCGGCCTGGGTGTGGCCGAAGTTGGACTTGATCGAGCCGAGCCACAGCGGGCGGCCCTCGGCCCGGTTCTGCCCGTACGTGGCGAGCAGGGCCTGTGCCTCGATGGGGTCGCCGAGGCTGGTGCCGGTGCCATGTGCCTCGACGGCGTCCACCTGGGCCGGGGTGAGCCGGGCGTCGGTGAGCGCCTGGCGGATGACGCGCTGCTGGGACGGGCCGTTGGGCGCCGTCAGACCGTTGGAGGCGCCGTCCTGGTTGATGGCCGAGCCACGGACGATCGCCAGCACGGGGTGGCCGTTCTTGCGGGCGTCCGACAGCCGCTCGACGAGCAGCATGCCGACGCCCTCGCCCCAGCCGGTGCCGTCCGCGCCGTCGGCGAACGCCTTGCAGCGGCCGTCGGGCGCCAGGCCCCGCTGGCGGCTGAAGTTGATGAACGCGCGCGGGCTGTTCATCACCGTGACACCACCGGTGAGCGCCAGCGAGCACTCGCCGCCCCGCAGTGCCTGGATGGCCAGGTGCAGCGCCACCAGCGACGCCGAGCACGCGGTGTCGACGGTGAGCGCCGGGCCCTCGAGACCGAAGGTGTAGGAGATCCGGCCGGAGATGACGCTGGCCGCGTTGCCGGTGAGCAGATACTGCTCCACGCCCTGCGGCAGCGTGTGCATCAGCTCCGGGTAGTCCTGGCCGTTGGTGCCGACGAAGACACCGGCCTTGCTGCCGCGGAGCGTGGCCGGGTCGATCCCGGCCCGTTCGAACGCCTCCCAGGACGTCTCCAGCAGCAGCCGCTGCTGCGGGTCCATGCCGAGGGTCTCGCGCGGGCTGATCCCGAAGAACGCGGCGTCGAACTCGCCCGCGCCCTCCAGGAATCCGCCCTTGTCGGTGTAGCTGGTGCCCTGCTGGTCGGGATCGGCGTCGAAGAGCGCGTCGGTGTCCCAGCCGCGGTCCGTGGGGAAGTCCGCGATGGCGTCGCCGCCCGCGGCCACGAGCTCCCAAAGCTGCTCCGGAGACGTGACGCCACCAGGGAACCGGCAGCTCATGCCGACGATCGCGATCGGCTCAGGCTCCTGCGACTCGACCTCGCGAAGACGCTGCCGCGTCTGGTGCAGATCGGCAGTTACCCGCTTGAGGTAGTCGAGGATCTTGTCCTGATCCGCCATTGGAGTCTCACCCATGCTTCTCGTCACAAACCTTGCGCCCGGGGACCTTCAGATCCTCAGATTCCGAGTTCCTTGTCGATGAAGGCGAAGACCTCGTCGGGCGTCGCCTCCTGCAACTTCTCCGTCACGGTCCCGCTCTCGCCGTCCGCCGCCTCGGCCTCGGCCGTACGGGGCTCCGCCCACTTCGCCGCGAGATCCCGCAGCCGGGCCGCGATGTCGTCCCGTGCCTCGCTGTCGGGGTCCAGGACGGACAGCGCGGACTCCAGCGCGTCGAGCTCCGCGAGCCCGGGGGCGGCGGCCGTACCGCCGTCGCCCACGATCCGGCCGCACAGGAACTCGGCGAGGACCGCCGGGGTCGGGTAGTCGAAGACCAGCGTGGCGGGCAGCTTCTGCCCGGTGGCGGCGGTCAGCCGGTTGCGCAGCTCCAGCGCGATGAGCGAGTCGAAGCCCAGCTCCTTGAACGCCCGCCCGGCGCCGACCTCGTCGGTCGAGGGGTGGCCGAGCGCGGCGGCCGCGTTGGTGCGCACGACCTCCAGGACGACCACGGACTGCTCGGCCCGGGAGATCCCGGCCAGCCGGTTGCGCAGCGCGTCCGCCGGGGACCCGTCCGAGGCCGTACCGGGCTCACCGGCCGTGCCGCCGGTCTCCCGCAGCCGCCGGACCTCGGGCAGTTCGCCGATCAGCGGGCTGGGGCGGACCGCCGTGTAGCCGTAGGCGAAGCGGTCCCACTGGATGTCGGCGACGGCCACGACCGTGTCGGCGTGGTCCAGGGCCCGCTGGAGCGCGGTGATGGCCGCGTGCGGCGCCATCGCCGGGACACCGCCCCGGTCCAGCCGCTCGCCGATGGCCCCGTCGGCGGCCAGCCCCGTCTCGCCCCAGCGGCCCCAGGCCACCGAGGTGGCGGGCAGGCCCTGGGCGCGACGCTGTTCGGCCAGTGCGTCGAGATAGGCGTTGGCCGCCGCGTAGTTGCCCTGTCCGGCGTCGCCGAGGGTGCCGGCGATACCGGAGAACAGCACGAACGCGGACAGCTCCAGATCGCGGGTCAGCTCGTGCAGATGGCGCGCCGCGTCGGCCTTGGGGCCGAGGACGGTGGCGAACCGCTCCGGGGTGAGCGCGTCCAGGACACCGTCGTCCAGAACGCCCGCGGCGTGCATGACCGCGGTGAGCGGCTGGTCGGCCGGGATGGCGGCCAGCAGCGTCTCGACGGCCTTGCGGTCGGCCACATCACACGCGGCGACGGTCACCTTGGCGCCCAGTTCGGCCAGTTCGTCGCGCAGCTCGGCCGCGCCCGGGGCCTCCAGG
>NZ_JAHLEM010000625.1 GCF_018883605.1 Streptomyces niphimycinicus | reverse complement strand
GGCCGTGTGGACGACGGCCGTCAGCGGGTGCTCGGCGGGGATGCCCGCGAGCAGCGCCTCGACCTGGGCACGGTCGGCCACATCGCATGCGGCGATGGTCACCTTCGCGCCCAGCTCGGTCAGTTCGGACCGCAGATCCGCCGCGCCCGGGGCCTCCAGACCACGGCGGCTGGTGAGCACCAGATGCTCGGCGCCGCCCGCGGCCAGCCAGCGCGCCACATGGGCGCCCAGCGCGCCCGTACCGCCGGTGACCAGCGTCGTACCGGCCGGCTTCCATGTCCGCACGGCGGGCCCACCGGCCAGCGGGGCGTGTACGAGCCTGCGGGCGAACACCCCGGCCGCGCGCACCGCGAGCTGGTCCTCGCCCTCGGTCCCGGCGAGCACTCCGGCGAGCCGGGCCAGCGTCCGCTCGTCGGGCGAGCCTGGCAGGTCGACCAGACCGCCCCAGCGCTCCGGGTACTCCAGCGCCGCGGTCCGGCCCAGGCCCCACACGAGCGCCTGGTCGGGGGATTCGACGGGGTCCGTCTGCCCGACGGCGACCGCGCCCCGGGTGGCGCACCACAGCGGCGCGTCCACCCCGGCGTCGCCCAGCGCCTGGATCAGCGCGGCGGTGCCGGTCAGCCCGGCGTCGACACCGTCGGTGCCGGGCGCGGTGCCCTGGTCGAAGGCGAGCAGCGACAGCACCCCCGAGACGGTCGTGGCGTCGGCCAGTTCCTCGCGCACCAGGCGGGTCAGCGAGGCGCGGTCCGACTCCACGGCGGTCGGGGTGATCTGCCGTACCTCGGCGCCGCGTTCGGTGAGCATCCGGACCGCGCCGAGCGTCCAGTCGTCGATGGCGGCGGACTCGGGCACGGCCAGCAGCCAGGTCCCGGACAGCCGCGGGGCTTGGGCGTCGGTCAGGGAGGTCCAGGTCACGCGGTAGCGCCAGCCGTCCACCGTGGACTGCTCACGGGCCTGCTTGCGCCAGGTGGCCAGGGCGGGCAGGACGGCGCCGAGCGAGGATCGCTCACCGTCGTCCTGGAACGCGAGGGTGTCGGCCAGCGACGCCAGGTCCTCGCGCTCGACGGCCGCCCAGAAGCGGGCGTCGACGGCGTCGGACGGCGTGCCCGACTCGTCGGCCGGGGTGTCGGCCGGCCGCGGCCAGTAGCTCTGGTGCTGGAAGGCGTACGTGGGCAGCTCGACGCGCTCGGCGCCCGTCCCCTCGTACACCGCCTCCCAGTCGACGGTGACGCCACGTGTCCACGCCTCGCCGACGGAGATCCAGAAGCGGTCCAGGCCGCCCTCGTCACGGCGCAGCGAACCGATCGCGGCGGCCTCACGGCCCGCGTCCTCGGCCGTCTCCTGCACACCCATCGTGAGGACGGGGTGGGCGCTGGACTCGATGAACACCCCGAAGCCCTCGTCCAGCAGGCGGCGGATGGCGCCCTCCAGCTCGACGGTGCGACGCAGGTTGGTGAACCAGTACTCGGCGTCCAGCTCGGAACCGTCGACCCACTCCCCCGTCACGGTCGACAGGAACGGCACCTCGGCCGTCTTGGGCGCTACGGGGGCCAGCAGCTCCAGCAGTTCCTCGCGGAGCAGCTCGACCTGCGCGGAGTGCGAGGCGTAGTCCACCGGCACCCGGCGCGCCCGCACCTCATCGGCCTCACACGCGGCGACCAGCTCATCGAGGGCGGTCGGCTCACCGGAGACGACCACCGAGGACGGCCCGTTGACGGCCGCCACCGAAATGCGCTCCTCGCCCCACGGCGCGATCCGCTCCCGTACGTCCGCCACCGGCAGCGCCACCGACACCATGCCGCCCTTGCCCGCCAGCACCCGGCCGATCGCCTGACTGCGCAGCGCCACCACCCGGGCAGCGTCCTGAAGCGAGAGGGCTCCGGCCACGCACGCGGCGGCGATCTCACCCTGCGAGTGGCCGACCACGGCCGATGGCCGGACCCCCAGCGAACGCCACAGCTCCGCGAGCGAAACCATCACGGAGAACAACACCGGCTGAACAACGTCCACCCGCTCCAGTGACGGTGCGCCCTCCGCCTCGCGCAGCACATCCACCAACGACCAGTCGGTGAACTCTGCGAGCGCGGCGGCACACTCATCAATACGGGCAGCGAACACCGGTGAAGCATCCAACAGCTCCACGGCCATGCCTACCCATTGTGACCCCTGTCCTGGGAACACGAATGCGGCCTTGCCCCCGATTGAGGCCCCCTGCACCAGGTTGGGCAGGACCTGCCCCCTAGCGAGGGCGTCCAAACCACCGGCGAATTCGTCCCGGTCCGTACCCACCAGCACCGCGCGCCGCTCGAAGGCGGCACGGGTGGTGGCCAGCGAGTGGCCGATGTCCAGCGGGCGCGGGGCCGGGTCGGCATCAAGGTGGGCCAGCAGCTTGGCGGCCTGGGCGCGCAGCGCGGCCTCGCTCTTGCCGGACACCGTCCACGGCAGCGCGCCCGGCCGCCGGGTGGCCGGCTCGGTCTCGTCCGGCTCCTCGGCCGGGGCCTGCTCGATGATGGCGTGGGCGTTGGTGCCGCTGAAGCCGAACGAGGACACCGCGGCCCGGCGCGGACGGCCGGTCTCCGGCCACTCGCGCGCCTCGGTCAGCAGCTCGACCTCGCCCGCCGACCAGTCCACATGCGGGGTGGGCTCCACGATGTGCAGCGACTCCGGCAGGACGCCGTGGCGCAGCGCGAGGACGAGCTTCATCACACCCGCGACACCGGCGGCCGCCTGGGCGTGGCCGATGTTGGACTTGATCGAGCCGAGCAGCAGGGGCTGCCCGTCGGGCCGCTCCTGGCCGTAGGTGGCCAGCAGCGCCTGCGCCTCGATCGGGTCACCCAGCGTCGTACCGGTGCCGTGTGCCTCGACGACGTCCACCTCGGCGGGCGACAGCCGGGCGTTGGCGAGGGCCTGCCGGATCACCCGCTGCTGGGACGGCCCGTTCGGCGCCGTCAGCCCGTTGGACGCACCGTCCTGGTTGATCGCCGAGCCCCGCACGACCGCCAGCACCGGGTGGCCGTTCTTGCGCGCGTCCGACAGCCGCTCGACCAGCAGCATGCCCACGCCCTCGGCCGGGCTGAAGCCGTCCGCGTCCGAGGAGAACGCCTTGCTGCGGCCGTCGGAGGACAGTCCGCGCTGGCGGCTGAACTCGATGAAGGTGCCCGGGGTGGCCATCACGGTCACCCCGCCCGCGAGCGCGATGG
>NZ_JAHLEM010000624.1 GCF_018883605.1 Streptomyces niphimycinicus | reverse complement strand
CCGCTCCTGGCCGTAGGTGGCCAGCAGCGCCTGCGCCTCGATCGGGTCACCCAGCGTCGTACCGGTGCCGTGTGCCTCGACGACGTCCACCTCGGCGGGCGACAGCCGGGCGTTGGCGAGGGCCTGCCGGATCACCCGCTGCTGGGACGGCCCGTTCGGCGCCGTCAGCCCGTTGGACGCACCGTCCTGGTTGATCGCCGAGCCCCGCACGACCGCCAGCACCGGGTGGCCGTTCTTGCGCGCGTCCGACAGCCGCTCGACCAGCAGCATGCCCACGCCCTCGGCCGGGCTGAAGCCGTCCGCGTCCGAGGAGAACGCCTTGCTGCGGCCGTCGGAGGACAGTCCGCGCTGGCGGCTGAACTCGATGAAGGTGCCCGGGGTGGCCATCACGGTCACCCCGCCCGCGAGCGCGATGGTGCACTCGCCCTGGCGCAGCGACTGGACGGCCAGGTGCAGCGCCACCAGCGACGCCGAGCACGCGGTGTCGACGGTGACCGCCGGGCCCTCCAGGCCGAAGGTGTACGAGAGGCGGCCGGAGACGACGCTCGCGGCGCTGCCGGTGGCCAGATGGCCCTCGTAGCCCTCGGTGTTGCTGCGCATGACGATGGAGTAGTCGGAGCCGTTGGTGCCGACGAAGACACCGGACGGGGTGCCGTGCAGCGTGGCCGGGTCGATGCCCGCCCGCTCGAACGCCTCCCACGACGTCTCCAGCAGCAGCCGCTGCTGCGGGTCCATCGCCATGGCCTCACGCGGCGAGATCCCGAAGAAGGTGGGGTCGAAGTCGGCGGCCCCGGTGAGGAATCCGCCCTCGCGGGTGTAGCTGGTGCCCTGCGCGTCCGGGTCCGGGTTGTACAGGGACTCGATGTCCCAGCCGCGGTCGCCCGGGAACTCCGACAGCGCGTCGCCACCGGAGGTGAGCAACTGCCACAGCTCCTCCGGGGTGCGCACACCGCCCGGGAAGCGGCAGCTCATGGAGACGATGGCGATCGGCTCGTCGTCGGCGAGCGCCGCCGCCGTCGGCAGCGCGGCCACGGCCGCCTGCTGCCCGCCCGCGATCTCGGTGCGCAGATGGCGCGCGAGCACCGTGGGCGTGGGGTAGTCGAAGATCAGCGTCGGCGGCAGCTTCAGCCCGCTGGCGGCGCCGAGCCGGTTGCGCAGCTCGACGGCGGTCAGCGAGTCGAAGCCCAGCTCCTTGAAGGCCCGGCCCGCCTCGACGTCGTCCGCGCCGGCGTAGCCCAGGACGGCCGCGACGGCGGTGCGGACCAGCTCCAGCACCAGCCGCTCCCGCTCGGCCTCCGGCACCCCGGCGAGCTGCCGCGCCAGCGCCACCGCGCCCGCGCCGTCCGCCTCGGTGTCCCCGGCCATGTCCTGGATGACGTCCCGCGCCTCGGGCAGGTCGTGCAGCAGCGGACGGGAGCGGCCGGAAGTGAAGGCGAGAACGAAGCGCTTCCACTCCATGTCGACGACGGTCAGTACCGACTCGTCGCGGTCCAGCGCGTGCTGGAGCGCGGTGACGGCCGACCGTGGCGCCATCTCGATGACACCGTGGCGGCGCATCCGGTCACCGACACCGCCCTCGGCCATCCCGCCCTCGCCCCACGGGCCCCAGGCCAGCGAGGTGGCGGGCAGTCCCTGGGCGCGCCGGTGCTCGGCGAAGGCGTCGAGGAAGGCGTTGCCCGGGGCGTAGTTGCCCTGGCCGGGCGCGCCGAAGGTGGCCGCGAAGGACGAGAACAGCACGAACGCCGAGAGGTCCAGCTCCCGGGTCAGCTCGTGCAGATGGCGGGTGGCGTCGACCTTGACCTTCAGCACCCGGTCCACCTGGTCCGGGGTCAGGCCCTCGATCACCCCGTCGTCCAGCACGGCGGCCGTGTGGACGACGGCCGTCAGCGGGTGCTCGGCGGGGATGCCCGCGAGCAGCGCCTCGACCTGGGCACGGTCGGCCACATCGCATGCGGCGATGGTCACCTTCGCGCCCAGCTCGGTCAGTTCGGACCGCAGATCCGCCGCGCCCGGGGCCTCCAGACCACGGCGGCTGGTGAGCACCAGATGCTCGGCGCCGCCCGCGGCCAGCCAGCGCGCCACATGGGCGCCCAGCGCGCCCGTACCGCCGGTGACCAGCGTCGTACCGGCCGGTTCCCAGGTCCGTACGGCGGGCGTGGCGGCCAGCGGGGCGCGCACCAGACGGCGTACCAGCAGCCCGGTGGCGCGGATCGCGACCTGGTCCTCCTCCTCGGCCCCGGCGAGCACGGTCACCAGCCGGGCCAGCGCCTTCTCGTCGGGCGCCCCGGGCAGATCGACCAGACCGCCCCAGCGCTCGCCGTGCTCCAGCGCGGCCACCCGGCCGAGCCCCCAGACCAGCGCCTGCTCGGGGGATTCGAGGGTGTCCGTACGGCCCACGGAGACGGCGCCACGGGTGGCGGACCACAGCGGCGCGCCGATCTCCGCGTCGCCCAGCGCCTGCACCAGCGCGAGCTGCGCCGCCACTCCGGCGGGGACGGAGGGGTGCCGGGGGTGCGGATGGCCGTCGAGGGCCAGCAGCGACAGGACTCCGGCGAACGGGATGCCATCGGTTTCGGTGAACGCGGCCCGCAGCCGCGCGATCAGTTCGTCCCGGCCGTCGGCGTCGGTGTCCACGGCGATCCGCCGTACGTCGGCGCCGCGTTCGGCGAGCACACCGGCCACCGCGTCGGTCCAGACGTCCTCGGTGGCCGGGGCGACGAGGAGCCACGCGCCGGACAGCCGGGCCGGCTGCCCATCGGCGAGCGGCTTCCAGGCGACGCGGTATCGCCAGCCGTCTACCGTGGACTGCTCACGGCTCTGCTTGCGCCAGGTGGCCAGCGCGGGCAGCAGCGCGCTGACCCGCTCATCGCCGTCGACGTCCAGCTCGGCGGCGAGCGCCTGCCAGTCCTCGCGCTCCACGGCCTCCCAGAAGCGGGCCTCTACGGGGTCGGCGGCGGTGGCGGCAGCCGCGGGGGTGCCCGCCTCGAGCCAGTAGTGCTGGTGCTGGAAGGCGTACGTGGGCAGCTCGACGCGCTCCGCGCCCGTACCGTCGAACACCGCCTGCCAGTCGACGCTCACCCCGCGCGTCCACGCCTCGCCGACGGACGCCCAGAAGCGGTCCAGACCGCCCTCGTCACGGCGCAACGACCCGATCGCGGCAGCCTCACGGCCCGCGTCCTCGGCCGTCTCCTGCACACCCATGGTCAGCACGGGGTGCGCGCTGGACTCGATGAAGGCACCGAAGCCCTCGTCCAGCAGACGGCGGACCGCGCCCTCCAGCTCGACAGTGCG